>JAKSJG010000061.1 GCA_024398365.1 Bacteroidales bacterium | reverse complement strand
CGCGAATCACCTGCGCCGGGCGACGTGATACTGCTGCTCGGCGGCCGCACAGGCCGTGACGGCATCGGCGGTGCCACCGGAGCTTCCAAGGAGCATACCGAGGCATCACTCGAGACCTGCGGCAGTGAGGTCCAGAAGGGCAACGCACCTGAAGAGCGCAAGCTCCAGCGCCTGTTCCGCCGTCCTGAGGTCACACGCCTCATCAAGAAGTCCAATGACTTCGGCGCCGGCGGAGTGAGCGTGGCCATAGGTGAACTTGCCGACGGCCTTGACATCCGCCTTGAGAAGGTTCCTGCCAAATATGCCGGCCTCAACTCCACCGAACTCGCCATCAGCGAGTCCCAGGAGCGTATGGCTGTGGTTGTTGAAGCCTCTGACAGGGCTGAATTTGAGAATTACTGCAACCAGGAGAACGTCGAGGTCACTTATGTGGCCGATGTGACGGATTCCGGCAGGATGCGCATATTCAACAACGGCGAAATAGTCGCTGACCTTTCACGCGAATTCATTGACAGTGCGGGTGCGAAGCACTATGCCGAGGCGGCCGTGGAGGCTGTCGAGGACCGCAATCCGTTCGCCATCGAGGCTGCGGGCGCCACACTTCAGGAGAAGATGATCGATCTGGCCGCATCGGCCAACGTGGCATCCCAGAAGGGCATGATAGAGATGTTCGACTCCACAATCGGACGCTCAACTGTCCTGATGCCTTACGGCGGCGCATCCCAGACCACGGAGTCTCAGGTTTCAGTCCAGAAGCTTCCTGTTGACGGCTTCACAGATACTGCCAGCATGATGTCCTTCGGTTTCGATCCTTATCTGTCTTCATGGAGCCCTTATCACGGCGCGGCTTACGCAGTGGTCGATTCCTGCGCCAAGGTTGTGGCTGCAGGCGGCGACTGGAGCGGCATGAGATTCTCCTATCAGGAGTATTTCGGCAAGACCACCCAGGACAGCTACGCATGGGGCAGACCTCTCAGCGCACTGCTGGGCGCTCTCAAGATGCAGCTCACATTCGGCTTGCCTTCCATCGGCGGCAAGGATTCCATGAGCGGCACCTTCGAGCATATCAACGTTCCTCCGACACTGATAGCCTTCGGTATCACTCCGGTCAAGGCGTCAGTTGTCATCTCACCTGAATTCAAGAAGGCGGGCAACCGTCTGTATATTATAAAGCACACTCCGAAGGCAGACCGTATGCCTGACACCGAAGGTCTCAAGGCCAACTGGGATTTCGTCCGCGGCGCCATCGCCGACGGCTGCATCGTCTCAGCTTGGGCAGTGGGGCAGGGCGGCGTGGCTGAGGGCCTCATCAAGATGAGCTTCGGCAACAATCTCGGCGCTGATGTCAAGCTCTCCCTGGAGGATCTCTTCAGCCAGAGCTACGGCAGCATCATCGTGGAGAGCACGGCGGCGCTTGACTGCCCGGCCGCAGTTCTCCTCGGCACCGTCAGCGACCAGGCCGCACTGACCGTCAACGGTGAGTCCGTAAGCATTGACAGCCTCCGCAAGGCAAATGACGGACGCTATGCCAAGGTTTATCCTCAGACAGCTGTGGCACATCATCAGGAGCTCCGTCCTGAAGGTGCAGGAGCGGCAAAGCCTGCCGCTGTGGCTGTATATCCGGGCAAGCCTGTGGAGAAGCCTGTGGTCTTCATCCCTGTGTTCCCTGGCACCAACTGCGACTACGATACCGCCAAGGCATTCCGCAAGGCGGGCGCGGAGGTTACATTCGGCGTCTTCGCCAACCTTACTCAGGCTGATGTCACACGTTCCATTGATATGATGTGCGACAACATATCCAAGTGCCACATTCTCGCGCTCTGCGGCGGATTCTCCGCAGGCGACGAGCCGGACGGCAGCGCGAAGTTCATCGCAGCCGTGCTCAACAATGAGGCTGTGGCGGCTCAGATACACGCGCTCATTGACCGCGGCGGTCTGATCCTCGGTATATGCAACGGCTTCCAGGCCCTCGTCAAGAGCGGTCTGCTGCCATACGGACGCCTCGGCAAGGTCACCGTGGATTCACCGACTCTCTTCCGCAATGATATCAACCGTCACGTCTCCCAGATGGTCACCACGCGCGTCGCATCTGTCGCATCGCCTTGGCTCGCGGGAATGTCCGAAGGTGAGCTTTACACCATCGCTGTCAGCCACGGAGAAGGCAAGTTCGTGGTAAGGCCTGACCTTGCGAAGGAACTCTTCGAGAACGGCCAGGTGGCATTCCAGTATGCCGACCCGGTCAGCGGAGAGCCTACGATGCAGTCTCCGATGAACCCTAACGGCTCATATTACGCCATCGAGGGCATCATCAGCCCGGACGGCCGCATACTCGGAAAGATGGGTCACAGCGAACGCTTTGAAAAGAATGTATTCAAGAACATACACGGCAATCTCGAGCAGCCTCTGTTTGACAATGCCGTCAAATACTTTAACGCAAAATGAAAGTTGAAGCTAAAGAATTGATTGTCGAAGGCAAGGACAAGACCGTCTTTGCCACGGATTCGCCAGACGTGGCCCTGGTCCGCTACAAGGATCAGATAACGGCATTCCACAATATCAAGAGGGCTACCATCAAAGGCAAGGCGGAGGCCAGCTGCAAGATCGCATCGCTGCTGTATGGATTCCTTGCGGAGCAGGGGATACCGACACACTTCATCGAGGACGTCAGCCCTACCGAACAGACATGCCGCAGGGTGGAGATCATACCGCTTCAGTTCATTGTACGCAACTGGATTGCCGGCAGCGCCGCCAAGTTCCTCCATGTGGAGCCGGGCACGAAGCCTTCAAATGTCATATATGAGATACGCTACAACAATAATGAAGCAGGTTTCCCGATCATCAATGACCATCACGCCGTAGCTCTCGGCATTGTGACCTACAAGGAGCTCGAGGAGCTCTACGCCATGGTTGCCAAGGTCAACGATTGCCTCCTGAAGGTATTCGCGGATGCCGGTATAGATCTTATTGATTTCAAGTTCGAGTGCGGACGCACGGCTGACGGCAAATTGGTCGTAGCCGACGAATTCAGCCCTGACACCTGCCGTCTCTGGGACGCAAAGACCGGAGATTCTCTTGACAAGGACCGCTTCCGTCACGACATGGGCGGTGTCATCGACGCATATCAGCTTGTTCTCGAACGTCTCACCAAATTGAAGGAGAAGTAAAAATGAGTGTATTCGGAGTATATGGCGTCCCTAATGCGGCGCAGATTATTTATTACGGACTTCATGCCCTTCAGCACAGAGGACAGGAAGCCGCCGGTATCGTAACCTTCAACGAGGAGGGCGAATCCTTCAATGTCCGCGGCCTCGGCCTGGTGCACGAAGTGTTCAACCCTCAGAACCTCGCATCCATGGATGGCTCCATCGGAGTCGGAAATGTGCGTTACGCAAATGTGAAGAAGGGTGGTAGTTCCAATATCTCGCCTTTGTTCTTCCGTCACAAGTCCGGCAATTTCGCCATCGCCAATGACGGCTG
This sequence comes from Bacteroidales bacterium, assembly GCA_024398365.1. Lineage (GTDB taxonomy): Bacteria > Bacteroidota > Bacteroidia > Bacteroidales > UBA932 > Cacconaster. The sequence continues at coordinate 6,397 of JAKSJG010000061.1, read as the reverse complement.
CCTCATCAATTCTGACCTTATCCGCTCTTATCTTGAAGGCAAGGGCAGCCTTTTCCAGAGCGCTATGGACAGCGAGCTCCTCGCCCATATGATCAAGAAGGAAGCACCGGGACCGCGTATCTTCTCCATCGTTGAGGCTCTCAATATGATGGAAGGCGGTTTCACCTTCCTGATAATGACCAAGAACCGCATCTATGCCGCCCGTGACAAATACGGCCTCAAGCCTCTCTGCCTCGGCCGCCTCGGTGACGGTTATGTGGTCAGCAGCGAGAGCTGTGCATTCGAGCTTATCGGAGCCACCTTCATCCGCGACATCGAGCCGGGTGAACTCATCACCATAGACCACCACGGCATACGTACGCGCCAGTATTCGAAGTACCAGCGCCACAAACTCTGCGCTATGGAGTACATCTATCTCGCGCGTCCGGACAGTGACATCGACGGATGCAACGTACATTCATACCGCAAGGAGTCAGGACGCCGTCTTGCCCGCGAATGCCCGGCAGATGCCGATATCGTGATCGGTGTACCGGACAGCAGCCTCAGCGCCGCCATGGGTTACGCCGAGGAAAGCGGCATTCCATATGAGATGGGTCTGATCAAGAGCAAATATGTCGGCCGCACCTTCATCGAGCCTACACAGGATATGCGTGAGAAGGGCGTGAAGATGAAACTCTCCGCCATCAGCAGCATCGTCAAATACAAGAGGGTCGTGCTTGTGGATGACTCCATCGTCCGCGGTACCACCTCTCTCAAGATAGTCAAGCTCCTGCGCGATGCCGGCGCCACCGAGGTGCACGTGCGCATCGCCAGCCCTATGATGAAGTATCCTTGCTATTACGGCGTGGACACCTCCACCCGCAAGGAACTGCTCTGCAGCGACAGAAACCTCCGCCAGGCCTGCACGGCCATCGGAGCCGATTCTCTCGGCTATATCAGTCCTGAGTCTTCTGTCTCATCCTGCCCGGGCCGCAGCGAACTCTGCCTCGCATGCTTCACCGGAGAATATCCGACATCAATTTACGGACACGAAAACGATAAAGAATAAGATACATTATGGCCAAAAGTTATGAAAATGCGGGCGTCAACCTGGAAGCAGGTTATGAAGTAGTCCGCCGAATCAAGCAGCACGTCGCTTCCACAGCCCGCAAGGGCACCATGGGCGGTATCGGTTCCTTCGGAGGTATGTTCGACCTCTCCGAGCTCGGTCTCAAGGAGCCTGTACTGGTCAGCGGAACCGACGGCGTAGGTACCAAGCTCAAGATTGCCTTCGCCATGGACAAGCATGATACAGTGGGTATCGATGCAGTTGCAATGTGCGTGAACGATGTCCTTGCTCAGGGCGCTGAACCTCTCATCTTCCTCGATTACGTAGCTGTGGGACACAATATCCCTGCAAAGATCGAAGCCATCGTCGCCGGTGTCGCTGAGGGCTGCCGTCAGGCAGGCTGCGCGCTTGTCGGCGGTGAGACTGCGGAGATGCCGGGCATGTACCTCGACGGTGAATACGATATCGCCGGTTACACCACAGGTGCCGTGGAGAAGTCAAAACTCATCGACGGCAGCAAGGTCAAGGTGGGTGACGTCCTCGTGGGAATCGCTTCCACCGGCGTTCATTCCAACGGCTTCAGCCTTGTCCGCAAGATTGTCGCAGACAAGGGCCTGACATACTTCAATTCAATCAAGGAACTCGGCGGACAGCGTCTGGGAGAGGCTCTTCTCACCCCGACCAGGATATACGTCAAGCAGGTGCTCGATGTCATCCGCAACTGCGACGTACACGCCATCAGCCACATCACAGGCGGCGGTTTCGACGAGAATATCCCGCGTGTCCTCCACGACGGTCAGGGCATTGAGATCCAGGAAGGTACCTGGGAGATACTCCCGATCTTCCAGCTCCTCGAGGAATGGGGCAACGTGCCTCACCGCGAGATGTTCAACATCTTCAACATGGGTATAGGCATGATCGTGGTCCTCGATCCGTCCGAAGCTGACAAGGCCATTGAAATCCTTGCCAAGCACGGAGAGAAGGCTGCCGTCATCGGCCGCGTTACCGACAAGGAAGGCGTCAACATCATAATGAAATGAGAAAGATTGCAGTATTCGCCAGCGGCAGCGGCACCAACTACGAAGCCATAGCACAGGCCTGTGCGGAAGGGCGCATCGATGCGGAAGTCGTTCTGCTCGTATGCGACAAGCCGGGAGCCAAGGTGCTGGAACGTGCGGAGCGCTTCGGTACGGAGACTTTTGTCTTTTCTCCGAGGTCCTACGACGGCAAGGCCGCTTACGAGGCTGAGATTGTCCGCCGTCTGGACGCTTCCGGTGCTGAACTTGTATGCCTTGCGGGCTATATGCGCATAGTGGGGGAGACCCTGCTTGCGTCATACGGCGGCCGCATCATCAACATCCATCCGGCGCTGCTTCCGTCATTCAAGGGCGCACACGGCATCAAGGATGCCTTTGACTACGGAGTCAAGGTATTCGGCGTGACTATTCATTACGTGGATGCCACGCTCGACGGCGGCAGAATCATCGCCCAGCGCGGCTTTGAGTATTACGGCGACGACATTGACGAAGTGGAGGCGAAGATACATGCAATCGAACATCAACTTTATCCTGAAACAATACAAAAACTATTGAAATAATATGAGAGCATTAGTCAGCGTAAGCGACAAGACAGGACTCGTGGAGTTTGTAAAGGGTCTCCAGTCACTCGGCTGGGAGATCATCGCCACTGGCGGTACACAGAAGCTGCTTGACAGCAACGGCGTGAAGACCATAGGCATCAGCGAGGTCACCGGATTCCCGGAGATCTGCGACGGCCGCGTCAAGACCCTTCATCCGAAGGTTCACGGCGGCATCCTCGCGCGCCGCGACGTTCCTGCACACATGGAAACTCTCAAGGAGAACGGCATAGAGACTATTGACCTCGTATGCGTCAACCTGTATCCTTTCAAGCAGACCATAGCCAAGGAAGGCGTGACAATGGAAGATGCCATCGAGAACATCGATATCGGAGGCCCTTCAATGGTACGCAGCGCAGCCAAGAACTGGCGTGACGTCACCATCGTATGCAATCCTGCCGACTATGACACGGTACTCTCCGAAATCCGCGAAAACGGCAACACCTCCCGCGAGACAAGGCTCAAGCTCAGCGCAAAGGCATACACTCATACCGCTGAATACGATATGATGATCGCCACATACATGCGTGCCCAGGCCGGCCTCGACGAGAAGCTCTTCCTCGAATACGACATCAAGCAGGGACTCCGCTATGGTGAGAACCCTCACCAGAGCGCCAAGTTCTTCAAGGCACTCGATGACAAGTGCCCGTTCTCCCTGGCGACTGCCACCCAGCTCCAGGGCAAGGAACTCTCATACAACAATATCCAGGACGCCAATGCCGCTCTCAACATCGTGCGTGACTTCGACGAGCCTTTCGCTGTCGGCCTCAAGCACATGAACCCTTGCGGCGCAGGCGTCGGCGCAACTATAGAGGAGGCCTGGAAGAAAGCGTACGAGGCTGACACGGTCAGCATCTACGGCGGCATCGTGGCAGTGAACCGCGAGGTCAGCGCAGAGCTCGCAGCTGCATGGAAACCTATCTTCCTCGAGATCGTGATGGCTCCTTCATATACTCCGGAAGCCCTCGAGATACTCGCCACCAAGAAGAACCTCCGCGTGATGGTTGTCGATATGGACAAGGAGACCGGGAAGGCAAATCAGTATGTCAGCGTGAACGGTGGCATGCTTGTCCAGGACCTCGACTCCACCATTGTCAAGCTCACTCCTGAGATGTGCGTCACCAAGGTCAAGCCTGATGCATCTCTCTTCGCCGACATGGAGTTCGGATGGAAGATAGTAAAGCACGTGAAGTCCAATGCCATCGTGGTCGTGAAGAACGGCCAGACACTCGGCGTGGGCGCCGGTCAGATGAACCGTGTCGGCTCCGCTGAGATCGCCCTCAAGGAAGCTCAGGCTGCAGGACATACCGAAGGCCTCATCCTCGCCTCAGACGGCTTCCTGCCATTCGACGATACAGTGGCTCTCGCTGCCCAGTACGGCGTGACAGCCATCGTTCAGCCGGGCGGAAGCATACGTGACAATGACTGCGTTGTCAAGGCTGACGAACTCGGCCTCACAATGCTCGTAACAGGCGAACGTCATTTCAAGCATTAGGATATGGGCGACAGAAAAGTACTCGTAGTCGGCGGAGGCGGCCGCGAACATGCCATAGTCGAGGCGCTCTCGCGTTCGGCTCAGGTGGGCAGGATATACTGCGCTCCGGGCAATGCCGGCATCGCCGCGCTCGCCGAATGCGTCGCCATCAAGGATACTGACATAGCAGGGCTCAAGGCATTCGCTCTCGAGCAGGGCATAGACCTTACGGTCGTGGGACCGGAGGCTGCGCTTGCCAAGGGCATTGCTGACGAATTCCGCGCAGCGGGGCTGAAGATATTCGGACATACAGCAGCTGCGTCCCGTATAGAGACCAGCAAGGAGTTCGCCAAGGAGATAATGGCCTCAAGCGGCATCCCGACAGCGGATTACCGCAGCTTCACCGACTTCGACGAGGCATTCGCATACGTCTGCTCAAGACCTTTCCCGGCTGTCCTCAAATATGACGGACTGGCTGCCGGCAAGGGAGTGGTCATCGCCGCTGACAAGGCCGAGGCCGAGGCTGCACTGAAGGACATGCTCCTCGACGGCAAATTCGGCGAAGGCAAGGTAGTGGTCGAGGATTTCCTTACAGGTCCGGAGTTTTCGCTGATGTGCTTCGTGGACGGAAGACGCGTCTATCCTATGCCTATGGCACAGGACCACAAGCGCGCCTATGAGGGCGACAAGGGCCCGAATACCGGCGGTATGGGTGCCTATACGGCACTGCCTTTCATCACGGATGAAGACAGACAGTATGCCATGACTGCGATCATGCAGCGTGCCGCAGATGCCATGGCTGACGCGGGGTGCCCGCTTTCCGGCGTGCTCTACGGCGGTCTGATGAAGACGCCTCAGGGCATCAAGGTCATTGAGTTCAACGCACGTTTCGGTGATCCTGAGACGGAAGTGGTACTGCCGCTGATAGAAAGCGACATGTACAGCATATTCGAGGCCGTGGCCTGCGGGCAGGAGGCACAGGAGCCTGTTTGGGCTTCCGATGTCACCTTCGGCGTGGTGCTGGCCTCCAAGGGCTATCCCGGCTCATACGAGAAGGGCTACGGCATATCCGGCGTGGAGAATGCCGGCGGCATAGTCTTCCACATGGGCACCAAGCTTCAGGACGGCGTGCTGAGAACCTCCGGCGGCCGCGTGATGATGTGCGTGGCCAAGGCCCCTACACTCGCCGAAGCCCGCGACAAGGCTTACGCTTCCGTGGCTGAAATACGCTGCGACAATTTGTTTTACAGAAAAGACATTGCACATATTGCATTTGAATATTGATTATGAGCGCAACAATCATTGATGGAAAAGACCTTTCTCTCGCTCTCAAGGACGAGATGAAGGTCCAGATTGCACAACTCGAGGCAAAATACGGCCGCAAGCCATGTCTCTCGGTGATAATAGTGGGGGAGGACCCTGCCAGCCAGTCATACGTGCGCGGCAAGATCAAGGCTGCCGCATACGTGGGTATGGACAGCCGTCTGATAGAACTTCCTGCGAGCGTTTCCCAGGATGAACTTCTCAGCCTCATCCGCGACCTCAATGCGGACGGCGGAGTGGATGGCATACTTGTCCAGCTTCCTTTGCCTAAACATATTGATTCCAACCTGGTGATAGAGGCCATCGCACCTGCCAAGGACGTGGACGGTTTCCATCCCGTAAATGTGGCCAACCTCTGGCTCGGCCTGGACTGCATGGTGCCTTGCACGCCGAAGGGCGTGATGAAGATGCTCGAGAGGGCAGGCATAGAAGTCGCAGGCAAGACAGCAGTCGTAGTTGGCCGCAGCAATATTGTCGGCAAGCCGGTGGCCAAGCTCCTGCTTGACGCGAATGCCACAGTCATACTGGCACACTCCCGTACGAAGGACTTGAAGGCTATGACCCTTCAGGCTGACATACTCGTGGCTGCAACAGGTGCCATAGGCCTCATCAAGGGCGATATGGTCAAGCCTGGCGCAGCTGTCATCGATGTCGGTATCGGCCGCGGCGCAGACGGCAAGCTCCACGGAGACGTGGACTTCGAGTCCGCATGCGAACGTGCCGCATACATCACTCCGGTTCCGGGCGGCGTCGGCCCTATGACTATCACCATGCTTATGGCCAACACCATCGAGTGCTTCATCAAGCGAATGCACGCCTGCTAGGAGTATTCTGATTGAATTCCATTAAGGTCGGCCATTTTGACCCGAACCCCGAAAGTTAGACAAAAAACTTTCGGGGTTTTGTTATGTCAAAA
>JAKSJG010000060.1 GCA_024398365.1 Bacteroidales bacterium | reverse complement strand
TTAACGGAGGAGAATCATCATGAAGAGAAATATAATTCTTTCAGCATTATTCTGCGCCGCAGCCGTATCCTGCAATCAGGAGCCTGTCGCGCCGCAATTCTCCGAAGGCCTCAAGGCCACGACGGAGCAGCACAGCCTGAGTACCAAGACCACTCTCTTCGAGGGCAGCAAGGTCGTCTGGGAAGATGGTGACGCCATAAGGGTATTTGACCTGACAAAGGCGGGGGATGCCTCATATCAGGGTTCGGTATATACCCTCGACCCTGCCAGTGCGGGGCTGGACAACGGCCGTTTCAACGGCGAAACCATCGCTTCATCGTCTTATCCTGACATCCGTGCGGTCTATCCTTCAGACAGGGTTACAGGCATTTCCGGCAGCAAGGTGCTCGTCAATCTTCCTGCAGAGCAGACTTACTGCGAGAACAGCTTCCCTTCGGGAGCCAATGTCTCTGCGGCTGTGGGTTGCACCGACGGCACGCTCCAGTTCAGGAACGCATGCGGCCTTCTGGCCGTGAACGTCAGCGGCGTTGAGGATTACACCACCGTCACACTGACCACCAACGGCAATGAAGCTCTCTGGGGCGAGGGCGAGATAGACCTCTCCGCAGGAGTGACGGAGCCTGTGCTCGTGATGACAGGCGACGTGACGCTGGAGCGCAAGAGCGTGACACTCCGCTGCGCCAAGGATGCGTCCGACAAGGACGGCATGTTCGTCGAGAAGGGTTCCTCCCTCGGCCAGAACGGCGATGTCATCGCCGGTGACGCCGCATCAGACAGGACATTCTACTTCGTAGTGCCTGTCAATGCACTCGCGGAAGGCTTCACGGTGACTCTGAGCGGCCATAGCGGCAAATTCATGCAGAAATATGCCGGTGCACACGCTGAGAACAGGATAATCCGCTCCATGTGCGTGGCAATGCCTGCCATAGAGTTCGCTGACGAATCGGCGGTTGTCATCCGCACCGACGTGCCGAACAAGGCGTTTTATAAGGACATGTTCAATGACGACGGTGTCGGTGTATGTCCGGGTCGCGGCAACCTCAATGCATTCAAGGACCTTGCATCCCGCGGATTCACCTATGAATACGTGGAATGCCAGGAGAAGCACAGAGCCACAACTTATGTGTCAAGCCTCTCCAGTGTTCCTCTTGAGTCCCGCAACGCCATGCTCAAGTATTACGTAGGCAGCGATAACGATTCAAATGGTTATCTGCTCTATCCTGACGGAGAGCCGAGATTCAAGATGTTCTATGTCAACGGAGGTTACGAGAACACCCACGTGGCAGCCTGGACTGCCCAGGGCCGCGAGAACATACGCACCTTCTTCTACAATGGCGGTTCATATACCGGCAACTGCTGCGGCGCGCTCCTCTGCACTTACCGCAACCAGCCGGGCTGGACACATTCCGGACAGACTCCTGTCACAGGTACAGTGGGCCTCTGGCCCGGATATCCAAAGGGAATGGCCGGCAACTTCACGACGCATTTCGACGTACCGAAGGATAGCCCACTGATGAAGTACAACACTCTGGAATATCAAGATATCATATTCGACGGCCATGTGGACAGCGTGCGCCACGCCAACGGACCGTTCTTCCCTAATCCCGGACAGGTACCGGGAACGGAAGTGCTGGGAGTTTATTCAGACCAGAGCCGCTCCGGATACGGATATCCTTGCAGCATCGCTTACAAGCCGTCCATCTATACCGGTCGTGTCGCCATCTGCGGCAGCCATCCTGAGACCACGCCAGGATCGGAATGCCTCTGGTTCATGACATCCATGTTCCGCTATGCCATGGACGGTGTCGGCATCGCCAAGGTCAAGGGCATACTCCACAACGGGGAGGTCCGCAACATGACAAAGTCCACCGAGGACAAGGATCCGGCATTCACCAAGGTGGGCGACAAGCAGTGCCACCACTTCGCATTCGCACTCCCTGAGGGAGCGCGCAACATCAAGGTCCGCATGGAATCCCTCCAGGGCTTCAACCTCAGCCTGCGCATGGCCAGCGGCACCTTCGCCTTCAAGGAGGATGCCCAGTACAAGGTTGAGAACACCAATGCCGTCAAGGAACTGACCTTCTCCACCCTGCCTAAGGGCACCTGGTATGTGGGCGTTCAGTGCGAGGATACAGTTGACACTGCAAATGACGACTACGGTATTATCTACACCGGCAACACCGCAGTGCTCAACGGAGCACCTTACAGAATCTCAGTATCCTGGGATTTCGGTTCATCAAGCAATAAATAACGGGAGGCTACAGTATGAAAAAGATATTTTACTCCATTCTTGCAATTGCAGCTGTCATCTCGACCGCTTCCTGCGCCAATGAGGAGACTGCCGGCAGGGCCATCAACTTCACAGGCGTGACCGCACAACTGGACACCAGGACCGAACTCTCTCCGGCTGATGGCGGATACAACATCAACTGGATCAAGGGTGATGCCATCGCGGTGGTCGGCACCGACGGCAATCCGATGCTCTACGTAGCCACGTCCGGCGGCTCGACAGTGACCACCTTCAAGCCATACGACCCATCCGGAAACTTCTCTCCGGAAGACATGGATGTTGACAATCTCGGCTCTCTCTCTTTCCCTACAAGGGCAGAGGCAGGCCAGTACAAGGCATATTATCCGGCATCCATTGCCGGCGGCGAGCTTCCTGCGGTACAGGATTATGTGGAAGGCAATATCCATACGGTGCCGATGATTGCAGACAATTCCAACGATCCGACCACCTTCAATTTCAAGCAGATCGGAGGCATAATGAAGCTCTGCATCAGCACCTCCGCATCGGGCGTGAAGGTACGCTCGATTTCCCTGTCAGCTGACCAGGGTCTCAGCGGAGCCTGCAAGATGGAAAATGACGAAGCGATGGTTTATGGCACTGACGGCGTCACCCTCGACTGCGGTGAGGAAGGTGTGGCAATATCCTCGACTGCAGTTCCATTCCACATCAGCGTCCCGGCCAATACATATTCAGGTCTGGTCATCAGGATACTGACTACTGACAACAGGATGTCAGTCATCAAGCTCCAGGACAACACTGTCTATACGGTCAAGCGCTCCGAGCTCCGCGAGATCAATCTCAGCGCCAACAATTTCGGCGCTCCGGAATGGACAGACCGAAAAGCCGTGCTGATGCAGGGTGTCGATTTCAACGAGACCATCAAGCGCATGGCCGGCTCCATCATCCAGCAGTCCGACAGCGACAGCAATATCAAGACCATAGTATTCAGGACAAATGACAATACAAAGGGTGAAGTCAGGATGGAAGACCCGTGCTCCGAAGTGCCTGTATATGCTGCTTATGACAAGGCCACAGGAACTCTGACAGTCTGGACTGCAGCCGATGTCATCTATACCGGCAGGAATGCCAGCGCCCTCTTCGAAGGTCTGGCAGCCCTCACACGCATAGACAACCTCGCCGCCCTGAACACCTCGGAGGCAGACACTTTCTACAGAATGTTCCACGGATGCTCATCCTTGAAGAGTGTCGATGTATCCACATTCTCCACTGAGAATATCGTGGATATGCGCTCTATGTTTTATCAGATGAGCTCTTGCGAGACAATTGACGTCAGCTCCTTCGACATTACGAGACTGGCTACTGAGCGCTCTATGGACTATATGTTCCGCGAACTTCCAAAACTTAAGGAGATTCGATTCGGCGCGAAGGGTGAGCACTCCGTTCCTTTCCGTCCGAGCTACTTCTTCTGTGCAAGCGACGATACTTTCTCCGTACGCACAAGCTCTTCTCCAAAGAAGCTGACCATCTATTGCACCAAACTTGCGGCTTCATGGCTCGCCGACACCCAGCTGCGCTGGATCAACAGCGGCTACAGCGGCAAGACCAAGATCCCTGTAACCTTCATCGATTACAAGGACGGCGTCACGGTTTACAAGCCTACCTGGGCTGGAAATTAATAATCATAATACAACTATATGAAAAAGACATTGCTTCTCCTTGCCGCTCTGTTCATTCTGCTGCCATCAGCATCAGCGGCCGGATACACTCAGAACAGATACCCTCTCGCAGAGGTACCTTATCTTGAACTTCCTATCGGCGCCATCCGTGCCGACGGCTGGCTGCTCGAGCAGCTGAACCGCCAGAAGGACGGACTCACCGGTCATCTGGACGAGGTCTATCCTCAGGTTGTGGGTGACCGTAATGCTTGGCTCGGAGGAGACGGCGACTGCTGGGAGAGAGGTCCGTACTGGATTGACGGACTCCTGCCGCTCGCATACATACTTAACGACGAAGGCCTCAAGGCGAAGGCCGGCAAGTGGGTTGAGGCCATACTCAATTCGCAGGATTCGACAGGCTTCTTCGGTCCGTCAGTCGATCTTCCCGCAGAGCCCGGACTCCAGCGCAACAATTCCCACGACTGGTGGCCGAAGATGGTGGCGCTCAAGATTCTCAAGCAGTATTACATGGCTACCGCGGACGAGCGCGTCATCCCTTTCCTCACCAACTATTTCAAGTACGAGCTGCAGATGCTGCCGAAGTATCACCTGGACCACTGGACCTACTGGGGTCGTCAGCGCGCCGGGGACAATCTCGAAGTCGTATATTGGCTCTACAACATCACGGGCGATGAATTCCTGCTCAAGCTCGGCAATCTGATTCATTCCCAGACATATGATTGGACAAACCTGTTCACCGCATCGGAGACCCTCTACAGGCAGAATTCGATACACTGCGTCAATCTCGGCCAGGGCTTCAAGGAGCCTGTGGTATATTACCAGCAGAGCAAGGACAGCAAGTATCTGAACGCTCCGAAGGAGGGAATGAAGAAGATCCGTAACTTCATCGGACTGCCTACCGGACTCTGGGCGGGTGACGAGATGATCCACATCGGCGACCCTAACCGCGGTTCCGAGCTCTGCACCGCAGTGGAGATGATGTTCTCTCTCGAGGAGATGCTCCGCATATCAGGCGACCTCCAGTGGGCTGACCAGCTGGAAAGGGTGGCCTACAACGCCCTTCCTACCCAGACTGACGAGCATTTCGGCACCCGTCAGTACTATCAGCAGACCAACCAGATCTCCGTGACCAACGAGCAGAGGGTGTTCTCCACCCTTTACCTCGGCAAGGACCAGCTGTTCGGCGAGCTGACAGGATACCCTTGCTGCACCTGCAACATGCATCAGGGCTGGCCTAAATTCACCCAGAATCTCTGGTATGCCACCCCTGACAACGGCGTCGCAGCTCTTGTCTATGCACCTTCCGAGGTGACAATGAAGGTTGCCGACGGAGTCGATGTCGTGATAAAGGAGGATACCTGGTATCCTTTCGAAGGTGTCGTGAACTTCACCATGAACTTCCCTGAGAAGAAGGTCAAGGGAGCGTTCTTCCCGTTCCGCTTCCGCGTGCCACAGTGGAGCGTCGGCGCATACGTTTCCATCAACGGAGAGAAGCAGGCAAATGTCCTCCACGCAGGAGAGACAGTCTGCATCAGCCGCAAGTGGAGCAAGGGCGATGTCATCACCCTCACCCTTCCGATGAAGGTCTCTGTCAGCCGCTGGTATGACAACGCCGCCACAGTCGAGCGCGGACCGCTGTTGTATGCCCTCAGGATGAAGGAGAACTGGAAGAAGGTCGATGTCGCTCCTGCCGAGCAGGTGGCTGCCGGAAAATGGTATTACGAGATCACCTCCGACTCCAAGTGGAACTACGCACTGCTCTCAGGCAATTTCAGCGCTAAGAATATCGACAAGGCATTCGAGGTAGTGAAGTCCGACAAGCGCGCCGCATATCCGTGGACAGAGGCCAATGCCCCAATCGTGATAAAGACCACCGCCGTCACACTGCCTTACTGGAAGGAATACAACGGCTCCGCCGGCCCTGTGATCTTCTCCCATTCGAAGAAGGACTATGGCGAGCAGTGCGAGATAGAGCTCATACCTTACGGTTGCACCAAGCTCAGAATTGCTGAATTCCCTGTAAGAAAATAATATGAAAAGAATCATTTCACTCTGCCTCTGTACCCTGGCCGTTACACTGACTGCCAGCGGCCGTGAGCCGGACAGCCCGGTAATCCGCACTGACGTGCCAAACAAGGCGTTCTATAAGGACATGTTCAATGACGACGGTGTCGGTGTTGCTCCGAATCGCGGCAATCTGCCCGCATTCAGATATATGGCATCCAAGGGCTTCACTTATGAATATACGGAGACTCCGGACAAGACCAATTATGTCTCAAGTCTTTCCAAGGTGCAGGATGAGGCCCGCATCGCGATGCTGAAGTACTATGTAGGCAGTGAATATGATTCGAACGGATATCTCCTCTACCCGGACGGGGAGCCGAGATACAGGATAATCTATGTCAACGGCGGATACGAGAACACCCATTCCGCAGCCTGGACGGCTCAGGGCAGGGAGAATATCCGCACCTTCTTCCACAACGGCGGTTCATACACCGGCAGCTGCTGCGGTTCGCTGCTCTGCACCTACCGCAATCAGCCTGGATGGACCCATTCCGGACAGGCTCCGGTCACGATGACCGTGGCCCTCTGGCCCGGATTCCCGCAGGGCATGGCAGGCAATTTCCATTCATCGTTCGATGTCCCGGAGGACAGCCCGCTGATGAGATACAATGACTCCTTTTTCAATTTCGACGGCCACGTTGACAGCTGCCGTCACGCCAACGGTCCGTTCTTCCCTAACCCGGAGCAGGTTCCGGGGACGGAAGTGCTGGGCGTATATACCGATCCTGACCACAGCGGCAACGGATATCCTTGCGCAATCGCTTACAAGCCGTCAATATATACCGGCCGTGTGGCTGTCTGCGGAAGCCATCCCGAGACCACTACCGGCAGCGAATGTCTCTTTTTCCAGACTTCGCTCTTCCGCTACGCGATGGACGGTGTCGGCATAGCCAAGGTCAAGGGCATCCTGCACAACGGCGAAGTCCGCAATATGACAAAGTCCACCGAGGACCGCGACCCTGCCTTCACCAAGGTGGGCGACAGGCAGTGCCACAATTTCGCATTCGCACTCCCTGCGGGAGCGAAGAACATCCGCGTCAGGCTGGAGTCCCTCAAGGGATTCAAACTCAGTCTGAGAATGGCGCAGGGCACATTCGCCTTCAAGGAGGATGCGCAGTATGCGGTGGAGAATACAGAGAGTGTCAAGGAGCTCCGCTTCAAGACGCTTCCTGAGGGCACCTGGTATGTCGGCGTGCAGTGCGAGGAGACCGTCGGTACGGATGTGGACATATACGGTACGATCTACACGGGCAATCTCGCAGTGCTCAACGGCGCGCCGTACAGGATTTCCGTCACATGGGATGCAAAGGGAGAGAAGAAAGCCGCGCCGACAGAGGTATCCGGCTCGCCTGCAGTGACCGAAGGCAGGGCCGTGCTGATGCAGGGTGTGGATTTCAATGAATTCCTCAAGCGCATGGCATCCGATGTCATCGAGCAGAGAAGCAAGGACAGCCTGATACGCAAGATAGTTTTCAAGACCGGCGATGCCACCAAGGGCCAGATAAGAGTGGATGACCCGTCATCCGAAGTTCCGGTATATGCAACATTCGACAGGACGACCGGCGTGATCACGGTCAACACTCCGGCCGATGTCATCCATACCGGCAGCAATGCCAGCGCCCTTTTCGAGACCATGACAGCCCTCGAGAGCATCGAGAACCTTGCGGCCCTCAACACCTCGGAGGCGAAGACATTCTACAGGATGTTCAACGGCTGCTCCTCAATGAAGAGCGTCGATATCACCTCGTTCTCCACGGAGAACCTCGTGGATGCAAGATATCTCTTCACCGCCATGACTTCCTGTGAGAGGATTGACTGCAGCTCGCTCGATGTCACAAGGCTCGCCACCCCGCGCTCGCTCGACAGGATGTTCTTCAACCTTCCTGCCTTGAAGGAGATACGCTTCGGCGCCGTCGGCGAACACTCCGCACCGTTCAGGCCGAGCTATTTCTTCGCATCGGAGAAAGAGAAATTCGAAGACCGCACCGGAGCTGCAAACGGCCTGATTACCGTATATTGCACCGCGCAGGCCGCCGAATGGCTCGCTGATACGCAGATGCGCTGGATTGTCACCGGCAAGGGCGACAAGCCTTCAGTCACTGTCGAATTCAGGGATTTCCGCGACCCTTCAGTGAAATACAGCCCGAAGTGGGCGGAAGACTAATTTCCAATTTTGATAAATGAAAAGATCATTCATTCTACCTGCGATACTGCTGCTGTCATGTGTGACGGCGCAGGCAAATGTGGTAAGCCAGGAAAAGGCCCGCACCGTAGCGGAGCGTTTCCTGCACGTGGACAGGACCAGGGCCGCCTCCAGCGGACTGACCCTGCTGTGGGACGGCCATGACGCCGGCGACAAATGGACCAGGGCGGGCGAGGAGCCTCTGCTCTATGTTTTCACCAGACCCGGCGGAGGCTGGGTGATAGTCTCCGGTGAGGACGCCATCGAGCCTGTCATCGCATACTCCTACCACGGCAATTTTGAGGTGAAGGACATGCCTGACAACCTCCAGGCCGTATTCACTAACCTGAAGAACGACATACGCATGGCGCGCGCTTCCGGAAGGAAGGGCAATGCCGCCGAATGGGCGCAGGCTATGGTGGAGACGCGTGCAAGCGACACCATCCCGGGCGCGGTGCTGCTCCATACCGCCAGCTACAATCAGGGCGACCCGTACAACCGTAAATGCCCTATGGTTGACGGCAAGCGGGCCATCGCCGGCTGCTGTGCCATCGCGCAGGCCATCATCTACGAGTACCACCATTATCCGAAGGCCGGTACCGGCACGCTGAAGGGCGTGTCCAGGACGGGCTACACAGTGCCGAACATCACCCTCGGCTATGAATATGACTGGGACAACATCCTCAAGTCATACAAAAGCGGAAAGTTCAATGACGCCCAGGCCGACGCCATCGCGACTCTGGTGAGGGACATCGCCATCATGGGCGAATCCTATTTCAGCCCTACCTCCACCGGCAGCTATGCGGATATGATGTGCAACAGGGCGAGGACATATTTCAAGTACAGCAAGAACGCATACCGCATCAACCACAGCATCTATTCCGATGCCGACTGGTTCGCCCTGCTCAAGAAGGACATCGACGCGGGTCTGCCGATGAACTACGCCAGCAGCGGACACTCCTATGTGTGTGACGGCTATGACAGCCGCGGATACGTGCATTTCAATTACGGATGGGGCGGTACCAGCGACGGCTACTACAACATCAGCGGCAAGACGGAGTACAGCTGCATCGTGAACTTCAAGCCGCAGCCGGATGATGACGGCGTATCAGGCAATGTATATCTTACCGACCACTACATCTATCACGGCATCTACAACACGGACGGGGTACAGATAAGCAAAGGATCGCAGTTCAACCTGAAAATTGGCTATATCGCCAATCTGGGCTTCGATGCATACCATTTCGACTGGGTGCTCGCTCACGTTGACAAGGACAACAACATCAAGGAATTCATCTCAGAACCAAAGAAGACCACACTTGAATACAAGGCCACGACTTCGGCCGCCAAAGTCCAGTGCAGCTGCAATGCGGACGTGTATCTCGGTGACAAGGTCAAGGCTTATTACCGCACTTCCGGTTCTGATTCCGAATGGATACCGATGGCATTCAACAGGGATGCGGGGCTTTCGAATGGAGAACTGGCTATGACAGGGGCTCCTCTTGAGGAAGTCACTTCTTTCAAATATGACCGCCTCAGCAAGCGTATGGTGGTGACCACCAGCAAGGATGCGGATTTCCGCCTCCTGACCGCAGCAGGTGAGAAGGTCGGCGAAGGTGTGTCAGACAGCGACGGAGTCATCACCATCGATGGTACTAAGCTCCAGAGCGGAGATTACACGATAGAGCTTTCCCACAAAGCCTATATTGACGTCAAGAAAATATCATTCAGAATCAGATAGAAGGAGGAGACATTATGAGAAGAATCATCAGCATGCTGCTGCTCGCCGTACTTGTGCTCGCACTGCCGGCATCCTGCCGCAAGCAGGCCGTGGTCACAATTGAGGCCAATACCATAGACGCCCCTTCATCCGGTCTGACGAGGGCCCTCGGCATCAACACCAACTATCCGTGGGACGCGGTTGCCAGCGACTCCTGGATCGTGCTCCACAACACCACCGGCAATCCCGGCGATGCCGTCATAGGCATCTACGTGATGAACAACAGCACGGGAGAGGACAGGGAAGGCACCATCACTGTCACCTGCGAGGAGGTGACGACCACCGTCACCGTCCGCCAGAGCGCCAATGACGCACTCAACCTGGACGGCAACACCATACAGCTGACCTATGTCGGCGGCGAGGTGATCATACCCGTTGAGGC
>JAKSJG010000006.1 GCA_024398365.1 Bacteroidales bacterium | reverse complement strand
CCAGTAGAGTGACTCATTAATGTTAAACCGTCCAACTTTTGGGGTTCACATCATTATTTCTGCCGGCCTCTTTCTGTCTGAGTTGCCATCAGTGCTTGACTTGGGGTTGATATAGTCGGTTAATTTTGTTAATTTTGCAAGTTAAAATAGAAGTACTATGGCAAATTCTAAAGGTATCGGTATCAAGCGCAAAGTCTTTCTGGGCTGCATCGTGCTGGGCATGATCCTGTTTTTCTCCAGCCTCATCGCTGTGTATGAATTCAGCAAGATGAACAATTACGTCTCTGACGTCATTGCGGAGAATATCCAGAGCATCAATTCAGCGCGCAAGCTGCTCGATGTGGCGGAGAGTCATAACCGCACCCTGATGGGCAATATCGAGAAGGACCTTGTGGATATAGACAATATCACGGACAACAGCTTCGCTGACTCTTTCTCCGAGATACGCTCTGATTTCGTGACACCGCAGGAGCAGGCGGCCGCCGACTCTGTGATGTACGCATATGCCGCCTACATGCAGGTCGTTGGCGAAGCCGAGGAGGTATGGATGTTTGACCAGGTTTACAGACGCGACTGGTTCTATACACGCCTCCAGCCGGTGTACATGAAGTTCCGTGACTACATCCTAAGGCTGACGGTTGTCAGCGAGGACTCGCTCATATCCAATTCGCAGAATGTTCAGGATGCATTCCACAGAAGCATAATGCCGGCTATGATATCCCTCATATTC
This sequence comes from Bacteroidales bacterium, assembly GCA_024398365.1. Lineage (GTDB taxonomy): Bacteria > Bacteroidota > Bacteroidia > Bacteroidales > UBA932 > Cacconaster. The sequence goes on along the minus strand of JAKSJG010000006.1, from coordinate 49,623 downwards.
GGACTTGTGCTGGTGCTCCTGTTCAATTACTATCTCAATTACTATCTCATCAACCCTGTGCTCAGGATCACCAAGGGCATCAAGGGCTACAGGCTGTTCGGCAAGCGCTATGATGTCAAGGTTGACAGCACCGACGAGATAGCTGAACTCAACGGGACGGTCAAGGACATCATCGACCTGAACGACTCTTACAAGAACCACCTCGACAGTCAGAACAAGTGAATCTCGGAATCATATCAAGAAATGTAGGTATCGCACTCATCTGCAATGCGATATTCATGCTCCTGTCGGCAGGCGTATCCGCGCTGTACGGCTTTGACTCCGCATTCTCGCCTCTGCTGCTCAGCGCCATCATCACGATGCTCTTCGGTATGTTCCCGCTGATCTTCGTGCGCAGGGGCAAGGATATCAACACCCGCGAAGGTCTGGCCATACTGCTGCTTGCCTGGGTGCTCTGCTGCCTCTTCGGAATGCTGCCGTACGTGCTGTGGGGAGGCGAATTCAGTCTGATCAACGCATGGTTCGAGAGCGCCTCCGGCATCACGACCACGGGTGCGACCATACTCAACGACATCGAGGCCCTGCCTGCAGGACTGCTCTTCTGGCGCTCTTCCACGCATTATATCGGCGGCCTCGGAGTTGTCGTGTTCATCATGATGATACTTCCGTCCATCGGCTCCGTGCGTTTCCGCATGAGCAAGATGGAGGTGATGGACGTTTCCAAGGACAATTACCATTACGTATCGGACAAATACGTCAAGGTTGTGGTTACGGTATATCTCTGCCTGACCGTGGCGGCCTTCCTGCTGCTCCTGCTGGCGGGAATGCCTGCATTTGATGCGATCAACCATGCATTCAGCGTAGTTGCGACCGGCGGATTCAGCACACGCAACCTCTCCATAGCGGCATATGACTCGGTGGGCATCGAGATGGTGCTGATGCTCTTCATGGTGCTCTCGTCACTGCATTACGGACTGATCTACGCTTCCGTGGCCACCCGTACTCCGAAGGTCTTCAAGAATGCCGTGACCAAGTTCTATCTCGGCACACTTGCCGTGATTTCCGTGCTTATTGCTGCGAGTCTTGTCATTTCCGGCATTGAGACCAATCCGGTCCAGTCCCTGAGAATATCCCTCTTCGAGGTGATTTCCACCATGTCCACCAGCGGCTTCGCCATTGCTGATACCAACGGATGGCCTGTCTTCGCGACCCTGCTGATGATGATAGCCATGATGCAGTGCGGCTGCTCCGGCTCCACCACCAGCGGCATGCGTTCAGACCGCGTCCTGATACTGCTCAACGGCATCAAGGCCCAGGTCCGCAAGATGGCGCACCCGAATGCCGTGATACAGGTTCGTTCCGGTAATACCATCATTGACCGCGAACTGATGAGCAGCGTGTCGATGTTCGTCATCATATATCTTGTGCTCTCGTTCATCTTCTCTCTCATCTATTCGATCTTCGGCTTCGACCTGCTCGAGTCCATCGGCATCTCCATTGCCATGATGAGCAATGTCGGACCCGCTTTCGGCTCCGTCGGCACAATGGCCAACTTCGCGGCGGTTCCGGCCCTGGCCAAGTTCATAATGGGGCTTCAGATGATCATAGGACGTCTCGGCGTCTATTCGGTGCTAATGGTATTCACACTTTTCGGAAGGAGGCATTGACGGTATGGCAGCGGCGGATTTCCTTGCAGGCAAGATGGCGGAACATCTCTCATTCCCGCCAACGGAGGGCCAGAGACAGCTCTTCGCGGCGCTTGCTGACTTCGCCGTAAGCTATGAGGAATGCGACATACTGCTGGTGAGCGGTTACGCCGGCACCGGCAAGACTTCAGCCATCTCCGCATTTGTCCGCACCCTTAAGGAGCTCAAATACAACTACGTGCTGCTGGCACCGACAGGCCGCGCAGCCAAGGTGCTCTCCGGCTTCACCGGGGAGAAATCCAGCACCATCCACAAGCATATCTACCGCCAGAAGTCCCTGGCGGGCGGAATAGGGGAGTTCCAGCTCAATGTCAACAAGGCCAAGGACACTTATTTCATCGTGGATGAGGCTTCTCTCATCTCCACCTCGGCCGCGGTGATGCAGGATACGCTCTTCGGAAGCGGTGACCTGCTCTCCGACCTTGTGTCCTTCATTCGTGCCGGAGTCGATAACAAGCTGATACTCATCGGCGACAAGGGTCAGCTGCCTCCTGTGGGCATGGATTGCAGTCCTGCGCTGAGCCTTGAGTACATGTCGCAGTTCGGCCCTGTAAGGACTGCGGATCTGCGCGATGTCGTACGTCAGGCCGCCGAAAGCGGCATACTGACCAATGCCACCATTGTACGCTCGCTGATAGAGCGCGAGACGGTGGATGTCCCGAAGCTCAGGATGAAGGGTTTCACTGACGTGGAAGCCATTACCGGAGGAGACCTTATCGAGACCATCTCTGATGCAGTGGGACGCTACGGGCTGGACAACATAGTGGTGCTCTGCCGTTCAAACAAGCGCGCCAACCGCTACAATGCCGGCATTCGCTCAACAGTCCTCTACCGCGAGGAACGCCTCACCCGCGGGGACAAACTGATGGTAGTCAAGAACTGCTATCAGTTCCTGGAAGACGTGCCGGAACTGGATTTCATCGCCAACGGCGATGTGGCCGAACTGCGCCGCATATCGAAGTACGAGGAGCGCTACGGCCTCAATTTCGCGGAAGCGCAGCTGTCCTTCCCTGATTACAACGATGTGGAGATCACGGCGAAGGTGATACTGGATACGCTCGAGAGCGAGGCGCCGTCACTTTCCGCGGAGCAGAGCAAGGCACTCTACGAAGGCGTGAATGCAGACTATGCTGACGTGAAGACGGCCCGCAACCGCTACCGCAAGGTGCGTGAGGACAAGTACTTCAACGCTCTGCAGCTCAAGTATGCCACCGCCATCACCTGCCACAAGTCGCAGGGCGGCCAGTGGGACTGCGTCTTCATAGACAACCCGTTCTGGAAGGACATAGAGCTGGATGACCTCAAATGGCTTTATACCGCCATCACCCGCGGCGTGAAGAAGGTATATTTCGTGAACTTCAAGGATGAATTTTTTGACAAACAATAAAACTTAAAGATATGTATTGGATTCTTTTCATAGGCATTGCGATCTTAAGCTACGCTGTACAGGCGAGTTTGCAGAGCAAATTCGCGAAGTTTTCCAAAATCAGGATTTCCAACGGAATGACAGGTGCGGAGGTCGCACAGAAGATGCTCAACGACCATGGCATCCACAATGTGAAGATAACACACATCCCGGGTCAGCTGACTGACAATTTCAATCCGAGCAACATGACCCTCAACCTCAGCGATGCCGTATATGGCAGCTGTTCAGTGGCCGCCGCCGCTGTAGCCGCACATGAATGCGGCCACGCCGTGCAGCATGCCACAGGCTATGCGCCAGTAAAGCTGCGCTCAGCCCTGGTCCCTGCAGTCTCATTCGCATCCAAGGCTGTGACCTGGGTGCTCCTGCTCGGAATGCTTCTGGTGAACATATTCCCGGGCGTGATGCTCTTCGGCATCATACTTTTCGCTATGACGACTCTCTTCTCGCTCGTCACCCTTCCGGTCGAGGTCAACGCCAGCCAGAGGGCAACCGCATGGCTCAACAAGGCCGGCATCACCGACTACTCCAATCACGAATACGCATGCAGCGCTCTCAAGTCCGCTGCATATACATATGTGGTGGCGGCACTCAGCTCACTCGCCACATTGATCTATTACATCATGATATTCACTTCAGGCAACAGGAGATAGCTTATGAGACGTTTTCTGACACTTATGGCAGGACTTGCAATGATTCTTCCTATCTCAGCCAACGCGGCTGAAAAGACAAAACTCAGCGAGAAGCAGCAGCTTTACAGACTGCCGTCATCCATCGTGAAGCCGGCACCGAAGCCGGTGACCTTCTCCGGTAACGACATGTTCGTATATCAGCAGGGCGGGAAGCATTATATGTATGATTTCAAGAGCGGAAGCTCTTCCGAATATTCATACCAGGCTCCGAAGAGCGTGGAGGAATTCGCGAAGCAGGTGCCGGGCTGGGTCAATCCGACATATTCTCCGGACCGCAGCAGGATAGCATATACACTCAACAATGACCTCTACTCGATGGATGTTGCCACAGGTGAGATCACTCGTCACACCTTCGACGGTTCCGACCTCATACTCAACGGTTACGCTTCATGGGTATATTATGAGGAGATACTCGGCCGCTCATCCAGGTACAAGGCATTCTGGTGGTCTCCTGACAGCAAGGTGCTGGCATTCTACCGCTTTGACAACAGCGGTGTGCCTATGTTCCCTATATATCATTCGCCGGGCCTTCACGGATTCCTGCTCGAGACAAGGTATCCGAAGGCCGGAGCCGAGAACCCCAAGGTCAAGGTCGGCTTCGTTTCCGTAGCTGGCGGTGAGATCGTATGGTCCGATTTCGACGAGAACAAGGATCAGTACTTCGGCATTCCGTTCTGGAGCGGCGACGGTACCAGGTTCATGGTTGCCTGGATGCCGCGTTCCCAGGATGACATGGAACTTTTCTCAGTCAATCCTCTGGACGGCAGCAAGCGTTCAGTCTATAAGGAGCACCAGGACAGCTGGATAGACTGGATGGACGAGATGCTCTTCACCAAGGAGGGCATCTATATCGTGCGCGACTTCAGCGGCTGGCAGCAGATATATTTCCTCAGCTATGACGGCAAGCGCTTCGAGCAGCTCACCGAAGGCAATAACTGGACTGTCAGACTCCTCAAGGTGGACAGCAAATACCTCTTCTTCACTGCCAAGCGCGAGGCTTCCACAAGAGTCGATATCTACCGCGTGACCCTTCGCAACAAGTCCCTTGACAGAATATCAGAAGGTAATTACTTCTATTCTTCAGTATTCGTCTCCGATGATGACCGCCATGTTGTGGCCATGGCTTCCAATACCAAGACCCCTGACAGGCTCGTGGCTTTCGATATCCCGAAGAACGGTTCCGCAAAGGGCATAAAGTCCAGCGTCATCTTCGACAGCAAGGGAGAGGATTTCGACAAATATGATATTGCCACGGCAGATGTCATCGATATCACCATGAGAGACGGTACCGTATTGCCTGCACTGGTGGTATGGCCGCTTGATTTCAACAAGTATTACAACTCACATTATCCTGTCAAGGTCAGCATCTACGGCGGTCCTGACAGCCCGCGCGTGCTCGACAAGTGGGGCACAGGCGGCAATCAGTGGTGGGCCAACCACGGCGTGATCCAGGTGGTGCTTGACAACCGTGTAAGCGGTCATCTGGGCAAGAAAGGCCTGGAGGCGGCATACCGCTACCTCTCGACAATCGAGGTGCAGGATTTCATTGACGGTGCGAAATATTTCCGCGAAATGCCTTTTGTCAACAAGGACAAGATAGGCGTATCCGGCTTCTCCTTCGGCGGCACGATGACTACGGTCCTCGTCACCGAGGGCAATGAGTACTACAAGTATGGCATCGCAGGCGGCGGTGTGTATGACTGGTCGCTCTATGACACTCATTACACGGAGCGCTACATGGACACACCTCAGGACAACCCTGACGGCTACAAGACCACACGTGCCATTGACCGCGTTGCGAAGTCCACTTACAAGGGCGACAGGACCAACATGCTCCGCATCACCCACGGCACAGCCGATGACAACGTGCATTTCCAGAACACACTTCAGCTTATTGACATGATGCAGCAGAAGTGCATGAACTTCGAGCTCGCCATCTATCCTGAGGAGTTCCACGGCTACAGGGGCGCCCGCGGCAGACAGAGCGAGATGCAGGATTATATTTTCTGGTACAGATATTTGCTTGACAGCGACGAGCTTCCTGAGACACTCGCCAAATATTTCGGTAGATAACAGATGGAAGAACAATATATAGAATCAGCCAAAGCCTGGCTCGGCGATGAGTATGACGCTCAGACCCGGGCCGAGGTATTCGCCCTGATGCAGGGCGACAGAAAAGAACTTGAAGACAGATTTTACAGGATGCTGGAGTTCGGCACCGGCGGACTGCGCGGCATAATGGGCGTGGGTACCAACAGGATGAACACCTACACCGTCGGCATGGCCACACAGGGCCTTGCCAATTATATGCTCAAGGCATTCCCGGAGGAGGAACTTTCTGTGGTCATATCCTATGACAGCCGCAACAACAGCCGCGAATTCGCATCCTACGCAGCCAAGGTGCTGCTTTCCAACGGCATCAAGGTTTATATCTTCGACAATATCAGGCCTACTCCTGAATTGAGCTTCGCCATACGCCACCTTCACTGCAAGGCGGGCATCATGGTCACGGCTTCGCACAACCCGAAGGAGTACAACGGCTACAAGGTGTTCTGGGAGGACGGCGCGCAGATCACGCCACCGCACGACAAGCTCATCATAGAGGAGGTGGCGCAGATCACTTCGCCATCCCAGGTCAAGTATGACCATGAGCTTCATCCGGACCCTGTCGGCGAAGATGTGGATGAGGCATTTGTCAACTCTGTGCTGTCCCTGACACTCTCTCCGGAGTCAGTGGCAAGGCACAGGGACATGAAGATAGTCTATACGCCTCTGCACGGCACCGGCGTGCGCATTGTCCCGAAGGCGTTGCGCCAGCTCGGCTTCACCAATATCATCAATGTCCCTGAGCAGGACGTCAGCGACGGGGATTTCCCTACCGTTGCTTCGCCGAATCCTGAGGAGCACGCTGCGCTGGAGATGGCAATCGCCAGGGCGGAGGAGACGGGCGCTGACCTTGTCATGGCGTCCGATCCTGACGCTGACCGCGTAGGAGCGGCAGTGCGCGACGGCAACGGCCGCATGGTGCTGCTCAACGGCAATCAGACAGCATCCATACTTACATCATATATTCTCACTCGCTGGAAGGAACTCGGCAAGCTTGACGGCCGTCAGTACTGCGTCAAGACCATTGTCACAACTGAACTGCTCACTGCCATCTGCGCAAAGTTCGGCGTTGAGCTCTACAATGTCCTGACCGGTTTCAAGTACATCGCCGAGGTGGTGCGCCGCAACGAAGGGGAGAAGACCTTCATCTGCGGAGGCGAGGAGAGCTATGGCTTCAACGTGGGCGAATTCGTGCGTGACAAGGACTCGGTAGTGACCTGCTCCATGCTCGCCGAATGTGCCGCATGGCTGGCGGACAGCGGCAGGACTCTCTGGTCTTATCTTCAGGAGATTTATGCCGAATACGGCCGTTATGCCGAAGGACTTCTCTCCGTGGTGAAGAAGGGCAAGGACGGACAGGAGCAGATACAGGCCATGATGGCCGGGTATCGTGCCAACACCCCTCAGGAGGTGGCCGGTTCCCGCGTGGTGAAGGTCATCGACTACAACTTCCCTGAGAAGACCGGACTTCCGAAGTCCAACGTGCTGCAGTTCTTCCTTGAGGATGGAAGCGTTGTGTCAGTGCGTCCTTCCGGCACCGAGCCTAAGATCAAGTATTATTTCGGCGCCCGCGGCGAAAATGCCGAGACGCGCGTAGAGGCGCTGAAGAGCCATTTTGCAGAATGATGTTCGATAATTACCGTTTCATACTGGCGTCCCAGTCCCCTCGCAGGAGAGAGCTCCTCGCAGCGCTGGATATCAGGTTCACGGTTGAGACATCAAAGGATGCCAAAGAGGCATACGGTGACGACCTCCCCAGGGAGGAGGTGCCGGAATACCTCGCGCGCCACAAGTCTGATACCTTCCACCGGGAGCTCGAGCCGGACGAGATACTGATCACCGCCGACACACTGGTGTATCTTGGCGATGAGCTGCTCGGCAAGCCGAAGGACAGGGAAGGGGCGATGGAGATGCTCCGCAAGCTTTCCGGACAGACGCACAGCGTGCTGACCGGCGTATGCCTGAGGATGCAGGGCCGCACACATTCCTTCACCGACACCACGGACGTTCACTTCAGGGAACTCACCGAAGAGGAGATCGCCTACTACGTGGACAATTACAAGCCTTTTGACAAGGCCGGAGCCTACGGCATCCAGGAATGGATAGGCTACGCCGCCATCACCGGCATCACCGGCTCCTATTTCAATGTCATGGGTCTGCCGGTGCAGAAGCTTTACGATGAACTTATTCAATTTATTAACTAACTAATTATTAATCAACAACCGCTTATGAAATTCAAAAAGCTTATTCTCATGCTTACGGCAGTAATGCTGTCAGCAATGGCTTTTGCACAGGGCGGCAGGACGGCAAAGGGTGTCGTTATTTCTTCTGAGGACAATCTTCCGGTCATAGGAGCATCTGTCTTCGTGAAAGGCACCACAATCGGTACCGTCACTGACATTGACGGTAAATTCACCCTTTCCGGCATTCCTGCATCGGCAACCAATCTCGAGGTTGCATATATGGGAATGAAGACCCGTACGGTTGCAATCAAGCCGGATCTCCAGGTTGTCCTTGACCCGGACACCGAGATGCTTCAGGAAGTAGTCGTGACCGGTATGGTGAAGACGGACAAGCGTCTGTTCACCGGTTCCACGACGAAAGTCTCAGCTGAAGAAGCAAAGATCAGCGGTATGGCCGATATCTCCAGATCACTGGAAGGCCGTGCTGCCGGCGTATCAGTTCAGAATGTGTCAGGTACCTTCGGTACCGCACCTAAGATCCGCGTCCGCGGTGCTACATCCATCTACGGCTCATCCAAGCCGCTGTGGGTAGTCGATGGTGTCATCATGGAAGACGTTGTCGATGTCAGCGCCGATGAACTCTCATCAGGTGATGTCAACACCCTGCTGTCATCAGCCATCGCAGGTCTGAACTCCGATGATATTGAGAGCTTCCAGATCCTCAAGGATGGTTCCGCTACATCCATCTACGGTGCGCGCGCCATGGCAGGTGTGATCGTGATCACCACCAAGAAGGGTTCGGCAGGTCAGAGCCGCATCAGTTATACCGGCGAGTTCACCACACGTCTGAAGCCTAGCTACAACACCTTCAACATTATGAACTCTCAGGACCAGATGGCTGTGTACCAGGAGCTCCAGCAGAAGGGTTATCTCAACTATGCTGAGACTGCCAACTCATCTGCCAGCGGTATCTATGGCAAGATGTATCAGCTGATGAGCCAGTACGACCCGATCACAGGCCAGTTCGCCCTCGCCAATACAAATGAGGCAAAGGCGGCCTATCTGCGCGCAGCCGAGTACCGCAACACTGACTGGTTCGACATGCTGTTCAGCAATTCCCTCCAGCAGAACCACTCCGTATCTGTTACATCAGGTTCGGACAAGTCCCAGTACTATGCTTCCATTTCTGCAATGAACGATCCGGGCTGGACTCTCAAGAACAAGGTGCAGCGTTATACAGCCAACCTCAATTCCACCTACAAGATCAGCAAGAGACTCGAATTCAGCATGAAGGCCAACGCTTCCTACCGCAAGCAGGAAGCTCCTGGTACATTGAGCTCGGAAATCGATGCAGTATCAGGTGAAGTGAAGCGTGACTTCGATATCAACCCATACTCCTATGCGTTGAACACATCACGTGCCCTCGACCCTAACGAGTTCTACACCAGAAATTACGCTCCGTTCAACATCTTCCACGAACTGGACAACAACTACATCAATATCAGCGTGAACGATTTCCGCATGCACGGTGAATTGAAATACAAGCCGTTGAAGAAGGTTGAACTCTCCGCTCTCGCAGCAGTCAAGAGCTCTTCATCTTCATCAGAGCATTACATCCTAGACGGTTCCAACCAGGCTCAGGCTTACAGGATGATGCCTACTTCCACCATCCGTAAGTCCAACCCGTTCCTCTATACTGACCCTGACGACATTTACGCACTCCCTGTGACCGTGCTCCCTACAGGCGGTATCTATGAGCGCACCGACAACAATATGTTCGGATGGGACTTCCGTGCCACTGCAAGCTACAATGACACATTCAACGATGACCATATCCTCAATCTCTACGGCGGTATGGAAACCAACTGCGTTGACCGTCATTCAACATGGTTCCGCGGCTGGGGAATGCAGTATGAGACGGGAGAAATCTCTGCATACGACTACAAGGTGTTCAAGAAGGGCTCAGAGGAGAACTCCGATTATTACGAGATGGGCAACCGTCACGAGCGCAGCGCCGCATTCTTCGCAAACGCCACATACTCATACAAGGGACGTTATACTTTGAACGGTACCGCACGTTATGAAGGTACCAACAAACTCGGAAAGAGCCGCTCAGCACGCTGGCTCCCTACCTGGAACATTTCAGGTGCGTGGAACGTGCACGAGGAGGAATGGTTCACCAACCTCCAGCCTACGCTCTCCCACATGTCCCTCAAGGCTTCCTACTCGCTGACAGCGGACCGCGGTCCTTCAAGCGTGACCAACTCATTCGTTGTCATCGGTTCACAGAGTCCATGGCGTCCGTTCACCAGCGTGAAGGAGACCGAACTCTACATCAGGCAGCTTGCCAACACCAACCTCACATACGAGAAGAAGCACGAGCTCAACATCGGTGTCGATCTCGGTTTCTTCCACAACAGGGTCAACCTCGAGGCGGACTGGTACACACGTAACAACTTCGACCTTATAGGTGTTGCCAATACCGGTGGCGAAGGCGGTGAGGTATCCAAGTACGGTAACATCGCTTCAATGAAGTCAGACGGTGTCGAGATCAGCCTCTCCACCACCAATATCAAGACAAAGGACTTCAGCTGGACCACCAACTTCATCTACTCGCACACCCACAATATCGTGACGAAGCTCGAGACCTCCAAGCGTGTCATTGACCTCGTGAGCGGCAACGGTTTCGCACAGGAAGGCTATCCTGTACGTTCCATCTTCTCAATCCCGTTCAAGGGCCTTAACGCAGAGGGTCTTCCTACATTCCTCGATCAGGACGGCAATATCTCCACAACCGGTATCTATTTCCAGACCAGTGAGCCTTCAAAACTCGGCTTCCTCGAATATTCTGGCTGTGCCGATCCTACCGACCTCGGTTCCCTCGGTAATATCTTCAAGTACAAGGGCTTCACATTCAACGTATTCATTACCTACTCATTCGGTAACGTGGTACGTCTCGACCCTGTCTTCAAGAGAAGCTACAACGACCTCACATCAACTCCTAAGGAGTTCAACAACCGCTGGACCGTGCCGGGTGATGAGGAATTCACCACTATCCCTGTCATCGCCAGCAAGCGTCAGAACAAGAATGACAATCACCTCTCATACGCATACAACGCATACAACTATTCGACAGAGCGTATCGCAAAGGGTGACTTCATCCGTCTGAAGGAACTTTCCCTCGGCTATGATTTCGACAAGAGCTTCGCACAGAAACTCGGTCTGAGCACATTCAGCGTCAAGCTCCAGGCTACCAACCTCTTCCTTCTCTACGCAGACAAGAAGCTCAACGGACAGGATCCTGAATTCTTCAACACCGGTGGTGTTGCGGTGCCTGTTCCTAAGCAGTTCACATTCACACTTAAACTCGGCATTTAATATTGAGGCGTATGAAAAAGATCAATATATTATCAGCTAGCGCCATTGCGCTTTCAATGACGGTATTCGCCTCCTGCGACGACTTCCTGGACGTAATGCCGGACAACCGCGCCGAAATCGACACCGAAGATAAGGTAATCCAGCTCCTCACAGCAGCATATCCTACAAATGACTACTGTGTCGTTGCCGAATTCTCTTCAGACGATGTCGATGAGTACAACAATACTTACGTTGATTCCCGTTTCTTCACTCAGGTATATGAGTGGCAGGATGTCACGGAGACCAACAACTCATCTCCTGAAAGGGTATGGGGTTCTGCATACGAGGCTATCTCTACGGCCAACCATGCTCTTGAGGCTATCGAGAATCTCGGCGGCGCCACTACCGAAAAGCTCAGGCAGGCCAAGGCTGAGGCCCTTCTCTGCCGCGCATACGGACATTTCATTCTCGTGAACATGTTCTGTATGAACTACAATTCCGCTACCAGCGGCACCGACCTCGGCATCACCTATATGGAAGCCCCTGAGACCACTCTCGACCCTGAATACAGCCGCGGCACCGTCGCTGAGGTATATCAGAAGATCGAGCGCGATATCGAGGAGGCTCTCCCGATAATGGGCGATGTCAACTACAGCGTACCTAAGTATCACTTCAACCCGACTGCAGCTTACGCATTCGCAGCGCGTTTCTATCTCTACTATGAGAAATGGGACAAGTGCGTGAAGATGGCCGACAAGTGCCTCGGTGCAGCTCCTGCAAAGATGCTTCGCAATTATTCGGAGATTGCCGCAATGACCTCCAACTTCTCCGCATATTCAAACGAATACATCAATGCCTTGCAGCCTTGCAACCTCCTTCTCATGACTGCATATTCCACTTTGGCGAGGTCGTTCGGCCCTTTTACCACCAATAAGAAATATGCTCACGGCAACTATCTCGCATCCAACGAGACAGCGAAGGCCACCAATGTATGGGGTGCCAATACTGATTTCTACATGCAGATGAAGTCCTACAGCGGAACCAACCGCGAGTACAACATCTACTGGAGAATCCCTGACCTGTTCGAGTACACCGACCCTGTCGCAGGTACCGGTTACAGACGTATCGTATATCCTGCCTTTACTGCTGATGAATGCCTCCTCAACCGTGCCGAGGCCAATATCATGCTCAAGAACTTCGACGCTGCAGCCGAAGACATGAACCTCTGGGTGAAGAACCAGATGAAGTCAGGCAAGACACTCGACCCTCAGAAGATCACTGATTTCTACAATTCAGTGGATTATTCTTATTCAGACCTTGAAGGCAAGGAGTCAACCGTCAAGAAGCATCTCAATCCTGGCTTCGCCATCGATGCAGAAGGCAGCACTCAGGAGTGCATGCTCCAGTGCGTTCTCGGCATGCGCCGTATCGAATGCATGCCTATCGGACTCCGCTGGTTCGATATCAAGCGTTACGGTATCGAGATCAGACGCCGTCAGATGACAGCCTCCGGTATTCCTGACAAGGTGACCGACATCCTCACCAAGGATGACCCTCGCCGCGCCATCCAGCTTTCACCGAAGGTTATCGCATCAGGTGTAATTCCTAACCCTCGTAACAAGTAAGGCTATGAAGAAAATTGTTTTTGCACTTATAGCGTTTACCGCAATCTTCGGTTTCTCATCATGCCAGAAGGCGGATGAACTCAATCCGGAGAGTATCATCACAGTTGACAAGGTTGACTATACTCCTTTCGACTACTGGCTCGACCAGAACTTCGTAGGTCCTTACAATCTCCAGTTCAAGTACCGTTACGAAGAGATCGAGTCCGACCTCAACTACTACACCGTCCCTGCGGACTACAACAATGCAATCAAGCTTGCACATCTTGTCAAGTACCTCTGCCTTGAGGCATACGACGAGGTCGGCGGCATTGAATTCACAAGGAATTATTTCCCTAAGTTGATATTCTGCACAGGTGACTGGGAATACAAGAACAACGGTTCAATGATTCTTGGTACTGCCGAAGGAGGCCGCAAGATATTCCTCGGCGGTGTGAACCATCTCGACAGATATCTCAAGAGTCAGGATGACCTCAATACTTATTATTTCAAGACCATCCACCACGAGTTCACGCACATCCTCAACCAGACCAAGGAAATGCCTACCAACTACCAGTTCATCACGGGTACAGCTTATGTGGCTGACGCCTGGAGCACTGATGAATACAAGTCAGGCTATTTCGAAAGAGGCTTTGTCTCAGCATACTCACAGGAATCCTACACAGAGGATTTTGCAGAAATGCTTTCAATGTACGTATGCCATGACGCACAGACCTGGGAGGCTTATATGATGGCAGCAGGAGAGGAGGGCGGAGCCCTCATCGCCCAGAAGCTGGACATCGTCAAGGATTATATGCTCAACTCATTCAACATTGACCTCGATCTTCTCCGTGCTACGATCCAGCGCCGTCAGGCGGACATCATGGCCGGCAAGATTGATCTCAATGACATTTCTGTTAAATAGGAGGATTGAATCATGAGAAGAAAAATATTCACAACACTGGCTCTGGCCATTTCATTGTTCTCAATGCAGTCCTGCCTTTTCAACCAGGAAGACATTTTTGACCAGTCATCCTCAGAGCGCCTCAGCGCCGCAAAGGATAACGCCCGCAAGATCCTTATGGATGCGGAGTACGGCTGGCTCTTTGAGATGTTCCCTGAAAAGACCCAGGAGCACGGCGGTTTCGCCTACACTCTCAAGTTCTCCGAACTCGAGGTTGAAGTCCGCACCGAGCGTATGTCCGGTGTCTATACCAGCCTTTACAAGATGATAGATGACAACGGCCCTACACTTGTGTTTGACTCCTACAACAAGGCCATCCACGAGTTCTCGACACCTAGCGGAAGCTCCGATTCATACGAAGCCATGCACGGCGAATTCGAGTTCGTGATAGTGGATGCCACACCGGAACTCATCACACTCCGCGGACCTCGTACAGGCAACACCATGTATATGCGTCCTCTCCAGGAGCCTGCTGAGTCATATCTTGCAAAGATTGACGATATTGCATCAAGCTTCATGATGACCAGCATCGTCGGCAAACTTGGCGATAATGACATTAATGCCAAGATCGATACCGATACCCGTCATTTCACTTTCACCGTGGGCGACAAGTCAAAGACACTGGCTTACGCACTTACTGACAAAGGTCTGCGTTTCTACCAGCCGGTGAAAATCGGCGATACCGAATTCGAGTCTTTCGAACTTACTGACGGCGGCAAGAGCCTCACAATCTCTGACGGCGCTGCCAGCGGTACTTCGTTCGCAGCTGTATTCCCTGAAGGCTACCGCATGTATGCTGACTATGCAGGCAACTACATGTTCAAGTACTCCAAGGGCGAATTCCCTGTGACCCTCGTTCCTGCCGGTGACGGCAAGAGCTATCGCATGCAGGGCGTGAACGAGAACTACGAGCTCGTACTCGGCTACAGCAAGGGTACAGGTACGCTTTCACTTTGTACACAGATTCTTACCATGGGCGGCGAGTATGTCAAGGATGGCAAGAATTACATTGCTGCCATCGCTTGGGACTCTGTCAAAGGCTACATTAATTACAGCAACAAGATCGGTCTTGTCACAAAGTGGAACGGAGATGAGGCTCATCCTGTATATAACCTCGTTGACAATGCCGTATGGGGCACATATACTGTCGGCGCATTCAGTTTCAAGAGTATGAGCAGTACAACCCTCTCGTCATCCTACAATCTCGGCAATCTTGCTTCCACTGCATACTTCCCGTTCACGGGAGCAGGCAAGCATCAGGTTACCGGTATCGTATCACTCACTAAAGTCGATTAAGCATGAAGAAGATATTATTTGCACTGGCACTCGTTGCCACAAGCGTTGCAGGCCTCGTTGCCTGCACTGAGGAAGAGCCATTCAATCCTTATGCAAAGGAATCTTCCATCAAGATCGTTTCGTCCAACATCTCCTTTGATGCTGCGGCTCAGAGCGGTGAGGTAGTGTTCGAGGCGGACGGCACCGTTACTGCTGAATGCACTTCAGACTGGTGCAAAGCCGCTGTCAACGGCAACAAGCTGATTGTGACCGTTCCTGAGAACATCTCATTCGAAGGCCGTTCAGCCACCGTCACACTCAAGTGCGGCGACGAGCAGATTAAGGTATATCCTCATCAGCAGGGCATGCTCTTCTCATTCGCCGACCAGAACGTATCTGTCGAGATGAAGGGCGGTTCAGTTGAAATCAAGGGTGCAAGCACCTTCGATGTCACCGTCACCGCTGACGACTGGATCAACTATGAGAAGACTGATTACGGTTATCTGCTGACCATCAAGGCCAATGATTCCGGTAATGTGCGCAATGGCAAGTTCATCATCAGCTGTGGTGACGCCAAGACCACATACAGCATCACTCAGAAGTATGACCGCAGTTTCGCAGGCTCATATACCATGACCTACTTCACGGACAACGCATGCACCAAGTCCGCTTCCAAGGATGTGACCATCAGCCGTCCGACGGTTGAGGATCCGAACTCCTACCTTCTCAGCGGTCTCGTTGAGTGGGATATCCCAATGTATTATGATGATGTCAACAATGAGCTCTTCATCATGAATGCCCAGTACCTCGGCCAGTCCGATACCCTCGGCGTGTTCGCGACAGTGTCATACTCAACTCTTGACAAGGCATCTTACTATGTGGGATACTCCACAACTGCTGCCTACAATATTGTATTCAGCTATCAGCTGAATAACGGGAAGTACACACTTGACCTCTTTGATTCTGCGAAGCGCATCAATGCTGAGCGCCTTTCCCAGGGCTTCAACATCTACACCTTCGCATGCAAGGAAGGTGAGACTCTTACCACAGCCCTCCGCAAGACCTCTCTGCTGAGCGTCCGCCAGCCGAAACTGGTACAGAAATAACTTCTGACACACTCTATATTGAAAAGGCGGTCAGAGGACCGCCTTTTTTTATTAACTTTGGATTATGAACAGACTTCTGATATTTGCATCGGCACTGCACGATGCCTCCAGCGTCATGGGTTCCAGAAAAGAACTCCTGGACAGCCTTGTGGCTGCATTTGACTGTGAAACCGTATATGTCGATTCGACGGATACCGCCATTGAGCCCTTCGATGGCAGGACGCTGTGTTTCATCGCCACGGGCGGTACTGAGGAACTGTACCGCAGCCATATTGACTCGGTGCCCGCGCCGGTGACGCTGATTGCCGACGGGCTCCACAATTCGCTGGCGGCCAGCCTGGAAATCAGGACCTATCTGGCGCAGAGAGGTGTCAGCTGCCGCATACTCAGTGCTGAAGAGGCCGTCGCCGAGGCCAGGGAGGCTGTGCCGGCTGACGCTGGAGCAGGCGCTGTGCCGTGCCCGTCGGAACCGGTTCCCGCCGCCTTCGGACAGGATATCTCCGACTGGGATCTCTCTGAATTCGAGGGGCTTTTCATCGGCCTGGCAGGAGGGGAGAGCCCGTGGCTGATCTCCTCCGGCATTGACCGCAGGGCGGTCGAGGATAAGTACAGGATGAAATTCCGTGACGTCCCGCTGGACCTCGTCCGCGAAAAATATGAAGCTACATCAGAAGATGATCCGGGCGTTGAGGCGGCGGTGCTCAGCCTGAGATCCTGCCTGTCTGAGGACCGCACACTGGATGACCTGACCAAGGCGGCGAGGATGTACATCGCGCTTCGCGAAATCTGTGATGACAACGGCTTTGACGGCCTCACCGTCAAATGCTTCGATCTGCTCGACAGCTGCGGTACCACGGCCTGCCTGGCGCTGGCCCTGCTCAATGACGAGGACATAGTCTGCGGCTGCGAGGGGGACATCCCTGCGCTGTGGACCATGATTTATGCCAAGCGCTATATGGGCCGCCCGGCCTTCATGTGCAATCCCGCATCCCTCTGCCGCGAGGATCTGAGCCTCGAGCTGGCACATTGCACTCTGCCGCTGTCGATGACCACCGCCTTCAGCCTGCCGTCGCATTTCGAATCCGGCATTGGCATAGGCATACGCGGCACGCTGCCCGAAGGCCGCTATGCGCTTCTCAAGATATCCGGTGACCGGCTGCAGTACCTCTACCGCGCCGAGGGCGAAATCGTCGCCAACACCTGCGTCCCGCAGCGCTGCCGCACCCAGGTACGCTTCCGTTTTGACAACGCAGCCGACTTCGACCTCTTCCTCGACACTGCCAAGGGCAACCACGTCGTCCTTGTCCGCAAAGACCGGCTGCCATAAGATGCAGAGGCCAAAGTGACATTCGTTGTCACAGCTGCCTGCCCTCAGATAGGAATGCGGGCGGCATTAGCTGTGACAACAAACGTCATTTCAGATTGATTAAACATAGCGGAAGAGATATTGCTTTCTCGCTGAGAATTCATTAAATTTGCAGGTTAATAATATTTTAGCGAAATTATATACTAACCAGATATGCAAGAAGAACTTTCAGTGAAGTACGACCCGTCCCAGGTTGAGGACAAGTGGTACGCCTATTGGGTTGAAAACAAATATTTCCATTCAGAACCTGACGGCCGCGAGGCCTATACCATCGTCATCCCGCCGCCAAATGTGACCGGCGTGCTGCACATGGGCCACATGATGAACAATACCCTCCAGGATGTGCTCATCCGCCGTGCGCGCATGATGGGCAAGAACGCCTGCTGGGTGCCTGGTACCGACCACGCATCCATCGCCACTGAGGCCAAGGTGGTTAACAAGCTCGCGTCAATGGGCATCAAGAAGCGCGACCTGACCCGCGAGGAATTCCTCAAGTATGCATGGGAATGGAAAGAGGAGCACGGCGGCATCATCCTCAAGCAGCTCCGCCGCCTCGGCGCCAGCTGTGACTGGGACCGCACCGCATTCACCATGGACGAAGTCCGCAGCGAATCCGTCATCAAGGTATTCGTCGATCTCTACAACAAGGGCCTCATCTACCGCGGCCTGCGAATGGTGAACTGGGATCCGAAGGCCCAGACCGTGCTCTCCACCGAAGAGGTGGTTTACCGCGACGAGAAGTCAAAGCTTTACTACCTGAGATATTATGTGGCTGACGCTGACGTCAACCCTGTCAAGCCTACCGGCGAGGAAGGCGAGGTACTCCACAAGGATGAAAACGGCAGGTACTACGCAGTAGTGGCCACCACCCGTCCTGAGACCATCATGGGCGATACCGCAATGTGTATCAACCCCAAGGACCCGAAGAACCAGTGGCTCCGCGGCCACAAGGTCATCGTCCCTCTCGTGGGCCGTGTCATCCCTGTCATCGAAGACCGTTACGTCGATATCGAGTTCGGTACCGGCTGCCTCAAGGTGACCCCGGCACACGACGTGAACGACTACAACCTCGGTAAGATACACAATCTCGAGACCATTGACATCTTCAATCCTGACGGTACCATCTCCGAGGCCGCAGGCATGTACATCGGCCAGGACCGCATGGTTGTCCGCAAGCAGATCTCCATTGACATCGAGGCCGCAGGCCTGATGGAGAAGATTGAGGATTACGACAACAAGGTCGGCTACTCAGAGCGCAACCCTGACACCGCTGTCGAGCCGCGCCTGTGCAAGCAGTGGTTCCTCAGCATGAAGCATTTCGCTGACATCGCGCTTCCACCGGTACTCGAAGGCAAGATCAAGTTCCATCCTGCGAAATACATCTCCACATACCGCAGCTGGCTCGAGAACATTCAGGACTGGTGCATCAGCCGCCAGCTCTGGTGGGGCCACCGTATCCCTGCATACTTCCTTCCTGCAGCCGAAGGCGAGGAGGAGAGATTCGTGGTTGCCGAGACTCCGGAAGAGGCTCTCAAGCTCGCAAAGCAGCTTCCTGGCTGCGCTGACGTCACCGCTGACCAGCTGACCCGTGACGAGGACGCCCTCGACACATGGTTCTCAAGCTGGCTCTGGCCGGTCAGCCTCTTCAACGGCATCAACGACCCGGGCAACAAGGAGATCAAGTACTACTATCCGACCAACGACCTTGTCACAGGTCCGGACATCATCTTCTTCTGGGTGGCCAGAATGATCATGGCGGGAGAGGAGTACATCAACGACGTGCCATTCCGCAATGTATATTTCACCGGCATCGTGCGCGACAAGCTCGGCCGCAAGATGAGCAAGCAGCTCGGCAACTCGCCGGACCCTATCAAGCTCATCGAGCAGTACGGAGCCGACGGCGTGCGCCTCGGTATTCTGCTCTGCACCTCAGCGGGCAATGACATTCTCTTCGACGAATCACAGGTCGAGCAGGGCCGCAACTTCAGCAACAAGATCTGGAACGCATTCCGTCTGGTCAAGGGCTGGAGCGTTGCAGAATGCCCTCAGCCTGAGGAAAGCCGCGTGGCAGTCGATTGGTTCCGCGCCAAGCTCAACGCCACCGTCGAGGCTGTCAACCACGACTTCGAGAACTTCCGCATCAACGATGCGGTGATGGCGGTATATAAGCTCTTCTGGGATGACTTCTGCGCATGGTATCTCGAGATCGTCAAGCCTGGCTTCGAGAACGGCACACAGAAACCTCTCGACAAGGCGACATACGACGCTACCATCGAATTCTTCGACGCCCTCCTCAAGATGCTCCATCCTGTGATGCCTTTCATCACCGAGGAACTCTGGCAGAACCTCGCCGAGCGCAAGGCGGGCGAGACCATCATGCTCCAGCAGATGCCTAAGGGCGGCGCATTCGACCAGAAGACCATTGATGACTTCAATGTCGCAGTCGAGGCTGTCGTAGCCATCCGCGCTCTGCGCCAGAGCAAGAACATCTCCCCGAAGGAGGCTCTCAAGCTCCAGGTCAAGGGTGACATGCCGGCTATCGCCGAACCTGTCGTACGCAAGATCGCCAACATCAGCTCCATCGAGAAGGTGGAGGGATTCGCCGGCGGAGCGGGAGAGGCCTTCATGGTGGGCACACTCGAATTCAACGTACCTCTCGAGGGCATGATTGACGTTGCGGCTGAGATTGAGAAGATCAACGCCGAGATCCAGCGCTACGAAGGCTTCCTCAAGGGTGTCAACGCCAAACTCGGCAACGCCAAGTTCGTGGCCAACGCACCTGCGCAGGTAGTCGAGCTCGAGCGCAAGAAGCTCGCCGACGCCACAACCAAGATCGAAAACCTCAAGGAGAGGCTCGCAAGCCTGAAATAACTTTTAATACCATATGACTATGCACAGCCTGTTTATTTACCCTATGGCCATCCAGGGATGGGAATGGATTATTCTCCTTCTTCTCGTACTGCTGCTCTTCGGCGGCAAGAAGATCCCTGAGCTCATGAAGGGCCTGGGCAAGGGAGTCAAGAGCTTCAAGGAAGGCATGAACGAGGTGGAGAAGGACGTGAAGGAGATCAAGAAGGACCTCCATCAGACCGCCTCCGACGACAAAACTGAAGAGCCCAAGGCTGAATAATGGCCGGGGCTGAAAAGGAAATGACGTTCTGGGACCATCTGGACGCACTTCGGATGGTCCTGATACGTTTGCTGCTCGTTGTTCTTACGGCGAGCATAGTCCTTTTCTGCTTCAAGGATTTCATCTTCGACGGGCTGATACTGGCCCCGACAAGGCCTGATTTCTTCCTGTACAGGCTGCTGGGAGTGGATGTGAGCCTCAATTTGGTCAATATCGAGGTGACCGCCCAGTTCCTCATCCACATGAAAGTGACCTTTGTCTGTGCGCTGATCGCCTGCTTCCCGTACATCGTCTTCGAGATATGGCGCTTCGTGGCTCCGGCCCTCTATTCGCATGAGAAAAAGGCGGTGCGCGGAGCATTCCTCTTCGCATCCGTGCTCTTCTATGCCGGACTGGCGGTGGGCTACTGCGTGGTCCTGCCGCTGATGGTCAATTTCTTCCAGGGGTACACCGTCAGCCAGAGCGTCACCAACACCATCTCGCTGACTTCCTACATGGCCACCGTGACTTCCACGGTGCTGCTTTTCGGTGTAGTGTT
The DNA here is from genome assembly GCA_024398365.1 of Bacteroidales bacterium. Lineage (GTDB taxonomy): Bacteria > Bacteroidota > Bacteroidia > Bacteroidales > UBA932 > Cacconaster. The sequence goes on along the minus strand of JAKSJG010000006.1, from coordinate 28,176 downwards.
CGAATTCCCGACCCTCATCGCCGCGCTTTCGAAGCTCGGCGTCGTGACCAGATCCATGCTCCGCAGAGGCTGGCGCGTGGCGGTGTTCGTGGCAGTGCTGCTCGCGGCCCTGATCACCCCTTCGGGCGACCCGTTCTCGCTGTGCGTTGTCTCAGTTCCCCTTTTACTGCTCTATATGTTGAGCATTGCGATATGTAAGGACAAAGTGGAGGAGGCAATATGATTTCAATCAACGATCTGACAGTATCATTCGGCGGGACAACCCTGCTGGACAATATAAATTTCCATATAAATGACCGTGACCGCATAGGTCTCGTGGGCAAGAACGGAGCCGGTAAATCCACTCTGCTCAAGCTCATTATGGGTCTTCAGACCCCGACCTCGGGCAAGATCATGCGCCCTTCGGGCATCAATATAGGCTATCTGCCGCAGATGATGGAGCATCACCGCGGCAGGACCGTGATGGAGGAGGCCCTGACGGCCTTCGACGACCTCAAGAAGCTCAACGAGCGCATGGACGCCATCTCACTTGAACTCGCCACCCGCACTGACTACGAGTCGGCGGCCTACAACAGGCTGATGGTTGAGCTCAACGAGGTCAATGACGCCATAGCCCTCCAGGGCAGCGAACCTCCGGCTCTCATAGCCGAACGCACCCTGACCGGACTCGGCTTCAAGCGCGGCGAACTCGACCGCCTGACTGACACATTCAGCCAGGGCTGGAACATGCGTATCGAGCTTGCCAAGATACTTCTGCGCAAGCCTGACGTCCTCCTGCTCGACGAGCCTACCAACCACCTCGACATCGAGTCCATACAGTGGCTGGAGGATTATCTGCAGGACTACACCGGAGCCCTGGTGCTCATCTCGCACGACCGCCGTTTCCTGGACAACTGCACCACCCGCACCGTGGAAATCATGCTGGGGCACATCTACGACTACAAGGTGCCGTACAGCCAGTATGTCGAACTCCGCAAGGAGCGCATAGCACAGCAGAAGGCGGCATACGAGAACCAGCAGCGCATGATAGAGAAGACGGAGGAGTTCATCGAGCGCTTCCGCTACAAGGCCACCAAGAGCAACCAGGTGCAGTCCCGCATCAAGCAGCTGGACCGTCTGGACCGCATTGAGATAGACGAGGAGGACCTTTCCACCCTCAGCGTCAAGTTCCCGCCGGCACCGCGTTCAGGAGACGTGGCATTCCAGGTCAAGGACGCCGTCATCGGCTACAGTCAGCCTGAGAATCCGTCCCAGCCGCGCAAGGTCATACTCAACGGCGTCAACATCACCATACGCCGCGGCGAGAAAGTGGCGTTCGTAGGCCGCAACGGAGAAGGCAAGACCACTATGATGCGCGTGCTGATGAACGAGCTGGAGCCGTTCGAAGGCGAAGCCGGCATCGGCTATAACGTCAATGTGGGATATTACGCACAGAATCAGGATGATATCCTGGTCAAGACCGATACTGTATATGACACCCTTGACAAGGTGGCCGTAGGAGACGTGCGCTTCAAGCTGCGCGACATCCTGGCGGCCTTCCTGTTCCGAGGGGAGGAGATAGACAAGAAGGTGGCGGTGCTCAGCGGAGGCGAGCGTTCCCGTCTGGCGATGGCCAGGCTGATGCTCAATCCTTACAATCTGCTGGCGCTCGACGAGCCTACCAACCACATGGACATACGGTCCAAGGACGTGCTCAAGCAGGCTCTGAAGGCCTACGACGGCACATTGGTGGTCGTGTCACATGACCGTGACTTCCTCAACGGACTGGTAGATAAGGTATATGAATACGCAGACGGCAAGGTGCGTGAGCACCTCGGCGGAGTGGACGATTTCCTGCGCAGCAAGAAGGTGGAGAGCTTCCGCGACTTCGAGATCAAGTCAAAGCAGGACAAGACGGCAGTGGCAAAGCCGGTGAAGGCTGAAGCGCAGCCGCAGGCCGCTCCTGTGCAGAAGAAGGAACAGTCGAAGGCTTCCTATCAGGAGCAGAAGGCCGCTTCCCGCGAGGAGAAGAAACTTGCCAACCGCCGCAACGCTCTCGAGAAGCAGATTGCCGAACTGGAGGGCAGGATGGCTGAGATAGAGAAGACACTGTCCGCACCTTCACCGGATACGGACATCATGGATCTGACGCGCCAGTACCTCGAGATGAAGAGGGATCTGGACGCCAAAATGGACGAATGGGCATCAATATAGCATAATGCAGATGGCAGAACAGGGTTCATACGCGAGGACGGCCAAGAGCTTGAAGAACAGCCTGGTGGCAATAGTCATCCAGCTGGTCTCATTGCTTGTCGGCTTCTGGTCGAGGAAGGTGTTCCTCGACGGCCTCGGTACTGAAATCCTCGGCCTCAACACCACCGCCGCCAGTCTGCTCAATTTCCTCAACCTTGCCGAGCTTGGCATCAGTTCGGCAATAGCCGTGACCCTCTACAAGCCGCTCTTCGACTCCGACCGCAAGAGCATAAGGGAGATAGTCGCGCTTCAGGGCTGGCTCTATCGGCGTGTGGCCCTCATCATCATCGGCGCCAGCCTTGTGCTTCTGCCGTTCTTCCCGCGCATTTTCAGCAAGATGGAACTTCCGATGTGGTACGCCTACGCGTCCTTCGGAGTACTGCTGTTCAGCGCGCTGCTGGGGTATTTCGTCAATTACAAGCAGGTGGTGCTCGCCGCCGACCAGAAGGACTACAAGATACAGGTCAGCTACCGCCTGATAATGATAGTCAAGGTGCTGGCCCAGATGGCCGGTGTGATATGGCTCAGCCACCCATACGTCTGGTGGCTCGTCTTCGAGGCTGTATTTGCAGTCATCGCAGCGGCCGCGCTCAACTTCACCGTGCACCGCAACTATCCTTACATGAAGGAGGCCTGCGTGGTGGACAGGGGATTGCGTGCGCGTTATCCTGATGTCATTACCAAGATCAAGCAGCTCTTTGTCCACAAGATCGGCATATTCGTGACACTTCAGGCCATGCCTCTGTTCATCTATGCCTTCACCACACTGACGACAGTGGCCATATACGGCAATTACCTCATACTGACCAACAGCCTTCAGTCCCTGCTGCTGGCCCTGTTCACCAGTATCACCGCCAGCGTTGGCAATATGATAGCGGAAGGGGACAGGTCTCTCATACTCAAGGTGTTCAGGGAACTCTTCACCCTGCGCTTCTTCATCGTGGGCATATGCTGCTTCGGCCTCTATTACCTGACAGAGCCATTCATCAGGCTCTGGATAGGCGGGGAATACCTGCTGGACAACACCACGCTCATTCTCATCATAGCGGTGTTCTTCCTCAACAACATCCGTACGGTGGTGGACATCTTCATCAACTCCTACGGCCTTTTCCGTGACATCTGGGCTCCGATAGTCGAGGCCGTGATATTCGCCGTGGCGGCCCTGCTTCTCGGCCGCAGCTATGGCCTGAACGGTGTGCTGTCCGCAGCCGTGATAGAACTGCTGCTGATCATCTACATCTGGCGTCCGTACTTCCTCTTCCGTCATGGAATGGGGCAGAGGGCCTCCATCTACTTCGGCCTGTTCTTCAAGATGATGATATGTCTGGCAGCGGCCTTCGTCCTTGGCACGCTTGTGACGCGGCTCATCCACATCGATCCATCCGCCGGCGTGCTGCCGTTCACCGGATATGCAATCCTGTCCTGCGGGGCGTTCTCACTGATATATTTCGCTATAATATACGCATCGGAGAAGGGCATGCGTACGCTTGTACGCCGCCTGGCCAATACATATACCAATAAACAGCGAGGCCTATGAACATACTTTTTGTCACCGAAAACGAAATAAGCCAGCAGCTCGGCGGCACGGACAGGATAACCATCACCCTGGCCAACGAATTCGTGCGCCGCGGCCACAACTGCTATCTGGCATTCTGCCGCCGCAGCGAGCATCCTGACAGATGCGGCTTCAAGGAGACCCTTCTGCTCCAGGACGGGCAGGAGAGCGAGCAGCTGACCGACTTCCTTTCCATTGCCGGGATTGACATCATAATGAGCAATCTCGTTGACATCAAGTACAAGCGCAGGCTCCTGCCTCTGATGTACAATGCCACGCGCGGCACCAAGACCAGGCTCATTGCCTGCTATCACGCCATGCCGGGCGAGGACCTGCTGGGCAACCGCATACTGAACAGCATATACAGGATAAGGCATTTCGGCCAGCTCCGCCGCAACCTCAAGGACATAGCCCTCACTCTGGCTCCGCGTCCGCTGGTGATGAAGCTCTTCGGCGGCAAGGTGCGCGCCAAATACAGGCTGATGTACGACAATTCCGACCTTCTGGTGGTCCTCGGCGAGAAAGCCGGACGCCGTTATGCGGAGATTGCCGGCCTGCCGTACGACTCCAAGTTCGCCGACATGCCGAATGCAAATACCTACGACCTGACTCCTGATCCGGAAATCCTCAAGGACAAGAAGAAGGAAGTGCTCATCGTGGCCCGCATGGACGAGAAGGCCAAGCGTCTGAGCTTCGCCCTCAAGGTATGGCAGCGCATATGCGAGAGTGGCAAATTTGACGACTGGACCCTCCGCCTGGTCGGCGGCGGACCGGACCTCAACTACCTTATCAGGATGGCGGACCGTCTGGCCCTGGACAACATTGTCTTCGAGGGCAGGGTGCCCGACGTGCTCAAATATTACAGGTCAGCCTCCATCTTCATGCTGACATCCTCATTCGAGGGCTGGGCCCTCACCGTGACGGAGTCACAGCAGTTCGGAGTGGTGCCGGTAGCCCTTGATTCATACCCGTCCCTCCATACCCTGATAGAGAACCGCAAGGACGGCGTCATCGTGCCTGACAACGATCTGGACGCCTACACTGATGAACTGATGTGGCTTATGGGCAACACGGTGGCCAGGGAGAAGATAGCCCGCAGCGGCATGGAGTCAGTACAGAGATTCACCATAGAAAAAGTCGCCGACAGGTGGCTCGAACTTTTCGGGCAACTTCAGGCGGACAATAAAGAACAAGAGATATGAGTGCAGCAAAATTATCCATCATAGTACCGGTGGGCAATTCCAGCCAGTACATCATCTCGTTCCTGGATTCGATAATATTCCAGTCCACGGACGATATCGAGGTCATACTTGTAGATGATCGCAGCACCGACGGCAGCATGGCCAAGGCGGTCAAATACCTTGCTGACTACAACGGCAGGAAGGTATTCCGCTTCGCGCAGGACTCTGTCGGAGGCGGCGTGAACGCCACCCGCAACGATGCGCTTGACCTCGCCACCGGTGATTACATCTGCGTGCTTGACAGCAACGACATACTCGAACCTGAATTCTGCGAGTCAGTCTATAATGCCGCGCGCCGCCACAAGGCTGACATCTGCGCCTACTCATACAGGACAGAGATCATGGGCAAGGGCGAGTCCCGCAGGAAGAAGGCCCCGGCTCTGAGCAACGGCATCATGAGCGAAGAAGGCCACCGCAAGCTGCTCTCACGCTACAGCGACCATATCAGACATTACGCATTCAGCCGCAAATTCATTTGCGACAGCATGATACGTTTCCCGGACACGGGCATGTCGGAGGACAGCTGCTTCCTTATCTGCGCCATACTCAAGTCCCAGCGCTTCGCCAAGCTGCGCAAGGCCCTCTACAGGCACCGCGTGCTCGCTGACGACGCTTCCGGGATCGACGCCGGTGGACGTTTCCGCCAGAGGACGGCATCCTTTGATACAATCATGGAGTTCGCCAAGCGCAACAGCCTGTATGACACATATAAGGAAGAACTTGACTACATATATCTCAGGGACGCGTTCCTGACCTCGGCCTTCGTATATGCAGGCAGCGCGGATGCCCGGACATACGTGCTCGAAGACATGTATTCCAACTTCAGTTCCACATATCCGGATTACCGCTCCAACAGGCATTACAGGTGTTCCCCTAAGATGCGTTATCCTATGTGGCTCATCAGGAAATATCCGAAGATGGCCATCAAGTACATACGCCGTTCCCTGGAGAAGAACAGTTCCATAGCTCAAATCATAGGAAAATGATATCCCTGGTCATCTGTACATACAACCGCGAGAAATACCTCGGTGCAGCCCTGGACAGGATAGCCGCCAACGACTGTCCTGTGGAGGACTATGAGATAGTGCTCGTGGACAACAACAGCAGCGACAGCACGCCTGAGATCTGCCGCAGCTTTGCAGAGGCCCGTCCTGAGCTCAACTTCCGCTACTTCCTCGAGACCGCTCAGGGCCTATCGCATGCCCGCAACCGCGGCATACGGGAGTCTGTCGGCGACATAGTCGTCTTCCTGGACGACGACTCCATGGTTGAGGCGGACTATCTCCGCAACTTGCAGCGCAGCCTTGACGACTGCCCGCAGGCGGACGCCTTCGGAGGCTGCATACATCCTCTCTTCGAGTCCGGCAAAGAGCCTGAATGGCTCTGCAAATGGACATATTCATGGGTATCGGCCATTGACCTCGGTCCGCAGATGCAGCAGTTCACATCCAAGTATCCCATAGGCGCCAACATGGGCTTCCGCCGCAGAGCGCTGGACAGGGTGGGGGATTTCAACACCTCGCTCGGCCGCACGCTCAAGAACCTTATGGGCGGCGAGGAGAAGGACATTTTCGCGCGCGTGAAGGCCGCCGGCATGCAGATCTGGTATTTCCCTGACATCAGGGTGCAGCATGTCATACCGGAGTCCCGCACCACACGCGACTACATCGTCCGTTTCGCCAAGGGCATAGGCCTCAGCGAATACAACCGCTGCAAGAACATAGGCACCGGCGCATACCTCAAGCGCATCATATCGGAGACCATAAAGTGGGACGCGACCATTCTGCTGTGGCTTTACTACCAGATCACAGCCCGTCCGCAGTGCGGCAACATGCTCGTCCTTTTCAGATGGAACGTCACCCGCGGCCTTATGGGCCTTGAAAAGCAATAGCCTATGAGAATCAAGATTTACACACGATCATTCGACCTGAGGCTCTACAGACTGTCAGCCGCCCTTCACGATGGCATTGACTGCGTGCAGGTGGTGCGCCTCACGGACCGCACAGCCGACGGATATTTCTATACCATGCTCAAGGATGAGGACTGTGACATCGCCATCAACATAGACGAGGACGCCTTCATCACCGACCCTCAGGCCGTCAATGATCTTGTCCGCCTGATGATAGAGGAGGGCTACGCCAACATCGGATGTTCCGATGCCGGATCCGGCCTTCCGCGCAGCGGCAATCCGAAGGTCACCAACCCGTTCTTCAACATACTCAACCTGCGCCTGATACGCAGCAAGTTCAACATGACGGACGTCAGGGCCTACACCGAGGATTACGAACCCTATTATCCGTTCTTCCTCTGGATGGCGGACAATTTCAAGACACTCTATCTGCCGGCGCACAAGCATTCTGACGGCATCTCCACCATACTCTTCGACCTTCAGGACAGGCGCATCTGCATGCATTCGTGGTATGCCAGATTCTATTCCATGCCGGACTTCATAGTCCGCCGCATACAGAAGGACCAGGGCATGCAGAAGGCCAGGATAGACGCGCTCATCAGCCAGGCTTATGGCATACGCCGCATGGCGCTGCCTGAATTCGGCGCAGGGGACAAGGCTGCCTTCATCGCCAACAAGGTCATCCGCTGGATGATCAAGGTGCCGCAGCGCATCAGCCGCTGGCCCGGCAAAATCAGAAAAAAATTGAAAAAGTAAATATAATGAAAGCATTCTTCAGCAAATACGGCGCCTACGTGGTGGCCGCTCTGGCATTTGTGATTCTGGCCTTCGGATACTGCTATCCGGTGCTCCAGAACAAGGTAATCTACGCCGGTGACAACTTCACCGCAGAGGGTGCAGCCCGCGAGACTGTCAAATACACAGAGGACACCGGAGACCACAGCTGGTGGACCGGTTCCATGTTCTGTGGCATGCCTGACTATCAGATAGGTGGCGGACAATACACCTCCCAGAAGTGGCTCGCACCGCTGGAAGCCATCTTCCACCGCGGTCATGCCCACACGGCCTGGGTGTTCATCATCTATTTCATCTGCTTCTTCGCCCTGCTGCGCTCCTTTGACGTGGACAAGTGGCTCAGCATAGTGGGCGCGATAGCCATCACGCTGTCTTCATATTTCATCGTGATCATCGCCGCAGGCCACAACGGCAAGACGAGCACCATATCGCTCATCAGCGTGGTGTTCGCCGGATTCTACCTGATATTCCGCAAGAAATACAGCTTGGGCGTCATCTTCGCTATGGTATTTACCGCCATAGGCTTCAGCACCCATCCGCAGATGGCCTACTACATCTTCATGATGATAGGACTCTGCTGGTTCGCGGAGCTCTACACGCATATCAAGGAGAAGAGGATGAAGGACTTCGCGGTCGCTACGCTGCTCTTCTTCGCCTCCGTCGACCTTGGTATGGGCACCAGCTGCGCAAATGTGTTCGCCAACGCCGAATACACCCGCGAGACCATGCGCGGCGGGCATTCCGACCTGGTCAAGGACAATGATGCCACCAACAAGACCAAGGGACTCGACCTGGACTACGCCACACAGTGGAGCTACGGCAAGGCCGAATCCTTCTCACTCATCATCCCTGGCTTCATGGGCGGCGCTTCAGGCGTCAATGTCGGAACTGATTCCGATCTGTACAAGACCCTGACAAGCAACTATGTACCTGCATCGTCGGCCAAGCAGTTCTGCTCTTCCGTACCTATGTACTGGGGCGAGCAGCCTTTCACAGCCGGCAACGTCTATGCCGGTGCGGTGGTATGCTTCCTCTTCATACTCGGCCTTCTCGTAGTCAGGAGCCCTTACAAATGGGCCCTGCTGCTGGCCACACTCTTCTCAGTATTCCTCTCATGGGGACACAACTGGATGGGGCTCACCGAGTTCTTCTTCAAGTACTTCCCGCTCTACAACAAGTTCCGCGCGGTATCCTCCATTCTCATCGTGGCTGAGATCGCCATGCCTTTGCTGGGCTTCCTGGCACTGCGCGAGCTGATGCAGGAAGGCGTGGACCGCAAGGAGATGGGGAAGAAGGTGCTCATCGCAGGTGGCATAGGCGCGGGCCTCTGCATCTTCTTCGCCCTCTTCGGCAGCTCGATCTTCGACTTCAAGTCAAGTTATGACGCGAATATCATGTCCCAGGTACCTGACTGGCTCTATTCCGCCATCGTAGATGAACGAGCTTCACTCTTCGCAAGCGACAGCTGGCGCAGCGCGGGCTTCATCGTGCTTGCCGCTCTGGTGCTCTTCCTTTTCGTGAAGGGCAGGATGGGCAAGGGCTGGATGATTGGCGCTCTGGCCGCCCTCATACTGCTTGATATGTGGCCTGTTGACAGGCGTTACCTCAATTCTGACAATTTCGTGTCCAAATACAATGCTTCCGGCTATTTCGCAGAGCAGCCATGGGAGAGCAGCATCCTTGCTGACAAGGATCCGCATTTCCGCGTGCTCAATCTGACCACCAATACCTTCAGCGACGCGCGCACCTGCTACAGGTTCAAGTCCCTGGGCGGTTACAGCGCCGCCAAGCTGCGCAGGTATCAGGATATGATAGACGTATATATGAGCGGTGAGCTCAACTTGAACATCATTTCCATGCTCAACGCCAAGTATGTCATTGTCCCTTCCGAGGACGGTTCGGCTGCGGTGCAGCTCAATGACCAGGCCTTCGGCAATGCATGGTTTGTGGACAGGCTCATCCCTGTTGACAATGCCAATGAGGAGATGGATGCTCTCGCGCAGATTGACCTGCGTCACGAGGCGGTGCTGGACAAGGAGTTCGCCGGGATGGCAGGTGATCTCGAGCCGGGTGCGGATTCTACTGCCACCGTTCAGCTGACGGCCTATACGCCGAGATACATCGATTACAGCTACAGCGCTTCGAAGCCGGGCACCATTGTGTTCTCGGAGATTTATTATCCTTACGGCTGGAAGGCCAGCATTGACGGCCAGAGCACTGATCACTTCAGGGTCAATTATACGCTCCGCGCGCTCAACGTGCCGGCAGGGGAGCACAGCATACATTTCGAATTCGATCCGGACAGCGTCCGCAAGGGTGACCGCATCGCCCTGGCCTGCGTCATCCTCATGTATGCCATCGTCCTTGCCCTCGCCGGTTTTGCTCTATATAAACGCAGGAAGAAATAATTAAAGGGATTATACACCCTTGTCCCGTAAAGCGGAGACAGGATATGCGTTGACCGAAACCATAGCCGGACGGCGGGCTAAAGCCCTGCTGCTCGGGCCGCAGGCATCAATATGCCTGCTGTAAACACCCTCGCGACCTCGTCATGCAAGTACAAGGCGCCATCAGGCGCTAGCGAAGACCGCAGTGGGGCCCCATTAATGGGGTAGCGGTCGTAGCGGCGGGGTTTGGGGCAGAGCCCCGTGATACTTTTCGGCAATGCATACCTGCGCAGCTAGGGGCAAGGGTGTATAATTCTCAAAATTTATTTATCTTTGTAGATTACTAGAATTATAATCAGTTTAGATATGAAGAAATTCTTTTTTGCAGCCTGCGCTCTTCTTCTGGCGGTCCCTGCCCTCAGGGCCCAGAGCGAGACCGAAATCAGAGCAGCCAAGTCACTTGCGCGCTCCTACGGTTACAGCAACGAAGAGATAGAACAGGCTATGAACAAGAACGCCGGCATGGCCAATCAGACCCAGGTCCAGAACAACGGTGTGGTAAACGGGCAGGTAGTGCCTTATGGCCAGCCTAACGTTGTCACAGGTACTGCAGGTACAGTCATGATGACACCTGTATCCAATGTCATGGTCGGTATGGAGGACATCCCTTCACCTACCACCATAGCACCTGTCGGCGGTCACAAGGCCCCATACTCAGACGTCTATGGCCACGATTTCTTCATTTCTGATGGTCTTGCACTCATACCAAGTGTTAACGCTCCGGTCCCTGCCAGCTACAAGCTGGGTCCCGGTGACGAGATCAGCATCGACATCTGGGGCAATTCCAACGCGAACTACACCAGAGTCATCAGCAATGACGGCACCATCACCATCCAGGGCATCGGCCCTGTCACCGTATCAGGCATGACAGTCACCGAGGCTGAAAGGACAATGAAGTCAAGGCTCTCCAAACTCCATTCATCCCTCAACGGTGGCGGAGCCAAGATCCAGCTCACCGTCAACAAAATCCGCGGCGTGACAGTTTATGTCCTCGGTGAGGTGTTCACCCCGGGCGTTTACACATTGCCATCGCTCTCATCGATACCTACCGCCATCTTCATGGCCGGCGGTATCCTCAAGCATGGTTCCGTCCGCAAGATCAATCTCTACCGCAACTCCGAGCTCGCAGGTACATTCGACCTCTATGCATACATCTTCAAGGGCCAGTATGATACCAGCATAAGACTTCAGGACGGTGATATCATCTCCGTGGGCTCCATCAGCCAGCTGGCAAAAGTCGGTGGCGGACTCAACCGCAACGAACTCAAATATGAAATGACAGAAGGGGAGACTGTGGCCGACCTCATCAAGTACGCCGGCGGTTTCTCGACTGACGCATACAGGGACATCGTCCACCTCGACAGACAGAACGGACCTCTCGGTACAGCCTACGACATCAAGGCCGAGGAATTCGACAGCTTCGGCATCTGCGCTGGCGACAGCCTCTATGTCAATGTCAACCAGCCTAAACTCACCAACAGAGTATTTGCTGCCGGTGCAGTGATGCATCCGGGCCCTTACGCCATATCCGACAAGGTTTCCAACGTACGCCAGCTCATCGAAGCTGCCGGCGGACTCCAGGAAGGCTCATACAGCAACCGCGGCTATGTGCTTCGCCGCGACGCAGACATGAAGCCTGTCAGCCTCAGCTTCAATCTGGAACGCATCATGAACGGCCTCGACAACATCGACCTCGTAAGGGACGACTCAGTCCGCGTCTTTTCTGTGATTGAGCTTCAGGACAGCACATTCGTGACCGTCAAGGGTGAAGTCAACCTCCCAGGTGACTTCGAATTCCGCGAAGGCATGACCATCGGTGACGTCATATTGATGGCCGGCGGTCTGGCAGACGGCGGCGACCTCTCCAACGTAGAGGTGGCAAGCCGCGGCCGCGACAGCTTGTCCGCGTATGTAAGGCGTTTCAATCTCAAGGAACGTCCGGAAGACAATGCAGTTATCCTCAATCCTTTCGATCTCATATTCGTCCGCAAGAACGTCAACTACCGACCTCTGCCTACAGTTACGGTATCGGGTGAAGTCAAGTACCCGGGCACCTATGCCATAGAGAAGTCCGTAGTCAGGATATCGGACATCATCGCGCGCACGGAAGGTTTCACGGATGAGGCATATACCAAGGGTGCAAAGCTCAAGAGGAAGCTGACCAAGGATGAATTTGCCAAGCTCAAGGCATTTGCTGCCATGGACAGCACTTTCCAGCTGGCTCCTCAGCCTACCGCTGCAGCGGTACCGGGCAGTGTCGCCGGCTCTGTTCCAACCGTTCAGATGACTCCTGAAACTCCTGAGGATTCATTGAAGATCGCCCAGATCAAGGCAGAAGAGGAAAGTCAGACAAAGACCTATGATATCGGTATCAACATTGAGGAAGCAGTCAAGCATCCTGGCTCTTACGCCGACATCATCCTCAAGGAGGGTGATGAGATCGTCGTGCCTCAGATGAACAACACGGTCAAGGTGTCTGGCGGTGTGTATTTCCCTAATACGGTGGCTTTCAACCCTTCCAGCAGCTGGAAAGACTATGTCTCCAACGCCGGCGGATTCACCAAGAACGCACGCAAGCGCAAGACCTACGCCATCTATATGGACGGTACCTCAGCAGTTCACGGCTCAAGCAAGTTCAGAATGGAACCGGGTATGGAACTGGTGGTGCCGGTTGTCCCGGACTCTGATTCCAAAAAGGTATCCATCGCTGAGGTGGCATCCATCATTTCATCAATGAGCTCAATGGCCTACATGGCTGCAATCCTCATCAATCTGTTCAAGTAAGACCAATGGCTGAAGAAAAAGATATCAATCTTGCCGATCTGTTCGGCAAACTGTGGAAGCACAGAAAGCTCTTTATCATTGTCTGTGGCATTTGTGCGGCATTTGCTGTATTCCTTGCCATATTCTCACCGAGAGTCTTTAAGGCCGAATGCGTATTCGTCCCGCAGACCAATCAGAGTTTCTCTTCAAGGTACTCGTCCATAGCTTCCATGATGGGTATGGATCTGGATATGGGCGGTGGTGACGGCCCTATCAGCCCGAGGGTATATCCTTACATCCTGGAGAACCCCAACTACCTTCGCGACCTGATGTACTCCAAGGTCCACATCGAAGGATTTGACGAGCCAGTATCCGTTTATGACTTCTACACTGACGAGACTTATCAGAAATTCAATCTTGTTACCTCCATCAAGCGCTACACTATAGGGCTTCCGGGATTCCTGCTGAGCAAGATGATTCCGAGCAAGAAGCACGACGAGGACGTGGAGACCTTCAATTCAGTCAAGACTGATTCCATCCCTGCGCTTACCGACGCGGAGGATGCCGTGGCCAGGATACTCTCCAAGAGCGTGACCCTGGACGTGGATGCCAAGCAGGGCATACTCACCATAGACGCATACATGCCTGAAGCCCTCGCTTCAGCGGAGCTCTGCCAGAATGCCTATGAGCTCATCAAGAAATATGTCTCCGACTTCAAGCTGACCAAGTCCAGGAAGAATCTCGAGTTCATCGAGAAGCAGTATGTTGATGCCAAGGAGGATTATCTGCGCAAGCAGCGTGCATATGCATACTATGTGGATTCCAACAAGGGTGTGATGACTGCCGCTTCCATGGTCGAGCGCTACCGCCTCGAAAACGAGTCCCAGCTCGCGCAGTCCCTCTATTCTGAACTTGCCAAGAACGTTCTCTCATCCCGCGTGAAGCTGGAGGAGAACAACGTCACCTTTACTGAGATCGCGCCGATAGGCGTGCCTAACCGCAAGTTCAAGCCAAGCGGAATGATGCTGCTTATCGTCTGGGTATTCCTCGGCTTCGCGGGCAGCTGCTGCTACCTCGGCATCAAGTCTGTCAGGAACAGAAAGAGAGAGGAGGTTTAGTCTCCTGCAAGTATCTTCAATCTGAGCAGGTTGAGGGCATTCGAAGCGAAACGCTCGATGTTCACGGCCCTGCTGGATGAGAATTTCACGCACTTTGTGGTAACGGATATCTCTCCGTCAGCGTTGCGGTGTGCAGCCGCCAGCCACGCCATGCCCACAGGTTTGCCAGGTGTCGCACCGCCCGGACCTGCAATGCCTGAAGTGGCCACGGAATAATCTGTATCAAGCTTCCTGAGCACGCCGGCAGCCATCTCGCGTACAGTCTCCTCGCTGACAGCACCGTGCTGAGCGAGAGTCTCTTCCCTGACTCCGAGCGTTCCCATCTTCACGGAATTGGCGTAGGAAGTGACAGAGCCGTTGTAATAGTCGGAGCATCCGGCCACGGCGGTCATGAGTTCGGAGATGCGCCCTCCGGTGCAGGATTCGGCGGCAGCCATCTTTGCGCCGCGTTCGCGGAGCATGCGTCCGATGGCGACAGGGAGCGTGTCCTCGCCTTCGCCATATATGGCATCGCCCAGCAGACCGCGGAGTTCCTCCACCTGCTGCGCGAAATCAGTCTCCACTCCGAAGGCGGAGAGCCTCAGGCGTACGCCGATGGTAGGGTTGGGAAGGTAGGCCAGATGCATATTTGCCGGCAGGCTGTCCTCCCAGCTCTCAATCTGCTTGGCCAGCTCGGACTCCGGAATGCCGAAGGTCACTATGGTGCGGTGGGATATCTTCTCCAGCTTGTAATGTGCGCGTATGTCATCCATCACGTCGCCCAGCAGACCTCTGGTCTCGAAAGGTACTCCAGGCATGGAGTAGAGTGAGGCGCTGCCATCAGGCCCGAGGCCGTGGAATGCCATGCATGGCGCTGTGCCGAGCTTGTTGACTATGACCTCGCATTTGTCAGGCACGAGGGCCTGGGCCTGGTTGGTGTCCAGCATCTTGATGCCGCGCGCGGTGAGTATGCGGTCAATGACCTCGTACTGCTCTTCGGATTTGCGCCAGCCTGCGGAACCGGAAAGTTCGCGCAGCGCTTCCTTGGTGATATCGTCCTTGGTAGGGCCGAGTCCGCCGGTGACCAGCACCACGTCGCTCGTGGCGAGGCATGCATTCAGATTGTCCACGATCTCCCTGTGGTCATCGCCGATGGAGAGCATGCGTACCACCTTCACGCCTATGCGGTTGAGCTCACGTGAGATGTCTGAGGAATTGGTATCAACGATCTGGCCGATGAGGATCTCATCGCCTATGGTACATATCGAAGCTGTTATCATTATTTTGACTTTTTGTTCTTGGTATATTTCTCCGGATGGCGCTGCTTGTCAGTGGCCACCAGATACTTGAGTATGTTCTTGATGAGTTTCGGGCCATGGAATGCCAGGCCTGTGTGCACTTCAATCAGGGATGCGCCGTTGTCCAGCATGGTCTGGGCCTGCTCAGGCGTCATTATGCCGCCTGAAATGATGATAGGGATGAGGCCCTTGCTTTTCTCATATACGTATTTGAGGGTCTCGAGGGAATGTTCGAACACTGGCGCGCCGCTTACTTCCCCGTGAGCCATGTCGCAGTCGAGACCTTCGGTCGAATATGTCGAGCCGGACACCACCAGACCGTCGATGCCGAAGCTCAGGACAGTATGGACGGCATAGTCCATCTCCTGCTGCGACATATCCGGCGGTATCTTGACCAGGATAGGATGCTGCTCGTCATTGAAGCGGCGTATGGTCGTGACGCGATCCAATATGTCGTTGAGGAAATGAATGTCCGTGTCAAGCATATTGATGACCACGATGTCCGAGAAATCATATATGAGCGTATAGCATCTGTCGATGTCCTCCACCGCATTCTCGGACGGGGTCTCGGAGTTCTTGCCGATATTGGCTATCACCACCAGGTCCTTCGGCGGGTTGGACTGGATGTTGGAGATTGCCTCGCGCACGCCTCTGTTGGCGTGGCCGAAATTATTGATGAACGCCTGGCGGCTGCGCAGGCGCTGCCACCTCGGCTTCGGATTGCCTTCCTGCGGAGAATTGGTCAGTGTACCTATCTCCACGAAGCCAGGGCCGAACAGTCCGAGTTCATTGTAATACTTGCCATCGCAATCCACACCGGCGGAGATGCCCACCGGGTTCTTGAACGTGACGCCGAACAGTTCGCGTTCAAGGCTCGGATGTCTGTAGGAGTGGCGGACGCGGACCAGGAGGGAGGCCCCCGGTATCCGGCGTATCACGTCCAGCGTCTTGAAACTGATCTTGTGAGCGGTCTCAGGACTGAATGCGAAAAGTATCGGTCTTAAATATTTGTACATGATCTATGATTGATAGCTTACTTTCTTGATGCGGCGTATAGTCTTGGCCACGTTGATGAGGTGGTCTGCGATACGTTCTGAATCTGAGGACAGCTCCAGGTAGAAGGTTCCCGTCACAGGAGTGCAGTTGCCGTTGGACAGGCGTGTGACGTGGTTGGCTTCCATCATCTTGGTGAATTCATCTATCTGTTCCTCGATGACATTGGCCTGGTCAAGGGCATCTATCAGTTCGCCCCTGTATGCTTCACAGGTCTTGTCGTACAGCTGGTGGATGAGTATCTTCAGCTGGCTGATCTCATAGAGGGCGTCATCAGAGAAATGCTGCCCGGCTTCCTGCATGGCATCGGCGTACTCGGCGATATTCTTGGCATAGTCGCCTATACGCTCCACGTCGCGCACCGTCCTGTAGGTGGTTGACAGATAGATATGGTCATGTTCGCTTAGACCCTTGCGGCCCGACAGCCTGACTACGAAATCCACCAGAGTCCTGTTGATGAAATTGATCTTTTCCTCAACCTTGTCAAACAGCTCGCGCTCCTTGAAGTCGAGTGTCGTGATGATAGCGACCGCCCTGTCGAAATTCTCCATGGCCAGTTCCGCCATGCCCAGGATCTCGCGCTTGGTCTGCTCAACGGCCAGAGGAGGGGTGCGGAGCATGTTGTCGTCGATGTATTTGAGCTTGAGGATCTCAACGTCAGAGTCATCCTTCTGCGGGATCATCCTGCATACCAGGGATACCAGCGCGCCGGTCAGCGGCAGCATGATGAGTACGGTGATGACATTGAAGAAGGTGTGGAACATAGCCAGCTGAGTCTGCGGAGCGCCCGGGAAGGCCGACTCGAACATAGTGCCATAGCTGAGGTTCCCGCTTGTGAAGAGTTTCAGCAGCGAGCCCGCCAGCATGAAGATCAGCACACCGGTGCAGTTGAACAGCAAGTGGATGAGGGCTGTGCGCTTGGCATTGATTCCGCTGGTGACGCCGGCTATGATGGCGACCACGCATGAACCGATATTGGAACCCATGGTCAGGAATATGCCCTGGTCAAGTGATATGAGGCCGGTGACGCACATCGCCAGAGCGATGGATGTCATCACTGATGAACTCTGTATGATAGCGGTTATCACTGCGCCGGTGAGCACCAGCAGCAGCGGGTTGCGTATGCCGGCGAGGAAGTCCTTGACACCCTGCAGGGCCGCGAAGTCCTCCATCGAGCCGCTCATCAGCGAGAGTCCGACGAAGAGCATGCCGAAGCCGGCGAGTATGCCTCCCCAGGTCTTGAGTGCCGCTTTTTTGGAGAATACGATGAGGAAGGCGCCGAGTCCGGCGAATGCGGAGAATATGATGGACGTGGAGATGGAGTTGCCTCCAAACATACCGAGCGCGACGATCTGCGCTGTTACTGTGGTTCCGATGTTGGCGCCGTAGATGATGGTGGCGGCCTGAGTGAGAGAGATGATACCGGTGTTGACGAAACCGATCGTCATCACCGTGGTGGCTCCGGAGCTCTGGATGGCAGCGGTCCCGACCGTTCCGATGCCTACTCCCAGGAGCTTGCTTTTAGATGCCTTGGCAAAGAGGCTTTTCAACTTCGCTGAGCTCGCCGATTCCAAATTGGAGCTCATCATCTGGCACGCTACGAGGAATATGCCGATTCCAGCCAGAAGGGTCAGGATTGCAGAGACAATAGCTGTCGTTCCCATAACTGCAATCAAATAATACTTTTTAAACTTCTATAATCGCTGCGAAGATAATACTAATCTTCAAGCTGTGCAATATATAGGTGCAGCTTCATTGGCCCTTCTTGTTCTATTGGTCGGTCCCGGCGGCATATTTCGCATACGCCTGCTCCAGCCTTTCATCAAACTTGTCCCGAGCATATCGGTCGCTGTCATAATATCTTGCGAAACCTGCCCAGTCCAGACTCCTGAGATATTTGTTTCCTCCAGTGTTTAATAAATAACTGACGAAAAGGTCCATCTGACTTCCTCTACTCTCCATCATACGATTAACAAAAGATCGTGCATCTCCGCATTCGCACTTTTCATAATTGTAGCCCATCAGCTTATAGGCACCCCAGCACGTAGCGCATCTGGCTGCTGTTTCGTCAATACGTTCGGCTCTTTCTAAGCGTTGGTATTCTGACATGCCGTTTTTATAATATGCCTTAGTCCATTTTTCATAAAGGATATCTTCATTGCCGCGAACGTAGTTCCTGGGGTCGATTCCTTTTTTCAGCAGCTCTTTCCAGAAAATGTGTCCTTCGAACTGTATTACAGGGCGATTCATAGCGAAAAAACCGCCTTTATTATCGGACAACACTTCGTCCAATGCTTTCACGACGGCAACGGGCACGCCCAAACGACTTGCAGCATGCTGAAATTCGCCTTCAGTGATCTTATCCAACCTTTCCAGTCTGGGATCTGTCCAGCCGACATCCCCAACAATGGATATTCCGAAGCAAAGCGTAGCATCTTTGTCCATGATGGTGACTTTGGCCTCGAAACCCACAGTGGTCCAGATGACAGCCTTCCATTTGCCATCTCCCATTCCGTCGCACTTGACCAGGATGGAATTGCAATTGTCATTTTGCGGAAAATCCTCTACTATCACTTCCGGCACAGACGGGGACCTGAACTCAACCACGACAGTCGCCCAGGTGTTCGCAATGCCGCCAGCGCAATAGCACTCGAACGGATGCTCTTTGTCAGGACCCATACGGGTGACGGTGTATTCCTCAAAAGCATCGTCATGTTCTATACCTGCCGTAATATTCTCAATTACAATGGTCGTGTCTTCTTTTTTCTGGCACGAAATGAAGGCACCGCAGATGATTGCCATTGCAAAAAAGAACAATATGATTCTTCTCATAACTGGTAATATTTCGCAAGCTACTTTTCTTCGTAGGTGCCGTCGGACCAGAAGATGGTGACGCGGACTATGTGACGGTCAGCGGAAGGGGCGGCAGGGTGCTCCGCCGGGCGCGGATAATTTGCCGTCTCAGACTCCTGAAAATGCGGTATGTCGTTCACGCTTGGTGCGAATATCGCATTCTCAGGAGCTTGAGATGACTCCATTTTGGACTCAATTGTCTCTTCTCCAAATAATTGCGGCATCTGAGGGCTATGCGGCAGCGCTGCCTGATCCTGCCATATCTGCTGAGAAGACGGCTTCGGAGCCGGTGAAACCGCCGGAGCAGCGGTGGACGGGGCGGCGGAATCCTTATAAGGCTTGCCTTTGCCCATCAAGAGCCAGTCAGCGTTGAGTTCCGGGAAATGCTCAAGCATCCTGGTGATGAAATCAAAGCTCGGGTTGTTGCGTCCTGACAGGAGGTGGGAGATACCCGACCTCTGAATGCCGAGCATGTCGGCGAATTTGGCAGGGGAGAGTTCTTCCATCGTAAGGACCTGCTGAAGTCTGCTCTCAAATGTGTCCATTTTATTTGTAATCATTAACTGATACAAATGTAACACAAATATTGTTTACAAGATGTGTATTTAAGTTTATTTTTACTAATTACAAAAGTAAATTACAAATGTAGCACAAGGGAGAAGGACATTGACAGGGTATTGTACTTGTAATTTATTGATACTTTACTTTAGATAAATCGCGTAACAAACTGAGTGATATATAAGTTACATCATTTAAAACCGCATTATTAACAATATTTTGCCCTATTTTTGCTCAAAATGCCTGTTAGTAAACTGCAAATTAACTTTAGATAATATATCGTAAATCATTGGTAATCGGTATGTTATGCAAGTAGCGTATATTTTTATCATTTGATAGAGTTGTCAACAGTTGATAATTTGGTAAATTGTTGTTGATAATCTTGTAAACTGTCAATAACTTGCATAATCTTGTAAATTGTGTACAAAACCACAGCCCTATGTTTACCGATGTGAATTTGTCAACTTGCATTTTTCTGCACATTTTTTGCTAACTTTGCTAATCGTATGATCAAGGATATTAAGATAGAAGATTACACCTACGAGCTCCCAGAGGACCGTATAGCCAAGTTTCCCCTCGCCCACCGGGACGACTCGAAGCTTCTTGTCCATACATCCTCAAGCTCCGGAGAATCGAATATTGAGTCACGCTTCAAGGACATATCCAATTATTTGCCTTCTGGCGCGCTTATGGTCTTCAATGAGACCAAGGTTGTGCCGGCAAGATTGCTCTTCCAGCGCACTACAGGGGCGATTATTGAGGTTTTCTGCCTCGAGCCTGACACCCCGTCCGACTATCAGCTCAATTTTGCTTCCACCAGCTCATGCCGCTGGAAGGCCATAGTCGGCAATCTCAAGAAATGGAAGGGTGACACCCTCACCTTATATAATATATCAACTGACCCGGAACTCTCCGCCATCGACCTCAAGGCCGATCTCGTCTCCAATGACGGTAAATCCTGCATTGTGGAGTTCTCCTGGCAGACTGGCATATCATTCTCATCAGTGCTCGGGCATTGCGGACGCATCCCTATCCCGCCGTACCTCAAGAGGGACACGCAGGAGCTTGACATCGTCCGCTATCAGACCTGTTATGCCATGCGCGAAGGCTCTGTAGCCGCTCCTACTGCAGGCCTGCATTTCACTGAGAAGGAATTCGAGGATATCGACGCCAAGGGCATAAGGCGCGAGAAGCTCTGCCTGCACGTGGGTGCCGGCACATTCCTGCCTGTCAAGAGCGAATACATCGCTGACCATACGATGCACAGCGAGCCTTTCGAGGTATCCCTGGACTTCCTGTGCACCTTGCGGGATGCCGTCAGCGGCCCTGTGATTGCCGTTGGCACCACATCCACGCGCTGCCTCGAGTCGCTCTACTTCCTCGGCGTGCACTGCATCGAGAAGGGCGAGCCCGGCTTCGTCTCCCAATGGGAGCCGTACCGCGAGGAGGGATATGCCTATTCCACCGTCGAGGCTCTCGACGCTCTGATCGCCTATCTGCGCGCCAACGGCCTGCAGCGCCTCGTATCCCGCACGCAGATCATCATTGTGCCGGGCTACCGCTTCAATGTCATCAATTACTTAGTAACGAATTTCCACCAGCCTCAGAGCACCCTTCTGCTGCTGATAGCCGCCTTCATAGGCCAGTCATGGCGCGAGATGTACAGTTTCGCTATGGACCACGGCTTCCGTTTCCTCAGCTACGGTGACTCTTCGCTGCTTCAGAAAAAAGAAAATCCACAGATATGAAAAAATACAGATTCATCATTCTGCTGATAGCCATAGCTGCGGCGATATTCGCTTCCAGCTACATACCTGAACCGGTCCCGGTAGAGGACTTCAGCTTCGAACACGGAGGATATACCACCTCCTGCGCCATCATACTCACACTTTTCCTTGTGTCGATGACCTTCTCCTTCATCAACGGCAGGCTCAACCTCTCGCCTCTGGCCAGGGTGCTGCTGTTCATGGGACTCGGCGTGCTCGCCTTCTTCGGCCTGGCGTGGCTCATCATCAAGCTCTGCGGCGGCATCATCTCCACTCTCTGGGGCATAGGCGCGCCGGTTATAGTGATAGCCGTCTCACTGTGGCTGTACTTCCATTTCCGCAAGCGCGCAGGGGACAAGGTGTCATCCAACTCGGTCCGCAGGAGCGCCACCGGCAGCGGCGAGATCAAGTTCGACTTCAAGGTACTCTACTCGAGCCTCGCCCTTCTGCTCTGCATCGGTGTCATCGCCCTTCTCTGCGACGAGCCTACGCATTACCTGCTTCTCCCGATGGCATTCGCCACACTGGCAATAGTGCTCTGGAAGGTGTTCCGCTGGCGCGGCTGGATGCTCGTCGGCATCCTGGCCGTAGTGCTTTACGTGCTCAAATACTGCATACCTGAATATATTTCCTTCGCAACGGACAAATTCTGGCCTTCAATGGCCCTGACGCTGCTGTACCTCGGCATCACAGTCCCTCTTGCGGATCTCTACTGCCGTAAGGAAAAGACCATCTAGGGCCATGTTCGAAGATATCAGACCATACGATGACGCTGCCACCTGTGATGCCATGTTCCGCTTTGCGGACCATCCCATCATAGAGAAGTTCAACAGCTTCCTCTATCCGGGGGAGGACTCCACGCTTTTCCGTGAGACTCTGCGCACTGTTACCAGCGTGGATGATTTCCAGAGCAGCGTGATGTCGCCGGCCATCGGCAGGATAGTCAGCCTTACCACCAAAGGCCTCACTTTTGATGGAATGGAGTATTTCAGAGATTTCCCGAAGCGCAGATATCTCATACTGTCCAATCACCGCGACATAGTGCTGGATTCGGCCTTCCTGCAGCACCTGATGGTGCTCACCTCGCTGCCGACCACGGAGATAGCGGTGGGGGACAACCTTGTCTCCATACCGTTCGTCAACGACCTGATGCGCTCCAACCGCATGGTGAAGGTCATACGCAGCGGCAGCCCGCGCGAACTCTACGCGGCTTCCGCCCAGCTCTCCGAATACATACGCCGCCGCATCAACGGCCTCAGCCTGGATCAGCAGGAGGCGGTGCCTTCAGGGGACGGTGGCGCTTCCATATGGTTGGCTCACCGCCAGGGACGCACCAAGAACGGTTATGACCAGACAGAGCAGGGTCTGCTGAAGATGCTCGACATGAGCGGCCGCGGTACATTCGAGGAAAACTTCGGGGAGCTCAACATCCTTCCGCTCTCCATATCATATGAATACGAACCTTGCGGAGTGCGCAAGGCTGTGGAGAACTGGAAGCGCGCCGTCAACGGCAGCTACACCAAGGCGCAGATGGAGGACATCGAGAGCATCATCACAGGCATCACCCAGAAGAAGGGCCGCGTACACATGCAGTTCTGCGAGCCTCTGACAGCGGAGGAGATCGCCGACGCCGCGTCTTTCGACAAAAATGAGCGTTACCGCCGCCTTGCGGAAATCATTGACTCGCGCATCGTGGATGGCTATCATCTCTGGGAAACTTCCGCTTCGGCGGCTGCGATGCTGGAGGGTGGGAGCCCGGATGCTGATTTTCAGGCTTATATCGAGGGCGAGCTCGCCTCTCTGCCCGAAGACTGCGACCGCGCTGCGGTGCGAAATGAGCTTCTGAAGATATTTGCCGCACCATTTTTGCGAAAAAAGTCAAAATAATTTTGGTGGAATAAAAAAAATACCTACCTTTGCAGAGTCAAAACAACGGGAGCATAGCTCAGCTGGTTTAGAGCACCTGCCCTACAAGCAGGGGGTCATAGGTTCGAATCCTATTACTCCCACCCGGAAAAGTCAGCGACTTATTTGAGTCGCTGATTTTTTTATGTCCTTCCGGCATCACCAGCGTAGGGGATATTTTTGTATTTTTGATGTCACCAAAATACAATCATGTCAAAAGTATGAGACACATTAACATTCTTGCTATGGCAGCGCTGGCAACGGTAGCCTTGCTGCTGACTTCCTGCGTCAGAGAGCAGCAGATCAATCATTCGGATTATCAAACCAAAAATACAGAAGCTATGGAGAAGGTATATGAATTCATAAAGCACGACTGCCACGGCACTTATTATCTCGCCACGGTGGACTCCGCGGACGGGGAGATGAAGCCGAGGGTGCGTCCTTTCGGCACTGTCAACATTTTCGAAGGCAAGCTCTATATCCAGACCGGACACAAGAAGGACGTCGCAAAGCAGATTGCGGCCAATCCCAAGGTTGAGCTCTGCTGCTACGACGGCCAGGCCAACTGGCTGCGCCTGAGCGGCACTCTCGTCGAGGATGAGCGCATCGAGGCCAAGAAGTCCATGCTGGACGCTTATCCTGAGCTTCGCGGAATGTATGACGAGAACGACGGCAACACGGCGGTCTATTACTTCAAGGACGCCACCGCCCGCTTCGATTCCTTCGTCAATCCTCAGGAGATTATCAAACTTGATTTAACAGTACGCGAGTCACTCGCGTATGTTCAAACTGAAAAGTGACTGTATGAGCAACACTTCAATCGCTCGTGATGTGACCGCTCTGATCACATCTGCATTAGAGAGAAAGGCATATAAACGACTGTCTTCTACTGATCGTAAGTATGAGTTCAGGGCCCTTTGGTCCTGTGTCATCATGCTCTTGTTTACAATCGCTTTGATCGGGGTGCTTGTGTGGGGATTGTGTTCCGGACTATCCTGGGGCTATTATCTGTTGTTCGTTCCGGCACTTGTCTTCTTCGGATTCATATGCGTGCTTCTGGCCTCATGGGCGAGGTCAGAAGTTATTGTTGCCAAGGATGCTTTGGACCTATCTCTGTGCTCTGGTTTGAAGTTATCCAGTGCCAGGATACTCTGGTCGGAGATTGAGGATATTGTCAATGACGGCAATACGATGACTATCGTTTGCCACGGCTCCAGGAAATATGATATCAACACCGCATTGTTTGATACGGCCATGCGTCCGGTGGTGAGATACTACTGGGAAGAACTTGGGTGATCTGCTGTCGTGTCCGCAGCCGCCTTGTCAACTGCCGCGGTATCCGCAACTGCGTCAGCGGCACAGGCCGTAGTGTCAGCAGCAGCCTCAGCCACCGCCGCCACCGCCACCGCTGCCGCAGCATCAAGGGAGTCGGCGGCCGCCTCGTCGCTGATGATGTCGGAGATCTTGTAGGCGCGGAGACGTTCTATAGAAGAGACAGCAATCACCGTCCCGATGGCGATGATTGCTGCCCATAGCGTGATGCGCTTGCGATATTTCATGATTATTCCCAGTACTTTTCGGCCTCAGGGCGAACCATGCCCTTGAGCTCCTCCTTGGAGATATTGAGGTCGATCTGACCTGAAGCGTAGCAGCCGATGTCGTACGGTGCGTACATGAAGGTGATGCCTTCCTCATCCATCAGGAATGTGTCGGAGATGAACATCTCAAGGTCTTCATAGGTCCTTTCATCGGCCTTCGCCTTGGCGGCGAGCACTGATTTGAGCTGATCCTTGTCGGCGAATATGTCATCGACGGTGAGTCTCTTGCCGCTCTGGGTGTCGAATGCGAGATAGGTGTCCAGGCCGTAGCCATGGGCGCCGCCACCGTAGAAGTAGCTTGTGATGACGTACTGCAGCACGTTCTCGCTGATGGAGAATACCTTGCCTTCAATGGTGTTGATCTGGCTCAGCATGTAGGCCGGAGGGAGCATGTTCTCGTCTGCCACTGAGAGAGCGGAATTGCATTCCTGGAAGTACACGGCAGTGGAGCTGTCCGCAAATGCCGCCATGGCATCGCAGATATCCATATTGCGGTACTGCTCGCCGAGCGAGACCGCGATGATCTCTGCGTCAATCAGAGCGGTGGCTTCTTCGGAGAGGCCTTCGCGCTGCAGGTCAAAATTGATATCTATGCTGTCGGTAGCGCGTGCATAGGTATCGCCAACCTTCTGTGCGATCTCCTTGCTGAGGGCTTCACTTGCACTGTGGACTGAGAAGAATGAATAGTTCTCGATCTCTTCCGGTTCGTGCTTGCATGACACTGCCAGTATGGCCGCAACGGCCAGGATAACCGGCAATAATGTTTTTTTCATTTTTGTATGTAATTATTTAAGTAGGTCTTCGCTGCGCTTGATGAAGTCGCTGAGAGCCTTGCCCTTGAGGAGACCGTTGGCAAGCAGGGCGAGGTCTGCGGCCTGCTTGAGGAGGGCATTGTCCGCCTTGAGGGCTGATACGCCTTCGTCTCCCATGATTTTCTTGATGACAGGGTTCTGTGCATTCACTATGATATTGTATGATTCCGGCATCTCGCCGTAGAAGTTCATACCTCCGCCGAGAGCGGCCATTTCGCGGTAGCGGCGCATGAATTCGCTCTGGGTGATGAGGATAGGCTGCGCTGTCTCGCCGAGCTTCGCCATCTGCACGTCGTACTTGTATTCGCCCGGCAGGATGGCCTCGAAGGTCTCCTGGAGCGCCTTCTTCTGATCCTCGGTGGTCTCGAACTTGTCCTCGTCGGCCTTCTGGATGAGGCGGTCGATGGAGTCCGCATCTACGCGGACGAACTTCGCGTCCTTGAGCTTGTTCTCGAGCAGGTTGACGAAATGTGCGTCCAGAGGGCAGTCCATCAGCAGTACGTCATAGCCCTTGTTCTTAGCGGCTTCGATGTATGAGAACTGGCTCTGGGTGTCGGAGGCGTAGAGATACACGACCTTCTTGTCCTTGTCAGTCTGCTCGCTCTCGATGACCTTGCGGTAATCCTCGAAGCTGAAGTACTTGCCGTCGGTGTTCCTGAGCTTGAAGAATTTCATCGCCCTCTCGCAGAACTTCTCGTCTGTGAGCATGCCGTACTCAATGAAGAGCTTGAGATTGTCCCACTTGGCCTCGAAATCGTCCTTCTGGTTCTTGGAGATCTCCTCGAGGCGGTCCGCCACCTTCTTGGTGATGTAGCCGGAGATCTTCTTGACGTTGCCGTCGGCCTGCAGGTAGCTGCGGGATACGTTGAGCGGAATGTCAGGGGAGTCGATGACTCCGTGCAGGAGGGTCATGAACTCAGGTACTATGTCTTCGACGGAGTCTGTCACGAACATCTGGTTGCAGTAGAGCTGCACCTTGTTGCGTGTGACTTCGAGCTGATTCTTGATCTTAGGGAAATACAGGATGCCGGTGAGGTTGAAAGGGTAGTCCACATTGAGGTGAATGTAGAACAGAGGGTCGTCCTGCATAGGGTAGAGGGTCTGGTAGAACTTGACGTAATCCTCGTCCTTAAGCTCTGACGGCTTCTTTGTCCAGAGCGGCTCGACGTTGTTGATGATGTTGTCCTCATCGGTGTCCACATACTTGTCGTCCTTCCATTCCTTCTTCTTGCCGAGGGCAATGCTTACCGGCATGAACTTGCAGTACTTGTGCAGCAGCTCGCCCACGCGCGCCTCCTCGCCGAACTCCTTCGACTCGTCGTCGAGGTAGAGGGTGATGACGGTGCCGCGCTCAGCCTTGTCGCTGTCGGACATCTTGTATTCCGGGTCGCCGGTGCATTCCCAGCGTACGGCCTTCGCGCCCTCCTTCCAGGAAAGTGTGTCGATGGTGACCTTCTTCGACACCATGAATGCGGAATAGAATCCGAGGCCGAAATGGCCGATGATGCCTGTCTGGTCCTTGTATTTCTCGAGGAATTCCCCAGCGCTGGAGAATGCGATCTGGTTGATGTACTTGTCAACCTCTTCCTCGGTCATACCTATGCCGCGGTCGGTGATGCGTATGGTATTGGCCTTGTTGTCAACGTCAATATGTATGGTGCAGTCGCCGAGTTCGCCCTTGAATTCGCCGCTGCCTGCAAGTGCTTTGAGTTTCTGAGTGGCATCTACGGCATTCGCTACGATCTCACGTACGAAAATGTCGTGGTCGGAATAAAGAAACTTCTTGATTACAGGAAAAATGTTCTCAGTAGTTACGCCTATTTTACCTTGTGCCATAATTTCATTATTTATAAGTGGACAAAGATATAAACAAATACGATACCATGGCCAAGAATGTGTGACAAACTGTGTCAGAATGGCAGGGAGGGACGGATTTCTCCTGCAAGGTCACTCCGCATTTCATTTGCGAAAATGACCATAAAAAATTATATTTGTATTTTACGTGGACCAGTGTTTATTGAATATTGTCCTTAATTATTTGATATACAATATTTTAAATACAATTCAAATTCATTTATGTTACACTCAAGAAAAGCTGTTTACGCTTCACCGGAAGTCGAAGTTCAGTGTCTTGGCTCTGAATCAGTGCTCTGTGTCAGCACAGGAGACCAAAATCAGAACTATGTGATCGGTGATCCGTCAGGATGGTTTTAATTTCAGGAGAAAAGCTATGAAAAAACACATTGCACGATTCCTGCTTCTTTCAGCAGTGATTTTCCTGGCCTCAGCCTGCG
>JAKSJG010000059.1 GCA_024398365.1 Bacteroidales bacterium | reverse complement strand
CTTGACATTGGTGCATTCCTCGATGGTCTTGGTGTCGGCAATAGTCACATACAGGACAGCGCCGTTGCCCTTGAGGTCTTCATTGAGCAGGAACCAGTTGGCGCTGCCCGTAGGCTTGTAAGCGTACATTATCCTGTCCCCCATCTCGATCTCCTCCTTTATGACGCAATTGACAGGATCCATGCGTCTCCAGGCATTCACTGAAAGACGGGTGAAATTTGACATCTCATCAGAGATGATCTCTTTGATATTCTCATCGGCATCAGTATGCACCACAGCCACAAGGCCGTCATAAGGCTTCGACGCATCAGTCTGATAATTGATTATGCCAATTCTCGCAGTGAAAGGCTCTCCAACCTTGAAATCGGCAGTTGACAGCTGCACGCCCGTGAATACGACACCATCTTTGGCCGTTCCAACGAAAAGAGTCAGGTAACACTTGCCCAGGGACGCCTGATTAGGCATCATATTGAATACGGCACCCTGGGTCTCGGTGTAATCGTGAGTACCGGGCTTGAATGCATCAATAGCGAAATAACCATTGCTGGAGCCCTTCCAGCCCCAGTTCACGCGGAAATTGTCATTGGTGTCATAGCCGTCAACCACGAAGGCGTGACCGCCGCTGCCGTGGCCGGCATATACTACCGGACGGTTGTGGTCAATCTCATTCTTGAGCTTCGACACCCACTGTTCCGTAGTGAAAGACGAGCGCTTGGAATAAATCGCAGCAGCATCGTAATCCATATATTTCTTGATGGCAGCAGGCACTGAAGAAGTGCTGGCGGATGAAGCGCCAGGCTTGAGATTGGCCTTCACCATCACACTGCAGTCGTACATCAGTGTGGAGACCGCCTTGCCCTGCGCAGTGGTATAAGAAGAGTATGAACTCTTCATATTCGCCCAGTCGTAGGCATAGCCGAGGTCATGGCCCGGATGGGTGATGGTCGTACTGTTGTAGGTATATGTATATGAAGGAAGGCTTCCTGTGCCCTTCTCCGGCCATTTGTGGTAATACATCACCTCAGCCATGGCAGTCGCTACACAGCAGGTGGCAGGCAATTCGCCGTCAACTTTTGGATATACTGAGTTGAACGGCGCGCTCTGGCCCCAGTTGGCGGTATTGAGACACTTCACCACAGCATACTGCAGAGGTTCATTTTCCGGAACCCTGATCTCCGGAGCTGATTCTGATTTTCGTACCAGTCCTATCTGCCCGCGGTATTCCTCCAGCCAGCCGGAGAGCTGTTCCGGCATTCCATTGACAGAGAATGAGCCGGTCCTGGAATAACCGAGGATTGTCCTGGCTCCTGTGTCACCGGAAACGATGATGAAACCGCCGCCGGCATTGTTGTAGATATAGAAAGGAGCTTCGCCGACCTCGGCACGCGTAAGACCGTCCCACACAAGTGTCAGGCCCGAATATGCGGAGCGGGTGGCACTGCCGCCGTTGAAAAAGCGCTCAGCCACGGACTTCGCTTCCTGCTGGCTTCTGACCTCCGCCGACATTGTAACGGAGATGAGAGCGATGCATATTGCAAATAATACTTTTCTCATGGCTGTACGTTAAAACTCTGATAAATCTATCTTCTTGATACCGATGATATCCTTGAACTCAAAGGTCGAGGACTTGGAACCCATGAGGGTCACCTCATATTCCTTCTGAGAACTGTAAGTATAGGATATTCCCGCCTCATATACATCCTCCATCTCATCGCCCCACAGGACGAATGACGCACCGGGCACCACAGGGGCCGTAAATGTCTTGAGATTGTGCAGCACACGGAGATAGAAGCGGTTGCTGGCAGGCTGGGTGAATTCATAGGCGCCGCCCGCCACGAAAGCGGACTTGACATCGGCGGCGTACTGGTAGAGTACATTGCCGTCCGCATCGAGGAAGCTGACCCTGAGCTTGTGACCGCTCATGTCCACAGGCGCAGTCATCGCATATACGGCAACAGTCTTCAAAGTGTTGAATTCAAAACCTTCGAGTTTCACCTCGAGACTTGACGTCGCGGCCGACACAGAGATGGCCGGCTTGTCCGCCGTAAGGTCGTAAGAGCCGGAACCGGCGAAGAAGTCACCGTCACTCTCCACCCTCATCGTGGCATAATCGCCGGCAGGCAGGGAAGTCTTGAAGCGCAGCAGCGAACCGAGATGATGGTACTGGAATAGAAGTCTGCCGGCATCGCCGGAGACCGGGTCGGAGTACATGTAATCAAATCCCGCCAGATCTGCGGCATCACCTTCATATGTCTGATGCTGGCCTGCATAAGAGACAGGGATTGATGAAGGATTGAGGTAAATGTCACCCTTGAAAGGATAATAGCTCAGATAAGTATGGCCGGCCTTGAGCAGCCATCCGCTGTCAAACTCGGCAGTGGATGCACCAGCTCCTGAAGTCATGGCGAAGTAAATCTGGCTGCCGCTGTCCGGGCATACGCCGACGGTATCATTTGCGGACCAGATGAAGGAACCGGCCGCATCAAGTCCTGTCCTGCTGGAGCTGAAATCGAAATCATCAGCAGCAAAGCAGACCTTTCCGACGCCGGTATTGATGTCGTTCTCATTGATGCATGAGACGGCCGTTATCAAGAGGGCCAGGAATGTGAAAAATCTTCTCATCACCACTCCCCTCCTTTTATCGATGACCAGCTCCAGTCGTCACCCTTGCCGGAAAAGCACACGAGGCCTTCAGATCCAAGCACTATCGTCTCAATCCGAGGTGCTTCGTAAGTCTTCAAATCTGTGTTATTCATAGGGCAATCAATTTGAAGCAGTCAGTATATAGCCGTGGCCGGCCTCGAAGGCCTTGCCAGGCTTGAATTTGAATGTCTGGGCTGTCACGGATTTGCCGGTAAGCGTAGCCGTGATGGTCAGGCCGCTGAAATCAGCCGGAGCTATGACAGCGTAGAGTATCAGTTTGTCCCCTTCCGCCACAACCACATTGCCAAGGGCCAGCTTCAGGGCTGAAGAAGTCTTGTCGGCAATGATTGACGGTGTGCCGGCTGTCAGGTCATAATGACCGGCAGTGACAAAGAGAGAGGCGTCACCCGTAAGATTGAGATTGGTATATGTTGCAGGAGCCACATCAAGTTCCATGCGCAGAAGTGCGTTCAGATGGTGGTAATTGAACAGCAGCTTGCCGTCCGCGCCCACAGTGCCGGAGGCATACATGAAGTCGTATGCTCCCACATGAGCGGTAGAAGCGTTCGCAGTCTGCTTCTGCCCCTGGTAGGACCCAGGTATTGCGGTCCTGTTCAGGTAGATGTCGCCCACGAATGGATAATAGCTCAGGTAAGCAGTGCTCGGCTTCAAGCCCCAGGCTCCGCCGTCAAATGTGGCGCAGGAGGCTCCGGAACCGGCCTCCAATGCAAAATATATCTGGCTTCCGCTATCCGGAAAGATACCTACAGTATCTGCCTGCGACCATTTGAAAGTGCCGTCCGGAGCAAGGTCGCTGCGGCTGGCATTTTCAAAGCGGAAGTCATCCGCCTTAAAGGAAATCGCTTCCACCCCGGTTTTATCCGGAGTGCAAGCGACTGCCAATAAAGTTATCGTCAATAATACGGGTATTCTGTTCATCTGCTAGAGTATCTTCTGGCAACGAATCTGTGCGCCGCTGTAGCGTACGAGTGTACTCTTGCCTGTGATAGATGAATTGCCGAACTTGAATACTCGTCCATAGTACGCACCATTTGTCATCTTCACGCTGTTGCAGCACCAGTAATAACCGTTTGTATAAGTCGTAGGGGTATCTCCGTTCATTGAGCAGTAATAGCCCGTGAGGAAGAATGATGTCTCATCATCAAGGACATTGAAATCATAGCCCTTGAAGGTGTTGTCATAAGCCCCGGCATGATTGAGCATATCGGTGGCAGTCCAGAAAGCAGTTGTCGCACTGCCGTCAGGAACCTTATAACCAGCAGGACATGGGTCATATTCAGTCTTGGTTGTTCCCCAGAGATTATTGTTCCTTTCCCACATCCAATCTCCTGCACAAGGCTGCCCATCCACAGGATATATAAAACTGAGAGGGTTCGCAGTCACATACTCAAGTGTACCTGTCTCTGCTGAACATTCAACCTTGTTTGTACTCTGGTTGAAGAGAGGATCCTTGCGACCCCACTGATAGAGCAACCCCCTGAGCTGCTGATTATTTGTCATTTCATCACTCCTCTCTCCTGCCTTTGCGCAAAGGTTACGGTCCATGATAACCGAACCGTCAGCCAGGGTCAGGTCACCCGGAGTTTCAGTAACCCAGACATTGAAAGTCCAAAGTATCTTGCTATCAAAATCCCTGAGAGCATAGATACGGCAACCCTTGTCAGCTGAAGTATACTTTGCGGAACCGTTTGTATAGTTCGCACAGGAACCCTTGTCTTCACCTTCGGAAAAATAATTAGCCAATGCGGAGAAACTGTCTGCATGTCCTAAGAGTTTGCCTGTTACCGGCTGCAGAGGATAGATGTCCACGACACTGCCGCCAGGAACACAGATGAGGGTATTTGCGAGACCGCTCTTTCTGGCTGTGAAGGATATCGACTTCACAGGCATCTCGGAGATGTTGCTGCGTGCAGTGGTATTGTCAGTCTTGGTCTTTGCAAGTGCATAGAATGTGTCGTTGGAAGCAGTATTCTCCACAGAGACTGTGAATCCGCTTGTCAGGGAGTTGGCAGGGACTACGAAATAGTAAACCGTAGGCGCTGCCTCATCAGTGCTGAAAGCAACGTTTGGAACGTTCAGGGTAAGCATCTTGCTTGACTTGGCCTCATCGAATACTAGCTGAGGATCAGTACCGTCAGCTGCAACGGAGAGAGTGGCCTCGCCGCAGAGAGGCTCCGCAGCCGCAAGCTGAACCTTTGTAATGTTGCGTGCTGTAGTGCCGTAGAACTGAAGCTTCAGAACGCTCATCACGTTCTTGAATGCAAAGGAATCGGTACCGACTGCAATTGCGACATTGGCGTTGTTTGAGAAGCTGCCCTCGACGTAGGTCTGTTCTGCAGGGATGGTCACAGGGACTGAATACCTGCCGTCCGCAGATACGAGGCCAGTACCTTCGGCAACGATTGACTGTGGATATACAGCCACCTTGGTGCCTGTTACCTCTGTGCCCCAGAATTCGCCTTCCACAACACCTGGAGTGCCGTTATAGCTGAAGGCAACGCATGTTCCGGGATTATCAACACCATATACGGCGAGAGCATCGCCTTCTGACCATACCACTGTATCTCCGGAGAGTGCTGTTCTGGTGGATACCTGCTGCTCAACGCTTGCCTTGATGCTTACCGTCTTGCCTGCAGGCTGAGGTTCCATATTATCTTTCTGACAGGAAACCGCTGCCACCATGGTCATGGTAGCAACTGCAATGAATGTCTTATTCATGGATGAATCTCCTGCTCTACCAGATACCGTCTATGGTTCCGAAATTTTCGTTGTTGTTGCCATTGAGGCTGGCCTGAAGGAGTGATGATTCAGTGTCGAGCTCTGCTGTCTCGACCTGAGGGCGTTCGTAGCGGAGTGTTTCGTTTTTCATATTGTGAGATGCATTATACTTAATTTCGTAAAGTTATGAATAAAAGAAATAAAATCAAAATTTTGCGATGCGTGAAGCATAGCCCGCATATCGTCTGGTGACGCTGTCCCAGGTATAGGATCTGACGATCTTGTCATAATTGTAATCCCTGTAGCCGGCGAGGGTATCCGGGGATGCGATGCAGGTCTGAACGGCGTCGCGGATGTCATCGTCGCTCTCGGGGCGCACCCATACGGCGCGGTCCTTCTCCAGCACCTCACGGTTGGCCTCTATATCGGAGGCGAGCACCGGCAGGCGGTAGCTCATGGCCTCAAGCAGCACTATGGACAGACCCTCGATGGTGGAAGGAAGGCAGAATACGTATGCATTGCGCAGCAGCGCATCCTTGTCCGCCCCATACACCGCCCCGGTGAAAATCACGTCATCGCAACCTTCCGCAAGGCTGTGGAGATGCGCCACATACTCCGGCATCGCGTCATTTGCACCAGCTATGACGAGCTTGAAGCCTTCATGCTGCGCGGCGCGGAAGCCTCGGATGAGGAAGTCCGGATTCTTGTCCTGCACCAGACGGCCCATGTAGAGGAAAAACCTCCCCTTCTCCAGGCCGAAGCGCAGCAGGATGTCCGAAGCCTCCGCAGGCTCGGCAGACGGCAGGTTTACCGCCGTAGGCATGGTATATGGCTCCACGCCGTAATTAGCCTTGAAATAGCGGGTCTGCGCCTCGCTGCACATCAGCAGGTGGCTGTTGGAGTGCGCAGTGTATTTCTCCATGAACTTGAGGACTTTCTGCTGGCGCGGAGAATACTTGCTGCGCTGCCATTCGTGGCCGTGACCCATCATCAGCGATGGAATGCCCGCAAGGGAGGCCATCCAGCTCCAGAGGGATGGCGGCCAGGCGTTGTAGTGTATCAGGCTGACTTTCCTCTCGCGAAAAATGGTGCGCAGAGTGGCCTTGAGGCCCACCCACGGCTTGCAGAGCAGGTTGCTCTTCGGACCTTTCATATAAATGACCTTCACCCCGTCAAGATCCTCGACGGCATTGCGGTCGCTCTCGCAATAGACGACAGCCTCGTGCCCCATGGCCACAAGGCCGCGGGAGAGATTGTACATATAATTCTCGATGCCGCCCAGCAGATGTATGTCACGGCAGCCTATGAAGACGATTTTCATTTCTCGCAGTCAGTGCAGGACGGTTCATCAAGCACAGGACGTATGCCCTGCAGGTCATTGTTTCCCACGTGATAGAAAGGTATGCAGCCCGTATCCACGCGACCGCCGCGCATCACCTTGAGCTTGTTCTTCACAATCCATGGCGCGATGTTCTTTATATACTTCTTCATCACCGGAGAGACGCTGCCTATCATCCAGCAGCTCTTCGGGCAGTGCGCCACCTTGTCGCGTATCTCAGCGGCCTTCGGGCTGTTCCATATATCCTCGAACTTCTCCACGTCGTTGAGATTGCCCATGGTGTCGAACCAGCATCCCTCCTCCATGCCGTTGCACGGCAGGATATTGCCGAACGGGTCGAGGAAGAAGTTCTCGCTGCCGGCCTCGCAAGGCAGCATGCGGCGTCCGCCGTTGATGTAGTTGATCAGGCCGAGGTTGAAGAAGGCGCGCGCCCAGGACTTCGGATGATTTTCCTTCATCAGGCGCTGGATAAGCTCGTCGAAGTTGCCGCAGACCTCCTCCTTGTTGGTGACAGCGTTGTCATATTTGTGGAAATAGAAGGAGTTGTGGAAGCTGGCGGTGGCGAACTGCATGTTCAGATTCTTGCTGAGCTCGTAGAGGTCCAGCATATCCTTGGAATTGTTGTTGGACACGGTGATGCCGAATCCTATGTCCTTGATGCCCATGCGGCGGAGTTCCAGGAGAGTACGGAGGCCCTTGTCAAAGCCGCCCTCGCGTCCGCGGAGCTCGTCATTCTTGCAGCTCAGGCCCTCGATGCTGATACGGTAGCCCACCTGCGGGTATTTCTTCGCCATCTCGATGATACGGTCCCCGAACCAACCGCTGGTGGAGAACACGATGCGCTCGGTCTTGGTGAGCAGTATCTTCACTATCTCCTCTATGTCCTCGCGTACGAAAGGCTCGCCTCCGGTGATATTCACGGAGCGCATGCGCGGCAGCTTCTTGAGAAGTTCCGGCTTGAATTCCTCAGATGGTTTTGTCGGGTTGTCCCAGATGTTGCACATCTTGCAGTGCATCGGGCACCTGTAGGTAACTATTATTGATCCGTCCATTATAGTTATATTTCTTCAATATGTGTTTTCTTGCGATTCATTATCAGTCCGGCCAGTCCGGCGTAAACCACCATGAAACTGAAGCTCTTCGGCAGCGCGAGCACTATGGACTCGAAGAAAAGTGTCAGTATTCCCGCCTTTATGATATATGAATAATACTTTCTTGTCTCTTCGCTCTCCCCTTCAAGCCGCTTGCTGACCTTGCGCGCAGGATAGAAGAATATCAGCAGGTAGATGACGAGCCCTATGAAGCCCATCTCGCCCATGATCGAAGCCCAGTGGGCGTCCATCTTGAAACTGAATTCGGTGTCGTCACCGAGACCCCATACCTTGTCGAGCTCATAATCCGAATAGATTCGGCTACCGACGATATTGACCGGCACGCTTCCGTATGTGCCCTGGCCGGAGCCTAACGGGAAGAAGTCATTTGCCAACTGTAACGCCCCATAGTAGAGTGCCGGACGCGCAACTTTGGTATATGACTCCTCCAGCTGCGCGTTGTCCATATAATTCTCGAACTTCAGCATGAACACAGCGGAAACGGAGAGGATGGCAACGATTGCGGCTATTCCCGTAGCGGCTATGGTGATCTTCACCCAGCGTCTGATCTCTGTCATATAGAAGATGAAGATGATCACGACGAGCATCATTCCCAGTATGGCCTTCATCTGGTTGGTCAGCAGTATGGTCACAGCCAGGAAGGCGATGACAGCATACAACCGCTTGTCCTTTGTCCTGTATATTTCGGCCAGGGTGAGCACCATGGCCTGGTTGCAGTACGATGAGAAGTTGCCGAAGAAGATGACACCGGAAGTGATGATACCCTTCTGGAACTCATCGTCGCCCGTATGCAGCACAAGCGTGTCGAAATACACTATCAGGGCGATGCCGCAGGTCACGGCTATTATGAGCCTGATGAACATATGCAGGTCCGCATCGCTCATATGGAAATTGTACGACACCGCGAAGAGTATGAACGGCATGAAGGTGATGAGGCCGCCGAGAGTGGAATATAGCGGTCCGGGGCTGTACTTGGAAACCAGCGCATTGAGCACCATGCCGGCTGCCATTATGCCTGAAAGCACAAGGTAGCCCTTCGGCACGTTGAACCTGTGGTTACGTACGGCGACAAATACGCCGAGAGCTATGAGAATGGCATACAGGCCATAGTCCACAGGCGGCAGACCGAGAGTCTTCTTGTTGAGAAGATTCAGGAATACCAGAAATACCGAAATACCTATGTACAGGAGATTGTAGAAGCGGCTCTCTTTCATCTGCCTCCCCCCTCCACGGAAGATTTCAGGCCAATGCACAGAAGCAGCGGCCTGCAGTTTATTTTCTGAAGGATGACGGAGATCAGCACAGGGACATAGAGGCCGGCTGCCGCACAGAGCAGGTAGCCGGCGAGATATGGGAGATCAAAGTGCCTGAACAGTATCTTGACCGCCATCTGGGCGAAAATGCCCATCAGGAATATCTGATAAGTGTAGTTGCGGAAACTTGAGAATGCCTTCGGCATGAGTCCGTCAAGTATGAGTGCCAATGCAATGGAGAACTGCAATGCGCCGAATGTGGTCACCATGCCGTCCGTAATGGTACCTGCCCAGTATATTGCCGCTCCTGTGGCCAGCAGAAGGTATCTTGCCGGGCGTATGTATTTCTCCACCACGTTCCTGTCAGCCAGGACAAGGCCGGCATAGAACCAGAAGCCGTAGTCGAACACCCTCTTGAGGCTCAGGAACTCCACATCCGGATGGAAGTAGTGGCATAGCAGCAGTACCGCTGCAGTGGTCACGGTCATCCACCCGCGGCGCAGGCTGGCACGCCATACCGGAGCCAGGCAGAAGAACCAGAAGAGCGTGTAGATGAACCACATCTCGCGCAGAGGCCCGTTGTACGGATATATGAAGGCATTAAGTATTTCCTTGAAGCTGAGACTGACTCCGCGGGACATCTCGCCCGGGAAGGCAAGCTTCACGGCAAAAGCGACCAGAGTAAACACCGCCATTGGTAGAAGCAGCCTCAAAGCCTTGTCCCGCAGCATGGCTGCATAACTCATGGAAGGCCGGCCCTCAGCGGTGGACAGCCTTGTCAGGCGGAAAAGATATCCGGAGATGAGCATGAAGAGGGACATGTGGAAGGAATATGCCGCATTGTAGATGACATTTTCCCATACCGGTCCCTCCCCGGCCTCGCCCAGAGGCGAATGCCCGAGCACGACCCAGAGCATCGTCCAGCCCTGCAGTATCAGCAGCCAGTTTATCTTCTTCCCCGCACTCATTTCTTATTGTCCAGGATACCCTGATAGAAGTTCATAAGTTTGTCATAATACGGCGCTTCCGCGAAATTGGCCTCGTAGAATGCGCGGGCGCGGGCGGACATTTCAGCGTATGCCTCGTCACTGACCGCAGAAGCCTCCGACAATGCACCGGCGAGAGCTTCCACGTCGCCCGAAGGGTAAATGAATCCAGTCCCCTGCCCCTCCAGTATCTCCGGGATGCCACCGATACGCGCACCTATGACCGGTTTGCCGTAGGCGTATGCCTCAACTATGGTCATGGGGTTGTTCTCATACCAGCGCGAAGGCACGATGACGAAGCTGCAGCCGCGCACCAG
>JAKSJG010000058.1 GCA_024398365.1 Bacteroidales bacterium | reverse complement strand
ACTTAAACTTAAACTATGAAAAACTTCGGTATGATTTTAGCAATATCCATGCCACCGCCGGAAGAATTGTTGAAAACATTGACTTCCGGAAATGGAATTAATTTTGTAATTTTGTGGATTGAATATATTCGCCTTATTGTAGGCGAATGACGCATTTACATCAATGGGAAAGGTAATAGCAATAGCCAATCAGAAGGGTGGAGTCGGCAAAACGACCACTGCCATCAACCTTGCAGCATCACTGGCTGTCCTCGAAAAGAAGACCCTGGTGATAGACGCGGATCCGCAGGCAAACACGACTTCCGGCCTCAATTTCGACCCTGATTCACAGGAGAAGATCACCCTCTATCAGGTTCTCATCGGGGAAGGAAGCATCGCAGAGGCCGTTCAGGACACATCGCTCGACTACCTCAAGGTCATAACCTCCCACATCGACCTGGTCGGTGCGGAGGTGGAGATGATCAATCTCCAGGACAGGGAATCCATCCTGAAAAAGGCCATTTCCACCATAAAGGACCAATACGACTATATCATACTTGACTGCGCTCCGTCACTCGGCCTGATCACCATCAACGCCCTGACAGCGGCAGACTCAGTCATCATACCTGTACAACCTGAGTTCTTCGCTCTCGAAGGACTCGGAAAGCTCCTCAACACCATCAAGATAGTCCAGACCAGGCTCAACAGGGGCCTCAACATCGAAGGCTTCCTGTTCACCATGTTCGACGGCCGTCTGCGCCTGCACAACCAGGTGGTGGAGGAAGTCAAGAAGCATTTCGACAATATGGTTTTCGAGACGGTCATCCCGAGGAACATCAAATTGAGCGAAGCTCCTTCATTCGGAAAACCGGCCATACTCTATGACGCAGTATCCGCCGGAGCCAACAACTACCTCCTTCTCGCGAAGGAAATAATCAGGAGGAATTCGTAATGGCCAAGAAAACGATGGCATTCGGAAAGGGGCTCAGCGCCATGCTCGAGGATGCTGCAGCCGTGCAGTTCAACCGTCCGCAGGCAGCTCCCGTCAAGGACAATCCGGAGGCATCAGCCGCTGCCGTGGCTGAGATTCCCCTCGACAAGATCATACCCAACCCATACCAGCCGCGCCTGACATTCGACGAGGACGCACTTCAGGAACTCTCCGACTCCATCAAGGTGCTCGGCATCATACAGCCGCTCACCCTCCGCCTCATGCCGGACGGCCGCTACCAGATCATCAGCGGCGAGCGCCGCTACAGGGCATCCCTGGCAGCCGGTATGAAGAGCGTTCCCGCATATGTCCGCAAGGCGGATGACGGTGCAATGCTCGAAATGGCCATCGTGGAAAACATTCAGAGGGAGAACCTCGATGCCATCGAGACAGCGCTCGGATTCCAGAGGCTGATCGACGAATGCGAGCTCACCCAGGAAGCGATGGCGATACGCGTGGGCAAGAAGAGGGCTACCGTAACCAACTACCTGAGACTGCTCAAGCTCCCTCCTGAGATTCAGAAGGCCATCAAGACAGGCAGCATTTCGGCAGGACATGCCAAGGCCCTGCTCGGAATCGAGGACGGCAAGCTCCAGGTGAAACTCTGCGAGCAGACCGTGGCCAATGACTGGTCCGTACGTCAGCTTGAGGACAGGATACGCAGGATAAGCGCCGAGGCCGGAGCAAAGAAGCAGGCCGCACCTCTGTCCGAAGGCCTGCTGAAGGCATCGGACATGGTCGGCAGATTCTTCGACGGCAAGGTCGCCATCAAATCCAACGGCAAGGGAGGCGGCACCATGACTGTCAAATTCAAGAACGCAGCCCAGATGGAGAAATTCATCGCGGCTCTTAACAACGAACGATAAGAGACATGCGCCGGTTGCTGATAATGATGATATTGCTCACGGGCCTGGCATTCACCGCCACGGCTCAGTTCCGCAACAGCAATACCACGTCCTCCAACGTCGGCACCATTGTGGGCCCTCCGGGAACGGACGAGGCCATGGCCAACATGCAGAACGACACCACCAGCGTGGCCGTCGATTCACTGGCCGGATTCTCACTCAAGAGGATGATACGCGGCTATGCAGGCAAGGACACCCTGACCCCTGGCTACATGTTCGCCGGAGCGGTAATCGTGCCGGGTGCGAGCCAGATGTACAACAAGGACTGGTGGAAGCTTCCGATCGCCTACGGAATGATGGGCGGAGGCGTGTACGGCGGTATCGCCTTCAACCGCAAGTGGCATGAGACCGGCGATCCGCGCTTCAAGACATACCGCAATCTCAGCTATGCCGGAGCGGGACTTGCCTACTGGGCGTCGCTCCTGGACGGAGTCGCCTGCTACAAGACAGACGCATCCAAGCCTGTGCCTGCCAAATCGACTCTCTACTCCGTGCTTCTTCCCGGTCTGGGACAGATCAACAACGGAGACTGGTGGAAACTCCCGATATGGGTGGGCGGATTCGCCGCCTGCGGCTATGCCCTCCACCTCAACAATATGGAATACCAGAGATTCAAATACATCTACACCGTTGACAATGACCCTAACAGCGGATACAACGGCGGCATTCCGGCCAGCAAGGCCGAATGGTACAAGGATCTCTACAGGAAATACAGGGATTACTCCGTAGTGTCCTTTGTTGCGGTTTACGCATTGAATATCATTGACGCCAACGTCTTCGCCTATATGGCGGACTTCGACGTCAGCGACAACATAGCTTCGGTGCAGCTCCATCCTGCCATAATGGAGCCCGCCGCGCCCATGCTTGCGGACGGATACGCATTGCCGTCATTCGGCCTCAAACTTGACGTTAATTTTTGACACTGATTGAATTATGAACCATAAACGAGTACTGACACTTACCATCATACTGTTCACGTCACTGTCCGCGCTGAACGCTCAGGACAGCAATGTGCACAGACAGGTACACAAGGGGGACAAATCCCGACAGACAGAGGATCTTCAGCGCAAGCTGGACTCACTCCAGAAAGCCTATGACTCGCTTTACGTAGCAACCCACAAGCAGTCGGAGACCCCGGCCAAGACCCACAAGAGCAAGGCCAAGGGCAAGAGCGACAGCCACAACGTGACCTACAATGCCGAGAGCATCGATTCGCTGCTCAACGCATACTATATGCAGAACTCTCTCAATATCAACGACTTCGATTTCATTTCCATAGACAGGGACACCCTGACATCCAGCATCCCGGACTCTGTGTATATCGAGAGGCTCAACAAGTTGAACTCATTCATCCCCATCCAGTTCAACCAGAGCGTAAAGAACTGCATCATACGCTATACCGACAAGATCCCTGGAGCGACCCGCAAGATCATCAGCCTTGCTCCATATTACCTTCCCCAGTTCGAGGAGATATTCGACGAATATGGCATTCCTACCGAGCTCAAGGCCATGGCTGTGATAGAGTCGGCCTTCAATCCGAGGGCTGTGTCACGCGCCAAGGCCAAGGGCATGTGGCAGTTCATGTACGCCACGGCCCGCCAGTATGGCCTGACCATCAATTCCTACGTGGACGAGCGCATGGACCCTATAAAGTCCTGCCGTGCAGCAGCGCAGTACCTCAAGGATTCCTATAAGGTGTTCGGAGACTGGTCACTCGCCATAGCCTCCTACAACTGCGGCCTTGGCAACGTCCGCAAGGCCATCAACCGTTCAGGCGGCAAGACCAATTTCTGGGACATCTACCAGTACCTGCCGAGGGAGACCAGAGGATACGTTCCGGTGTTCATCGCAGCCCTCTATATACTCGAGTATTATCCTGAACACGGATTCAAGCCTATCCCGGTATCACTCCCGTCTGCCGTAGATACCTTCCACATCAGCCAGAACCTCTATTTCAAGCAGATCACTGACAATATAGACATCCCTCTCGACCTGCTGAGGGACCTCAACCCGCAGTACCTCCACGACATGGTGCCAGGTGCTGAAAGGGAATATGTGCTGAGACTCCCGTACTCCTACGGCAAGGCATTCGTGGACAAGGAGGAGGACATCTTCCGCAGCATCGACACAGTCGCCGTTGACAGCACCGCCGTCACCATCGCCGAGAATCAGGAACCGGGCAAGGAAGTCGAGCCGGCCAAGCCTGTTTACCACACGGTACGCAAGGGCGAGACCCTGGCCGCCATAGCATCGAAGTACCACACCACCGTGGTGGACATCAAGAAGTGGAACAATCTCGGAAGCAACACCATCAGGACCGGTCAGTCCCTGGCCATCTACGGTGAAGCCGCCAATGGTGATACATCCTACAAGCCTGCACCTAGCAAGCCGAAGTCTTCAGGCGGATATGTGATGTACACTGTACGCAAGGGCGACTCCCTGTCAAGCATAGCCAAGAGGCACGGAGTATCTCTGAACACCCTGCTGAAGCTCAACAACATGAAGACTTCCAGCAAGATCTATCCGGGTATGAAGATACGCGTGAAGAAGGCATAGTTACGGTCCGAGGCCTTGAGCCACAGTTCAACGTTACGGAAAGGAGTGTATTTCGCAAGGAGATACACTCCTTTTCTGTTGCCGTACCAGGGTTCTATGTTGAAGCTCTGCGGCACTCCTCCCTCATAGAAAAAGAGCCTGGAAT
Source organism: Bacteroidales bacterium (assembly GCA_024398365.1). Taxonomy (GTDB): domain Bacteria; phylum Bacteroidota; class Bacteroidia; order Bacteroidales; family UBA932; genus Cacconaster. The sequence continues at coordinate 6,205 of JAKSJG010000058.1, read as the reverse complement.
CCCAGCCGTCCGTCCAGCAGGCAGTCAGACGGGCAGTCAGACGCAGCTTGCGCGAGGGGGAGAAAGTACATTCAAGGAAGCCGCCGCAGGCCGCCGGGTTGCCGGCATAGCGGGCAGTCAGTTTCCAGCGCGCATTCACAGCCCACACCGCATTTGCACGCCAGCGCGGAGAAGGATTGCCGTTGAGGCGCAAGTCAGCCGAGGACTCCCGTCCGAATGTGCGTTCAAGCGCGAGCTGGTACTTAAAGGCGGAGGACGGGCCATCTATGCCGTAGCGGGACCACGGATAGTATGAATACTGGGCGTAGCCGCTCAAGCTCCAGTCCCGGGCGAATATCCACTTGACGGACAGGGTCGCGCCACGCTGGTTGGAGCAGCTCGAAAGCGAGGAATATGCGCCGGCGTGCGTGGCGATGTAGGAGCGGCTGTACAGCCGGCAGAGCAGGCTGGTCTCCAGCTCGTATCGCGGGCTCCAGACCGCTCCGGCAAGCATGGCGCCGGACAGCCCGGCATCGACTGCAGCCTCCCCGAAGAGGCGGAAATCATGCCAGAAGCAGTATATGTCCGCCGAAGCATTGCCCCACCATCCGTCATATATCTGGTAGCGGTTGTAGTCCGCCACCCTCCTGCCGTTGGCCTTGTCATAGCGGTACGCCAGTGCCGTGATGCCGTAGCGCATGCGGCTGTGTTCGGCGCTGAAACGGCATCCAGCCACATATTCAAGCATGCTGTGCCGCTTTTCCAGCTCCGTGGCACTGCGGTGGTATCCGCCCTTGACGATGGATGTGTAGAGGCTGTCTCCCAGCACGCGCGCGTCAAGTGCATTGACGGAGGCGAAAATGAGCAGGTCGCCGGGGCCCGCACGCACATCGGCGGCCACTCCGCGGAAGAAGTTCGCCTCGTCCGAGGATGTGTAGGGCCTCAGGCTTTCGGGATTGCGGGCCACGGAGGCCGGAGCGCCCAGCGTGGACATGCCGAAGGCTTTCCAGAGGGCCAGACCCTGGCCTGCACGCACCGTATAATCCCCCACTATCAGCTGACGCAGGACGGATCTTCCCTTGAAGCAGGCATAAGCGGAGACGAAGTCGGGTGCCCAGCCGCCCCTGAGGGCTTCGCCGGCATCGTTGTCGGCAGTCAGGCCCAGGGACCATCTGCCGCCATATTCAGCAAGGTATTTGAGCGTGGCTCCGGTGCCGGAGGAGTCGAAGGCGGATTTGGCTTTCATGGTGACGAGGTGGCTCCAGGACGGATCGACATAGGGGCTGGCGACCGGGGATGATGAGGTATAGCTGAAGAAGTTGCTGCACAGGGCGGCCGTAACGGGGTTGAATCCGTCCACGAGGGCCAGTTCTGTTTCGGAAAGTATGTCGCCGTATTTGCGGCGATAGTCCAGCAGGCTTTCTATCTGGAATATGCCCAGCAGGCGGAATTCCTCCAGTTCACGGCGGTGGAGGTCATTGATGGAGGGATGCCTGCGGGCAAGGTCCTCATAGTAGAGTTCCAGTTCCTCATAGGGCACGTCTTCAGATGCCTGCTGTTCTATCAGCTGGACGACGCTTTCCGGCAAGCCTTGCGCACCGGCACATGCAAGGCGCAGCAGCCCCGCCACAATTCCAAGGACAAACCTCCCCTTCCAATTCTCCCGACACATATCCTTTTTCTTTTGCCGGGGCAAATATACGCCACGGGAGGGGCGGGATGCAAGCAAAAAAGTGATATTGTCAATTTTTTGTCTAACTTTACATTTTATATGGCCGTGAATTAATTCGGCTTCATCAAAAATGAATAAGGTTGTTATCAAAGACAAGACTTTTGTCCCTTATATCAAGTACGAAGAGCTCGAGAAGGCCTTCGACAAGGTTGCGGAACAGATTACCGCAGATTTCAAAGATTCCAGGGAGATTCCTATCCTGCTGTGTGTGCTCAACGGTTCGGTGATGTTCTGCGCCGAGCTGATGAAACGCCTCGAATTCCCGGTGGAATTCTCCAGCGTCAGACTGGCATCCTATGAGGGAACCACCTCCACAGGCGTGACCCGCAAGGTGCTCGGACTGACCACGGCCATCAAGAACCGTCCGGTCATCGTAGTCGAGGACATCGTGGATACGGGCAAGACCATCTGCGACCTCTACGACCTGCTGATGGATGCAGGCGCAGGCCAGGTGAAGATATGTACCATGCTCTACAAGCCGGAAGTCTATAAGCGCGATCTCAAGCTGGACTACATCGGCATGGCCATAGACAACGGTTTCATCGTGGGCTTCGGCCTGGACTACGACCAGCTGGGACGCAATCTCAAGGATATATTCATATTGGAAGACACTCAAAACAAATAAGAAAAATGAAGCATTTCATCATGTTCGGCCCTCCGGGTGCCGGCAAGGGCACACAGGCCGCCATGCTGGTTGACAAGTTCAACCTCAGACACGTATCAACAGGAGACCTTCTCCGTGGCGAGATCAAGCGTGAGACAGAGCTTGGCCTCAAGGCGAAGAAACTCATCGAAGCCGGAAGCCTCGTTCCTGACGAGGTGGTTGAAGGCATGATCAAGAACGAGATAGCAAGCCACCCTGAGGTCAAGGGATTCATCTTCGACGGTTTCCCTCGCACACTCGAGCAGGCTGCAGCCCTCGACGGCATTCTCGCAGAGCGCGGCGAAGAGATCTCAGGTGTGATCTCAATCATCATCGACGACGAGATGGTGAAGGCCCGCATCCGTCACCGTGCGGAGATCGAAGACCGCAAGGACGATATGGACGAGGCTACGGTTGCCAACCGCATCAAGACCTACCACGACAAGACAGAACCTATCATCGACTACTACAAGAAGGCCGGCAAGTACAACGGCATCGACGGTGTAGGCTCCATTGACGACATCTTCAACCGCATCTGCGGCATTATTGAAAAACTTTAGTTGAAAGCTCTCTCCTCAAAGACCAGCCCTTCCTGGTGGGCCGCCCTGACGCCATTCGTGGTGCTGATAGTCACCATGTTCTGCGTCATCAGGGCCTTCGGGGCGGATGCCCTGCTGGGTGCCAGCCAGGTAGCCCTGATATTCTCGTCAGGCATTGCGATAGCCATCGCGATGTTCGTGTACGGCATACCCTGGACAAGGCTTGAGGAGGCTGTCAACGACAATATCAAGAACATAGGTTCAGCTATCCTGATACTGCTCCTGATCGGTGCGATCGGGGGCAGCTGGATGCTGAGCGGTGTGGTCCCTACGCTGATCTGCTATGGTATGAAGGTCATCGCGCCTTCCATCTTCCTGTTTGCAGTCTGCCTCATCTGCGCGCTGATCTCCGTGATGACGGGCAGTTCGTGGACCACTATCGCCACCATAGGCGTGGCAATGCTGGGCATAGGCTCGGCAATGGGATATTCGGCGGCCTGGACCGCCGGAGCCATCATATCGGGCGCCTATTTCGGAGACAAGATCTCCCCGCTCTCGGATACCACCGTACTGGCATCGTCCGCAGCCGGCACCCCTCTCACCACACACATACGCTACATGCTCATCACCACGGTGCCGTCATTCAGCATCGCGCTGATCATTTTCCTTGTAGTCAGTCTGTGCCACGGCTCCGTGCCCACCGAGCAGCTCACCGAAGCAGGTGACACGCTGCGCAGGACATTCAACATCTCACCGTGGCTGCTCATAGTACCGCTGCTGACCGGTGTGATGATAGCCAGACGCGTCCCGGCCTTCCTCACCCTGCTCTGCTCTGCGGCAATGGCCGGCATTGCGGCCTGCATCGCCCAGCCTCATCTCATCAATGCGGTGGCAGGTGCCGACGGAGCCTCGCTGACGCTCGCAAACGGGTTCAAGGGTCTGCTGATGACCTGGTTCGGCGAGACCGGCGTAGATACCGGCAATGCGATGTACAACGACCTCGTCGCCACCGGCGGAATGACCGGCATGCTGCCCACCATCTTCCTGATCGTCTGCGCCGCGACCTTCGGTGGTGTGCTGACTGGCAGCGGAATGATACAGAGCATCACAGAGATGCTGACGCGCCGCATCTCCTCCCGCACGGGAATGGTCGGTGCCACAGTCGCCACCGGCATAATGTCAAATGCAGCTACAGGAGACCAGTATCTGTCAGTCATCCTGACCTGCAACCTTTACAAGAAACTTTACGAGGACAAGGGCTACGAACCCCGCCTGCTGAGCCGCAGTGCGGAGGACTCCGCCACCGTGACCTCAGTGCTGATGCCGTGGAACTCCTGCGGCATGACCCAGGCCACTGTCCTGCACGTCCCTACCCTCGAGTATATGCCCTACTGCTTCTTCAACATCATCTCCCCTCTGATGTCCATCATCATTGCAGCTCTGGGCTACAAAATCATCAGAAAAGAAAAGACAGCCTGACGCCAGAGACCGGGTATCAGACAATTATTTTGGAATAGTATGTTTTTAAAAATAGCACTGCTCGTAATCTTCTTCGCCATAATGATTGGCGTTGGAATATATTGTAGAAAAACCGCATCAAATGTACAGGGATTCGTCCTTGGCGGACGAAACGTAGGCTCCTGGCTTACAGCATTCGCATTCGGCACATCATATTTCTCAGCTGTGATATTCGTCGGCTACGCAGGTCAGTTCGGTTGGAAATACGGCCTCGCATCCACCTGGATAGGCCTTGGCAATGCGCTGATCGGCTCATTCCTCGCCTGGCGCATACTCGGGCGCAGGACAAGGCTGATGACCCAGTACCTCCAGAGCGCGACCATGCCGGACTTCTTCGGCCAGCGCTTCAAGAGCAATGCCCTCAAGGTGGCCGCATCCGTCATAGTTTTCATCTTCCTGATACCTTATACCGCCTCCCTTTACAATGGTCTTTCCAGACTGTTCGAGATGGCCTTCGGCATTGATTACGCATGGTGCGTCATCGGCATGGCGGTGCTCACCGGCATATACATCCTCATAGGCGGATATATGGCTACAGCCATCAACGATTTCATCCAGGGCCTCATAATGCTTGTCGGCATAGTGGCCGTCATCGCCGCCGTGATCGCAAGCAACGGAGGCTTCTCAAGCGCCATAGCTTCGCTTTCGCAGATACCTGCAGAGACCTTCCCCGAGATGAACGGCGCATTCGTGTCCTTCCTCGGCCCTCAGCCTCTATTCCTGCTCGGCGTTGTCCTCCTGACCTCGCTCGGCACCTGGGGACTGCCGCAGATGGTGGGAAAATTCTACGCCATCAAGGATGAGAACGCCATCAGAAAGGGCACGCTCATCTCCACACTCTTCGCACTCATAGTCGCAGGAGGCTGCTATTTCCTGGGAGGATTCGGCAGACTCTACGGAGATGTCATCGAATATACCGCAGCCGGCACACCGGTATATGACAGCATTGTGCCGTCCATGCTCGCAAAGCTCCCGGACATCTACATTGCCATCGTCATCATACTTGTCCTTTCGGCTTCAATGTCAACACTTTCCTCACTCGTGCTGACCTCAGGTTCCACTCTGACGCTCGACATCATCAAACCGGCAGTCGAACACAAGGGCGGCCGCATGGAAGAGAAGTCCCAGCTCCTGAGCATCAGGCTGCTCGTGCTGTTCTTCATCGCCGTGTCATCCGTACTTGCCATCATACAGGCACGCAGCTCCGTCACATTCATCGCCCAGCTCATGGGCATATCCTGGGGCGCATTGGCCGGTGCGTTCCTCGCGCCGTTCCTCTACGGCCTGTACTGGAAGAAGACCACTCCCGCATCCGTATGGGCAAGCTTTGCCTGCGGAATCCTCATAATGTGCGCGTGCATGTACTGCACCTTCACCCACACCACTTTCATCAGCCCGTACTTCTCGTCTCCGATCAATGCAGGTGTGCTTGCCATGCTGGCCGGCTTCGTGATCGTCCCGGCCGTCAGCCTGCTCACGAAAGTGCGCGGAAAAGAGGAAGTTGAGAAGATGTTCACCTGCTACGACAGGACCGTCACCGTGCGTGCTTCATCATCCCTCGCGGAAGAGAGTGACCCGGAAAAATAACAACTGGTTACACCTTTGCAATCCTCACGTTGACCTACGGGATTGTTAAGTGTATAACGAATTTTGCTTATTCGGAATCTCCGCAATCGAATGGCTTGATGATACCTGTTTGGGGATTGAAGCGTTTGAATCTTATTTCCATCACAAAGCAAATGTTGCTACCGACTGGAAAAATTCATATGCTCTTTTCGCCTCCTCCTTCTCTTC
>JAKSJG010000057.1 GCA_024398365.1 Bacteroidales bacterium | reverse complement strand
AACCAGGAAGACCCGGAGAAATGGCTTACCATCATCCAGGTCCCTGTGCGGAAATAAGCTGTTTTCTAGAACAGGGACTCCTTGTCCTTGATGTCCTTCACCCTGAGCTGGATGTTGGCGATGCCGCGGTAGTAGTTCTCCGCGATGGAGTAGCAGATATCGACAGGATTGCCGCCCTGCATGTGCTCGAAATGATCGGACAGATTGAATGCTATGGCTGAGATATGCCTGTACGGCTCGTCCTCCTGGATGAGTTCGAGGCGGAGGTGCTTCAGCTCGCCGGAGTCAGCCGCACCCACTTTGCGTCCGTTGCCGTTGTCATAGACATTCTCGGTGATGAACACCGGTGACTGGTTGCCCGGTCCGAAAGGCTGGAAGGACTTGAGCAGTCGGAAGAATTTCGGGGTGATCTGCTTGAAGTCGAGGTATGAGTCTATGTTGATGATAGGAGTCAGCTGCACGGCAGCGATCTTTTCAGCCACATATGTCTCGAACCTTGTGCAGAATTCCTCGAAATTCTCTTCCCTTATGGTCAGGCCGGCGGCATAAGTGTGTCCGCCGAAGTTCTCCAGCAGGTCAGAGCATGACTCTATGGCCTCGTAGAGGTCGAAGCCGGTCACGGACCTCGCCGAACCGGTAATGAAGCCGTTGGACTTGGTGAGGACTATGGTCGGGCGGTAATATGCCTCGACCAGACGGGAAGCCACGATGCCGACCACGCCCTTGTGCCAGGACGGGTTATAGACTATCGTTGACTTTTTCTTGTCGAAATCAGGTATGGACTGGACCATCTCGAGGGCTTCCTCTGTGATCTCGCGGTCAATCTTCTTGCGGTCGTTGTTGTGTGCATTGATGGCCTCGCCTATCTCGAGAGCCTCATCGTCGTCGCGTGCCGTCAGCATATCGACTGCTGTACGGCCGGACTCCATACGGCCGGCAGCATTGATGCGCGGACCGATCTTGAAGACAATCTCGTCGATGGTGATGGCATGTTTCTCAAGGCCGGACAGCTTGATGATGGACTTGAGGCCCTTGCGCGGGTTCTCATTGAGCTGCTTGAGGCCGTAATATGCCAGGACTCTGTTCTCCCCCGTCACCGACACGAGGTCGGAGGCGATGCTGACCACCAGCAGGTCGAGCAGTGTCTGGATTTTCTCAAAAGGAAGTCCCAGTTTCTGGGAATATGCCTGCACCAGCTTGAAGCCCACTCCGCAGCCGGAGAGGTCATCGAACGGGTAGTTGCAGTCCTCGCGCTTCGGGTCAAGCACCGCCACTGCCGGAGGAAGCTCCGCGTCAGGAAGGTGGTGGTCGCAGATGATCACGTCTATGCCGAAGGTCTTGGCATACTTGACCTTCTCCACGGCCTTGATACCGCAGTCAAGCGTGATGATGAGCGTTGCGCCGTGGTCCTTCGCGCAGTCGATACCCCTGTAGGAGAGGCCGTAGCCCTCGTCATACCTGTCAGGGATGTAATATTCGATCCTGGAAGGTTTCTCGCGCAGGCAGGTGTATTCGCGCAGGAAGGAATAGACCAGCGAGACGGCTGTGGTGCCGTCCACGTCGTAGTCGCCGTAGATGAGTATCTTCTCATTGCCGGTGACGGCACTGTGGAGCCTCTCCACGGCCTTGTCCATATCCTTCATCAGATACGGGTCGTGAAGCATCGAGAGGTCCGGGCGGAAAAACTCGCGCGCCTTCTCGAATGTGTCTATGCCGCGCTGGACAAGAAGGTTGGACAGAACCTGGTCAATGCCGAGTTCCTGAGACAACTGCCTCACAGCCGCAGGATTACCCTGCTCCCTTATGGTCCACTTCTTCTCTGTCATAACACGCAAAGATAGATATATTATCTATTATTACGAAAAAAAGATTACTTTTGCAGTTCACAATCGCAAAAACAAGAATATACGATATATGGAACTCGACCTCAACGAACAGGAGCTGAACCGCCGTGCGTCCCTCAAGGCGCTCAAGGAACTCGGCATCGAGCCGTACCCGGCAGCAGAATACAAGGTGAACATCAACACCGCACAGATCAAGGAACAGTTTGACCCGGAGAAGGGCAACCTCACGGACATCACCATTGCGGGCCGCATCATGAGCCGCCGCATCATGGGCGCAGCATCCTTCATGGAACTGCAGGATGAGCAGGGCAGAATCCAGGTTTACGTCAAGCGCGACGAGATCTGCCCGGGCGAGGACAAGACCATGTACAACACGGTTTTCAAGAAGCTCCTCGACATCGGTGACATCGTGGGAATCCGCGGTTTCGCATTCATCACACAGACCGGCCAGCTCTCAGTGCACGCCAAGGAGCTCACACTCCTGAGCAAGTCGCTCAAGGTGCTCCCTATCGTCAAGGAGCAGGACGGCAAGGTATTCGACGCATTCGCAGACCCTGAGCTCCGCTACCGCCAGAGATACGTTGACCTCATCGTCAACCCTCAGGTGAAGGATACTTTCATCAAGAGAGCGAAGATTGTGGCCACCATGCGCCAGTACTTCAACGAAGCAGGCTGCCTCGAGGTTGAGACCCCTATCCTCCAGAGCATTCCGGGCGGTGCCACCGCACGTCCTTTCATCACCCACCACAACGCTCTCGACATCGACCTCTACATGCGTATCGCCAATGAGCTTTATCTCAAGAGACTGATCGTCGGCGGATACAACGGTGTGTATGAGTTCGCCAAGGACTTCCGCAACGAGGGCATGGACAAGACCCACAACCCTGAGTTCACCTGCATGGAGATCTACGTTGCATACAAGGACTACAACTGGATGATGAAGTTCGTCGAGACAATGCTCGAAAAGATCTCGATTGCCGTCAACGGCACCACCAAGGTTAAGATCGGAGACAACGAGGTCGACTTCGGCGGCACATACCGCAGGCTCCCTATCCTCGACGCCATCAAGGAATATGCAGGCGTGGATGTGAAGGGCATGTCCGAGGACGAGCTCCGCGCCACCTGCAAGAAGCTCAACGTCGAGATCGAGCCTTCAATGGGCAAGGGCAAGCTCATCGACGCCATCTTCGGCGAATACTGCGAGGGCAAGCTTATACAGCCTACCTTCGTGACCGACTACCCTGTGGAAATGTCACCTCTGACCAAGCGTCACCGCACAGACCCTACCCTTACGGAGCGTTTCGAACTCTTCGTATGCGGCAAGGAACTCGCCAACGCATACTCAGAGCTCAATGACCCTATCGACCAGCTCGAGAGATTCCAGGAGCAGGCAGCCCTCAAGAGCAAGGGAGACGACGAAGCGATGTTCATCGACTATGACTTCGTGCGCGCCCTCGAATACGGCATGCCTCCTACATCAGGTCTCGGCATGGGTATCGACCGCCTCACAATGTTCATGACCGGCCAGACCACCATCCAGGATGTGCTCTTCTTCCCTCAGATGAGGCCTGAGAAGGTCGTCAAGGCACAGAAGGAAGAAGAATAAAGATATGGCTCCGGAGCCCATAACATCGGCACAGAACCCTAAGATCAAGAGTCTGCTCTCACTGCGCGACAAATCGAAACAGCGCCGTGAGAGCGGACTTTTTGTTGTTGAGGGCGCCCGCGAATTCGAAAGGGCGCTGCAGAGCGGCTACCGGGCAAAAAGCGTTTTCTTCTGCAGCCGCTACCTCAAGGACGATTCCCTGGCCGCATACATTGAAAGCTGCGGGGCGAACCTGTTCGAGGTCTCCCCTGCCGTTTACGACCGCATTGCCTGCCGCGAAGGCGTGGAAGGCGTGGTGGCGGAGATGTACGCCATCAATTACAGCCTTGACGACATAAAGTTCAAGGATGCCCCGCTGATCCTGGTGATGGAAAGCGTGGAGAAGCCGGGCAACATAGGTGCAGTGCTCCGCACAGCCGACGCCGCCGGCGCCGATGCAGTGCTGGTATGCGACCCGCTCACCGACACATACAACCCCAACCTCATTCGTGCCAGCCTCGGCAGCGCATTCTCCGTCAAGGTGGTGGCATGCGAGTCCGCCGAAGCCATAGCATGGCTCAAGGCCAATGACATTGCAATACTCACGGCCCAGCTCCAGGACTCCGTACCTTACTATGACACGGACATGAAGCGCGGCACCGCAATAGTGATGGGCACGGAGGACAAAGGTCTCACCGACCTCTGGCGCGAAGCTTCCGATGCTAAGATACGCATCCCGATGAACGGCCTGATGGATTCGCTCAACGTATCCGTCTCCGCCGCCATACTCTGTTTCGAAGCCATAAGGCAGAGAAATTCATCAAAATGAAATACGGCCTCATAGGATACCCTATTGGGCACAGCCTCAGCCCGGCGATGTTCCGGGCATGCTACCCGCAGCACAGTTACGAACTGATAGAGACTCCCCGCTTCGAGGAGGCTCTGGCCATTGTGCGCCGGGACTTCGATGCCGTCAATGTCACCGCCCCCTTCAAGGAAGACGCATTCCTCGCCGCAGACGAGGCGGACGAGGCGTCCATGCGGCTCAGGGCCGCCAACATCCTCATCAACAGGGACGGCCGCTTGAGCGCGATGAACAGCGACCACCTGGCAGTAAGGCGCATGCTGAGCGAACTCCCCCAGCTCAAGGAGGGCAGCAGGATACTGGTTCTGGGCTGCGGCGGCGCAGGCAGGGCCGCGGCTTATGCGTCGGCCGGCCTTGGATTCAGAACGGCGGTGGCCAACAGGACACTGGCCAGGGCACAGCAGTTCTGCAGCCAGGATCCACTTATGGAGGCCATGACTCTGGAAGAAGGCATCAGCCGAATAGACTCTTTCAGTGCAATTATATATACAATTCCAACAGGAATAGAACAAACACCCATCATAAGCGAATCAGGGGCGGTAATCCTTGAAGCAGGCTACCGTGAACCCCATTTCGGCGGAAGCAATTATGTTTCCGGGACGAAATGGCTGGCATATCAGGCCATTCCAGGCTTCAAGGCCATGACAGGCATCGAGCCGGACGAGACAAAGATCATGGACGCCATCCACAAATAATTCACTTATGAATAACACAAAATTTTTTTGGACGCAATAGCGGCCATAATTGTATCCGCATTTATCATCACACTTACCAACTGTCTCCGACTCAGGAAGAAACACCGGGCAGAAGTCCGCTTCCTGCAGCAAAGGCTCGAGGAGCAGGAAGCGCTCCCACGCGAAGTTCTCGACTATACAGTCCGCATCCTTGACAGCCTGATGGAGACCGCAGCCCTGAGCGGCGACAATCCTCAGCTGCTGATGACCAAGCTGCGCAGATTTATCTTCACGGGAGATGAAAGCCATCAGGGCATCATACGCTACATGCAGCCCATAGCCAATTTCCAGTGCTACGGCATAGTCAATCTTCTGAGGAACATCAATCCCAAACTCACCGAGGAGGACCTCACTTTCTGCAGCCTGCTCTGCCTCGGATTCGCCCCCAACAGCATACAGATGCTATACGGACAGTCCAACCCGGCCAGCTTCTACAACCGCCGCTCGAGAATCAGGCGCAAGCTCGGCCTCCAGGACGGCGACAGATCACTCGAATCCCTGCTCAACGAAATGGTAACTGAACTGTCAGATGGCAGAAATACCTGTTTGAACAAATAAACTGAACAGCTAATCGGATGCCGTCCATGCAGAGGACGGCCGGGAAGCCCTCCCGGCTGCCCTCTTGTTATCTTTGAAAAATCTTTCTCATCCTTTCCAAAAAAAATATATAACTTTACCGATGGTATTTGAAAAAGAAATAGCATATGTCACTCAACAAAGTATTATTGATCGGAAACGTAGGGAAAGATCCTGACATCAGACACCTTGAAAGCGGCGCATCAGTCGCTACATTCTCACTTGCCACCACCGAAAGGTACCGCGACAAGAACGGAGAGAACAAAGAAATAACCGAATGGCACAACATAGTTGCCTGGAGACAGCTTGCAGACCTTGCATCCAACTACATCAGAAAGGGCACCCAGATCTACGTGGAGGGCCGCATACGCACCCGCGCCTGGGATGACCAGAGCGGCAACAAGCGCTACACCACCGAGATCATGGCCGACGCCATCCAGCTTCTCGGCCGCCGCTCGGACAACCCTGCCGGCGACTACCAGGGCGCTGCCGCTCCTGCTCCGGCCCCGATGCACCAGCCAGCTCCGCGTCCTGCACAGCCGGTACAGTCCACACCAATGGTGAGCCCTGCCGACATCGCAGCCGATGACGGCGCCGACGACCTGCCGTTCTGATGCATCTCACAATCATAGAAAAGAGGGGTTGACCAAAAAGCCAGGAGGAATTATTGGTCATCCCCTTTTTTACGTCCGCGACCCGAGAAACATAGCAAATACGAATTTATGAATAAACATTCTTTAAATTTAAGCCTTAGATTATGTTTATTTTTACAGATTTATTTCCTGAAAAAGGACAAGGTGATTTACACGTTGATATAGATTGTTCGTTAAGAAGCGAAACAGACTTAATTAATTACATAGAAAAAGAAACTGTTTCTCCATATCTTGGTCATGATAATTGGGATGGCTTCTATGACAGTATCACGGAGATGTCATGGTTTGACAATATTAACAATTTTCGAATATTGCATGAAGACCTTCCTCAAATTGAACAGATTCATTTATACCTTGACATATTAAACAGGGCAGATGTTTGGTGGGAAATTGATCCTGAGAATGTTAAGATTATGAACGAACAGCTTAAAGATACATTGAATATGCAGAATAGGATAGCATTCTTTAAAGAATTCTACGATATGGACACATCTCAAGTACCTGGGGAAGATCATGTTATCATTAAGAACTTCAACGTATATTTCAAGAAAAAGGATGAGGGTTTTGTCTTGAACAGTTTGGATATACATTCCAAAGATTATAGAAAAAGATTATACAAGGATAAAAATGGACTCATACGATTTTCCTGAGTGATTCAATTTCTTGTACTAAAAAGTCTGGTTCTCGGTCTTCGGCTTCCCGGGTAGCCTCGTTTCCTTGAAGTTGGCTTAGACTTGAAGATGTTGTAGACCGGGGCACACCGTCGGGGGATTATCTGACGAAGCATATCCGGAAGATTGGAATCAAGCGAGAGGCTATCGTTAACTTCTGCCGTGAGTTCCGGACCGCCAACGACAACATCATCTTCGATGGGACGGACCTTCTGAGCGAGTCATCGAAGATGAGCCTGCCGAAGTTCAGTAAGAGCAAGCCCGGCAGTTACGAGAACCTCATCAATCTGATGTTCGTGTACTCCGTCGGAGCACAGGTGCCTGTGTACTACAGGATAATGCCGGGAGACATCAAGGATGTCAAGTCCTTCTCCCTGTGCTTCAAGGAGTCGGGGATCAAGGACGCCACCGCGATAATAGACAAGGGCTTCTACTCCAAGAAGAACATCAGGATGCTGGAGGATGCCGGGATGAAGTTCATAGTGCCGCTGAAGCGCTCCGACAAGAGCATAGACTACGCTCCGATAATGGCCGGCGGCATCAGCGGGATGGAGGGACACTTCTCGTTCGAGGGGCGCAACATCTGGTATTACAGGAGGAAGGCGGAGAATCGGGATGAATCATACACCGAGGAGGCGTACAGGGACAAGTATGCGACCTTCGGAACACTCTCGATTATCACGAACTCCGGTAAGGCGCCCAAGGATGTGTACGTCGACTATAAGAGCCACTGCAACGTCGAGACAATGATAAACACCTTCAAGAACGTCCTGGACATCGACCGCAGCTACATGCAGGACGAGCATGCTCTCGAGGGATGGATGTTCTCCAACTACATCGCCCTGCACTGGTACTACAAGATATACCAACTTCTGGTAAGGACAGACCTGATCAGCAAGTACTCCCCGATGGACATCCTCGACTTCCTTCAGGAAACAAGAAAAATTAAGATTGACGGAGAATGGTATCTGAAGGAGACGATCGCCAAGACGGCAAAGGTCCTCAAGAAGTTGGGGCTGGAGTTGAGTTAGCCTTCTCCCGACACGAGCCAGAGGCTCTGGTGGATATCCACCGTGGCCCCTGGCTCGTATATACCGTAAATCCTAACGGAAGTTACAGTTTAAAGCATCACGCTGTCGCAAAAAATGGCGGACATCGGCCCGCCATTTTTCGTTATGTGCTGACGACTTATTTCTCCTCTTCCTTGATATTAGGAAGTTCGAGGCCGTAACCCTTCTTGAGGTCTTCCTTCTTGAGGAGGAGGCTGAAGAAGAAGGCGAGCACGCCGAAACTTGAGAACACAATCATAGGCACGAGGTAGCCGCCTGTTGACTGACGGAGTGAGCCGATAATCTTAGGCACGAAGCAGAGACCGATATTCTGAACCCAGAAGATGAGGCAGTATGCGCTGCCGAGGATCTTCTCGTCAATGATCTTAGGAACTGAAGGCCAGAGAGCCGCAGGAACGAGCGAGAAGCTTACGCCGAGGATCACGATGAGTGTGACAGCGAGGCCCTTGCTTGGGAATGCAGGGAGCAGGAATGCGAAGCTGAGGTGGCAGGCGATCATGATGATGGAGCCTATCATGAGCATTGTGGCGCCCTTGCCCTTGTGGTCGAGGAACATTCCGAGGAACGGAGTGAGGACCATGGCCAGGATAGGGAAACAGCTGAAGAGGCGTGCAGCCACTGCAGGAGTTACGCCGAGGGTCTCCTCGAGGAAGTTAGGTGCATATCTCTGGAACGGGAAGATTGCGCTGTAGTAAAGCACGCAGAGAAGAGCCACGATCCAGAACATCTTGCTCTTGAAGATTGCGCCGAGGTCGGAGATGTGGAATTCGTCTTCAGGAGACTTCTCTTCAGTGGCAAGGCCTGCTTCAACGAGCTGGCTGTCAAACTTCTTGTCCATAACGCCGAAGATGATGAAATTGATCAGGCCGATGCAGAGGAGTGCGCCGCAGAATCCGAGCGGAGCCACTACGGAACCGTCGAACTTGTTGGAGATGATAGGTGCGATCCACATCACAGCGAAGACGCCGAGACGTGCGATAGCCATCTCAAGACCCATGGCGAGGGCCATTTCCTTACCTTTGAACCATTTTGCAAGAATCTTGGACACGTTGGTACCCTCCATCTCGCAGCCGCAGCCGAAGATCATGAAACCGAGGGAAGCCATCTTGGCGCTTGCAGGCATCTCAACCCACCAGCTGCCAAGCCACTGTGCGAATGAAGTAGCCTGGAACCAGTCGGAAATACCCACGAACTTGATACCGGCGCCGACAACCATCAGAGCGGCGGAAAGAACGCCTGAAAAACGAACGCCCAGCTTGTCAAGGAGCACACCTGCGATAATCAGAAAACCGCAGACATTGAGGATGTACTCGGATGCAGCATAAGTGCCGAACACGCTGCTGTTCCAGCCAAGACCGCTCTCCACGAGGGACTTGAGAGGAGACATCACGTCCACGAACATGTAGGCGAAGAACATCATCGACGCCACGAGGAAGAGGACAGTCCATCTTGCAAGAGGGCTGTCATTCATCAGTTTTTGAATTTTTTCTGTCATAACGTTAATATGTAATTGAATAATATTCCGTCAACGGAGTGCGAATTTAGGATTTAGTTTGAATTAATCAAAACGGCTTCTTAAATTTGCGGTCCTTTATTATGGCAATACTTGAAAATATCAACTCTCCTGAAGACGTGAAGGCCCTTCCGGCTGACAAGCTGGAGGCTCTGTGCGCCGAAATCAGGGATTACCTCATCGAATGCTGCTCTACCAATCCGGGGCATCTCGGATCCAGCCTCGGTGCGGTTGAGATTGCCGTAGCCATACACAGGGTGTTCGACACCCCGGCGGACAAGGTGGTATGGGACGTGGGCCATCAGGCATACGCACACAAGATACTCACAGGCCGCCGCGAAGCCTTCCGCCAGAACCGCAAGCACAAGGGTCTGAGTGGCTTCCCGAAGATGAGCGAGAGCGAATACGACTCATTCGGCGCAGGCCACTCCTCCACCTCCATCTCCGCAGCGCTGGGCATGGCCGCCGCAGAACGCATGAAGGGCAGCAGGCATCACGTCATTGCGGTCATCGGTGACGGCGCGATGACCGGAGGCATGGCCTTCGAGGGCTTGAACAACGCCGGCGCATCCAAGGCGGACCTGCTGGTCATCTTCAACGACAACCAGATATCCATAGACAAGGCCAGCGGCGGACTTCACAATTATCTCGTGAAGCTCACCACCAGCTCCGGCTACAACCGTATCAAAAGCGGTGTATGGGACCGTCTGGGACAACGCAGGATACGCAGCTTAATACAGCGCGTGGTCAAGGCCGTCAAGAGAGCCATCATCCCGCAGAGGGACAGGGTCAACTTCTTTGACTCCCTGGGATTCAGATACTTCGGCCCTATCGACGGCAACGACATAGAGCAGATGACCGAGACCCTCGCGCGCCTGAAGAACATCCCCGGCCCGAAATTGCTCCACGTGGTGACGGTCAAGGGCAAGGGATACCCCGCAGCCGAGGCCGACCCTACGGTATGGCATGCTCCGGGCACATTCAACGCCGCCACCGGCGAGCGTACGGGCAAGAAGAGCGCCAACGCCAAGTACCAGGAGGTCTTCGGCGTCACCCTGCTTGACCTTGCCCGCAAGAACAGCCGCATCGTGGGCGTCACACCTGCGATGGCCACCGGCTGCAGCATGGACATCATGATGAAGGCGATGCCCGAAAGGGTGTTCGACGCCGGCATAGCCGAGCAGCACGCCCTGACATTCTCCGCAGGACTGGCCGCAGACGGAATGCTGCCGTTCTGCAACATATACTCATCCTTCTCGCAGCGCGCCTTCGACAGCCTCATACACGACGTGGCCCTTCAGAAGCTCAAGGTGGTGCTCTGCCTGGACCGCGGCGGCATCGTCGGAGAGGACGGAGCGACGCACCACGGCGCATTCGACCTGGCCTGCTACCGCCCGGTGCCGAACCTGACCATCGCAGCTCCGCTCAATGAAGCCGAACTCCGCAACATGATGTATTCGGCAACGCTGCCGCAGTATGACTGCGCCACGGTGATACGCTACCCGCGCGGCGCGGGCGCAGGCGCACAATGGCGCGACATACCTTATACATATATAGAACGCGGCAAGGCCACCCTGCTCCACGACGGTAGCGGGATCGCCATACTCAGTCTGGGTGCCATAGGCAACAAGGCTGCCGAAGCGGTGAAGATGGCGGAGGAACGCGGAGTGAACGTCATACATTATAATATGCGTTTCCTCAAGCCGCTTGACACGGAAGCCGTGGACTACGCCCTGGACCGCGCCACAAGGATCATCACCCTCGAGGACGGAGTTGTCAGCGGAGGACTCTACGGTGCGGTGGCCGAATATGTGGGTTCACGCCAGGACGGCTCCCACTGCAGGATTGAGGCTATGGGAATGCCGGACAGATTCGTCGAGCAGGGCACACCCGGCGAGCTTTACAGCGAATGTGGATACAACACTGATGACATATTGCGCAAAATATTGGGAAGTGATTAATATTTTCAAAAAATATTTTGTCAATTCAGAGAAACTATCTATATTTGCGTGCTGAAAAAATAAAGCCGACGTAGCTCAGTTGGTCAGAGCAGCTGATTTGTAATCAGCAGGTCGTGGGTTCGAATCCCTCCATCGGCTCAGTCATAAAAATTGGGGAGATACCAAAGTGGCCAACTGGGGCAGACTGTAAATCTGCTGGCGCACGCCTTCGTA
>JAKSJG010000056.1 GCA_024398365.1 Bacteroidales bacterium | reverse complement strand
GGCCCTCTTTCTTTATATCTTTGCGAAATAATTATTACTTTTGTAAGTTATTCAAAAAAACACTGCAAATGTCATTGAAATGTGGAATAGTAGGACTGCCTAACGTCGGCAAGTCAACTCTGTTCAACTGCATAAGTTCATCCAAGGCCCAGGCCGCAAACTTCCCGTTCTGCACCATTGAGCCAAACGTCGGATCCACCACCGTGCCGGACGAGCGCCTCAACGTGCTCACGGACATGTGCAAGCCGAAACGCACCATCCCTGCAACCGTGGAGATCGTGGATATCGCCGGCCTTGTCAAGGGTGCCAGCCAGGGTGAAGGCCTCGGCAACCAGTTCCTCGCCAACATACGCGAGACAGACGCCATTCTTCACGTGCTCAGATGCTTCGACGACGAGAACGTCACCCATGTGGACGGCAGCGTCGATCCTGTACGTGACAAGGAAGTAATAGACCTTGAGCTCCAGATCAAGGACCTCGACACGGTCAACAGCCGCATAGCAAAAGTCCAGAAGCAGGCCCAGACAGGCGGTGACAAGCAGGCCAAGAAGGCTCTCGACGTGCTGGTCAAGTACAAGGAAGTGCTGGAGCAGGGCCGCAACGCCCGCGAGGTGAAGCTGGACAATCCCGAGGAAATCAAGATAGCGAAGGAATTCTGCCTGCTCACCAACAAGCCGGTGCTCTATGTCTGCAACGTCGATGAAGCTTCGGCTGCCAGCGGCAACTCCTATGTGGATGCCGTACGCGAAGCAGTGAAGAACGAGGATGCACAGATAATGTTCATCGCCGCAAAGATAGAATCAGAAATAGCCGAACTCGAAGACTATGACGAGCGCCAGATGTTCCTCCAGGAGATTGGCCTCGAGCAGTCGGGAGTGGTACGCCTGATCAAGGCCGCATACGCCCTTCTCAACCTGCAGACCTTCTTCACCGCAGGTGCGGACGAATGCCGCGCATGGACCATCAACATTGGCGACAAGGCCCCTCAGGCCGCCGGCGTCATACATACGGACTTCGAGAAGGGCTTCATACGCGCCGAGGTCATCAAGTATCAGGACTTCGTCAATCTTGGCAGCGAATCAGCCTGCCGCGCGGCAGGCAAGCTCGGCAGCGAAGGCAAGGACTACGTGGTGCAGGACGGTGACATCATGCACTTCCTGTTCAACGTATAAGCATCATCCCATGAGAAGCGACGTGGCTGCATATCTTGAAGGATGGCTCGGGGACAATCCGTTCCCGGAGCAGTGCAAGCCGTCGTGCTATTATGTGGAGAAAGTGCAGGCATTCGAAGCGGAGCCGCGCAGGAAGGGATGTACCGTAATGCTGGGAGACAGCATCACGGACTTCGCCGACTGGGACGCGCTCTTCCCGGGCTGCAATGTGATAAACCGCGGCATAGCGGGGGATTTTGTGGAAGGCATCATCCTGCGCCTCGACGAGGTGGCCTCGAACGGACCTTCGCAGGTATATTTCCTGGCGGGATGCAACAATTTCGTCAAGGGACGGACCAACACTCCGGAGGACGTGGAGGCGTCTCTCGCAGAATGTTTCAGAGTGTTCCGCGAAAAGATGCCGGACACAGTGCTGCACGTGCAGAGCCTGCTGCCGATGAATCCGGTGGCGGCAGACTGGACAGAGCATTACAATGATGACGTGAAGCGGGTCAACGCCTGGCTGATCGCCAATCAGGCCACATACGATTATGACTATATCGACATAGCAGCTCCGATGACGGACGCCGGAGGCAATCTCCGCCGCGACTTCACTGAGGACGGATGCCATCCCAATGACGCTGCCTATGCGGTATGGGCTGAACTGATAAAGGACAATATCAAAAAATAAACGATATGTACAGAACACATAACTGCGGTGAACTCCGCGCGGAAAACGCAGGCCAGACAGTAACACTGGCAGGCTGGGTGCAGAGAGTCCGCAAAATGGGCGGCATGAGTTTCATTGACCTCAGGGACCGCTATGGCATAACACAACTCAGAGTGGATGATTCCACCAGCGAAGAAGTTGCCGCCGCTGCCGCCAAGCTCGGCCGCGAATATGTAATCCAGGCCACCGGTATCGTGGAAGAACGCCAGAGCAAGAACGCGAAGATCGCCACCGGCGACATCGAACTCAAACTCACCGGCCTGAAGATCCTCAACGAAGCACAGACACCTCCGTTCACCATCGAGGACGAATCTGACGGTGGAGAGGATATCCGCGCAAGGTACCGCTATCTGGACCTCCGCCGCAACCCTCTCAAGAACGCCCTGATGCTCCGCCACCGCATCGCTCAGGAAATACGCAAATACCTCGACAACGAGGGATTCCTCGAGATCGAGACCCCGTTCCTGATCAAATCGACACCTGAAGGCGCACGCGACTTCGTGGTGCCTTCCCGCATGAATCCGGGCCAGTTCTACGCTCTGCCTCAGAGCCCTCAGACTTTCAAGCAGCTCCTGATGGTAGCCGGCTACGACCGCTATTTCCAGATCGTGCGCTGCTTCCGTGACGAGGACCTCCGCGCTGACCGCCAGCCTGAATTCACCCAGATCGACTGCGAAATGTCCTTCGTGGAGCAGGAGGATGTCCTCAACACCTTCGAGGGAATGATGCGCAAGCTCTTCAAGGATGTCATCGGCGTCGAGATTCCTGACCCTATGCCTCGCATGACATGGTATGACGCCATGGACAACTACGGAAGCGACAAGCCTGATATCCGTTTCGGAATGGAGATCCACGAGATCACTCCGGAAGCCCACGGCCACAACTTCTCAGTATTCGACGACTGCGAATACGTAGGTGCCATCTGCGTCCCTGGTGCTGCAGAATATACCCGCAAGCAGATTGACGAGCTCACCGAATGGGTGAAGCGCCCTCAGGTGGGAGCCAAGGGCCTCGTTTATATAAAGTACAATGCTGACGGCTCATTCAAGTCCTCAGTTGACAAATTCTTCTCAGCAGAAGACCTGGCATCCATCGCATGCGCAGCTCAGGCAAATCCGGGCGACCTCATGCTCGTGATGTGCGGCGCAAAGCGCAAGGCACAGACAATGCTCGGCGTACTCCGTATCGAGATGGGCAACCGCCTCGGTCTGCGCGACCCTCACAACTTCGCACCTCTCTGGGTGGTGGACTTCCCGCTCCTCGAATGGGACGACGAGACACAGCGCTTCTACGCAATGCACCATCCGTTCACGGCTCCGAAGCCTGAACATCTCGACTGGTTCTACAGCGACAAGAAGGAAGACCTCGAGCGCGTATGCGCAAATGCCTACGACTTTGTGCTCAACGGTACAGAGCTCGGCGGCGGCAGCATCCGTATCCACGAAGCTGAGGTTCAGAAGAGGATGTTCGAAGTGCTCGGCATCTCCAAGGAAGACGCCGAGATCAAGTTTGGCTTCATCATCAACGCATTCAAGTTCGGTGCACCTCCTCACGGCGGTCTCGCATTCGGCTTTGACCGTGTATGCGCACTCTTCGGAGGTCAGGAGACAATACGCGACTTCATCGCATTCCCTAAGAACAACATGGGACGCGACGTGATGCTCGACGCACCTTCAGAGATAGATGATTCACAGATGGAGGAACTCGCCCTCAAATCAACCGTTGTCAAGAACGGATAGGGTCAGCTCCACGAAATCTTCCACAGACAACCGCTCCGGGCGCAATGCCAGGAGCGGTGTTTCTTTACACTCGATCCCGGCGCTCTTGAGGGAATTGCGTATGGTCTTGCGGCGCTGATTGAAAGTGGCCTTCACGATTTTCTTGAAAAGAACCTCGTCGCAGCCCAGCGACGTGCGGCCGTTGCGCTTCAGGCGTATGACTGCGGAAGTGACCTTTGGAGGTGGGAAAAACGCCCCTGAGGACACTGTGAATAGGTATTCGATATCATACCAGGCCTGCAGCAGCACGGAGAGTATGCCGTAGGTCTTGGAGCCCGGAGGCGCGGCAAGACGTTCGGCCACTTCCTTCTGTATCATGCAGACAACCTGAGGGACACTTTCCTTGTAGTCCAGTATCTTGAAGAATATCTGGGAGGAGATATTGTACGGGAAATTGCCTATCACGGAGAAATTGCCGTCAAACACCTTCTCAAGCGGCATCTTGAGGAAGTCCGCCTCCAGAAGGCCTGGGCCCAGAGCCGGATAATGCTCCAGGAGATACTGCACGGACTCCGTGTCAATCTCTATGACCTTGAGGTCTATGTCCTTGTTTTCGAGGAGATATTGTGTCAGCACGCCCATTCCGGGACCGACTTCCAGCACCTTGCCGCCACCCTGGAGGGAATCCACGATGGCCCTAGCCACTGACTGGTCAGTGAGGAAATGCTGTCCCAGGGCTTTCTTTGGTCTGACTGCTGTCATCTGCTGTTGGCTTTAATCTACGAAATGCTTTGTGAATATGTTACGGATGTCCTTGCAGAAGTGCTCGCCACCCACGTTTTCGTCATGCGATCCGGTGCAGAATGCAGCCATTCCTATCTTTTCTTCCAGATTGAAGAATATGGCTGCGGATGTACCTGAAGTTACGCCGGTGGCTGTCATCAGGATATAGTCCGGCACGGCTGAAGCGTCTGCCGTCAGGCCCAGGCATGTCTTCTTGCGCTTGAGCTGAGGCTTGAGGAATTCAGCGGCTGACGCCTTTGAGAGTATGAACTTGCCGTCAGGAGTCTTCATGGAATTCATATAGGTCTGCAGCATGACCGTGAGGTCTTCGAGGGTCATGACAAGACCTCCTGCAGGCTTGAGCATGGCCGTGCTCTCGCCAAGTATGTAGCCTTTTGTGTCAAAAGCCGAGTAGATGCGTTTCTGCTTGATATATTTCTTGCCTGTGGCGCTCCATACATAGGAGCTGAGCATGCTGGCGTCATCCAGGGATTCGGCATCGTAGGTCGCGCTGATGCCCATAGGCTTGAAGATGTTCTCACTGGCGTAGTCATCGAAGCGCATTCCGGTGATCTTCTCCACTATTGCGGCGGCGATGACATAACCTGCCGTCGCTGACTTGTATTTGGCTCCGGCCTTGACACCCGGGAGGAAGTATTCGGCGTAACCTGGATTTTTCCTGGCATCGAGCATGGAGATGTTAGTCAGCTGGGCATCAGGGTCCAGACCGGCGGTGCTGCTCAGGAGCATCCTGAGGGTGAGAGGCTTCTGGGGACTTGCCGGATTGCGGAGCTCAAAGCCGAGATAGTCCGATATGTCGGCGCCCAGGTCAGCCTGTCCCTTGTCCACCAGCTGAAGCACGGCAATGGCAGGGATGGTGCGTGCGATGTCCCCGACTCTGAAATACTGTCCGGATGTGACTTCCTGCCTGAGGGCGAGGTCGTTGACTCCCCTTGTCCCGGTGAATACTATTTTGCCGTCAATTACCACGGAGGCACCTGCCCCTATGCAGCTGAGCTCTTCGCCCAGCGAATTGAAATCCTTTTCAAAAGCGGCCACCCTTTTGTCAAGGGAGGTCCTGGCCGATGTCAGTGTGAGAAATGATACTGCAAGTGTGCAGATAAAAGCCAGTTTCTTCATTGTCCAATATTTATATTTTTACAAATCTACGAATTTTTTAGGTACTTTTGTCTCTGATATGAGCGAAAAGAAACAGGCGGAATCTCCGCTGATAAGTCAGTTTTACCAGATCAAGGCCCAATACCCTGATTCGCTGCTGCTGTACCGCGTGGGTGACTTCTACGAGACCTTCGGGGAAGATGCCATCGCAGCCAGCAAGGCACTGGGCATAGTGCTGACCAAGCGTGCAAGCGGCAACGGCACTTATACGCCGCTGGCCGGAGTCCCTCATCACGCCATAGACTCATATCTTCCTAAACTGGTCCAGGCCGGCTACAAGGTGGCCGTATGCGACCAGCTGGAGGACCCGAAGCTCACCAAAAAACTCGTCAAGCGCGGTGTGACCGAGCTTGTCACCCCGGGCGTGGCCTACAATGACAACATACTCAGCCAGAAGGAGAACAACTACCTTGCGGCGGTATGTTTCGAAAGCAACTGCAAGAACGGTGCTCCAAGCGCCGGAATTGCCTTCCTGGATATTTCCACCGGTACTTTTGAAGTGGCCGAAGGCTCGCTCGAGTACATAGACGTGCTGCTGTCAGACCTCCAGCCCAAGGAGATACTCGTGGAGAGCACCTATGTGGATGGCTTCCGGGACAGATTCAATGTCAAGGCACTCATCACGCGTATGGATGAATGGGCATTCGTATATGACTCCTGCCACACCAAGCTGCTCAGGCAGCTGGGTACCGACAGCCTGAAAGGCTTCGGCTGCGAGGGCATGAACCTGGCTGTCAGCGCTGCGGGAGCCGCATTGTTCTACCTCGAGATGACCCACCATACCGACCTGGGCCACATACGCTCGCTGTCCCGTCTGGACGAGGGCGAGTTCGTATGGATGGACCGCTTCACGGTGCGCAACCTCGAAGTGTTCAATTCGCTTGCAGGAGCGGAGGGTGTCTCCCTGCTGCAGGTCATCGACAAGTGCTGTTCCCCTATGGGAGCACGATTGCTGCGCAGCTGGCTGGCCATGCCGCTCAAGGACGTGGATGCCATCAATGCGCGCTACGACGTGATCTCCGCCCTGCTGGGCAATGACGAGAAGCTGGACGGCATACGTGCCGCCATAGGTGACATCGGCGATATGGAGCGCATCATCTCCAAGGCCGCCGCAGGCAGGCTCTCCCCGAGGGAGGCGCTGCAGCTCGCCAGGGGCCTCAACAGCATACGCAACGTCAAGGGCATGCTCACCGGCAAGGTGCTGAAGACATTTGCCGACAGGCTGGACATATGCGACGAACTCTACAGCAGGATAGAGCGGACCATACTGCCGGAGGCCGCTGCCCAGATCGGCAAGGGAGACGTGATAGCCTCCGGAGTGTCCGACGAGCTTGACGGACTGCGCGACGTGCTCTCTCACGGCAAGGACATACTGCTGCAGATACAGCAGAGGGAGAAGGACGCCACCGGCATACCTTCGCTCAGGATAAGCTACAACAACGTCTTCGGCTATTTCCTCGAAGTACGCAACATACACAAGGACAAGGTCCCTCAGGAGTGGATACGCAAGCAGACCCTGGTCAACGCCGAGCGTTACATCACCCCGGAACTCAAGGAATACGAGGAGAAGATTCTCGGCGCGGAGGAGAAGATTCTCCGCATAGAGGCGGAGATCTACGCAGCCCTGGTGGAGGACATACGCAGCCGCATCAGTGTGCTGCAGGCCAATGCGAGAGCCGTATCCGAGCTCGACTGCCTGGCCGGCTTCGCATTCCTTGCAAGGGAGAACAATTACTGCCGTCCGGCGGTCAATGACTCGCTGAAGATACAGATAAAGGACGGACGTCACCCTGTCATCGAGACCCTGATGAATCCGGGTGAGGAATATGTCCCGAACGACCTTTACCTCAACAACGCGGACCAGCAGATAATGATTCTCACCGGCCCTAACATGGCCGGTAAATCAGCCTTCCTGAGGCAGACGGCGCTGATTGTGCTCCTGGCCCAGGTGGGATGCTTCGTGCCTGCCCGGGAGGCGAAGATTGGCATTGTAGATAAGATATTCACCAGAGTCGGGGCATCGGACAACATCTCGCGCGGCGAATCCACCTTCATGGTGGAGATGCTCGAGACGGCCACCATACTCAACAATCTCTCCGAGCGCTCCCTCGTGCTCCTGGACGAGATCGGCCGCGGCACCAGCACATTCGACGGCATGTCGATAGCCTGGTCCATCGTGGAATATCTGCACGGTACGCACAGCTCCGCAAGCAAGGCGGAGCCGCATCCGAAGGCCCTTTTCGCAACGCATTACCACGAACTCAACGAGCTTGAGGAGAAGTATCAGCGTGTGCACAACTGGCACATCGCCGTCAAGGAGACCGACGGCAAGGTCATCTTCCTGCGCAAGCTCTGCGAGGGAGGCGTGGCCCACAGCTTCGGTATTCACGTGGCCCGTCTGGCCGGAATGCCGTCCAACGTGGTCGTGGGCGCCGAGCGCAAGCTACGTGAACTGGAGGCCACCCGTGAGGACAACGGGACCGGAGCTCCTAAAAAGAAACAGCAGCCGATGCAACTGTCGCTCTACCAGCTGGACGACCCGCTGCTGCTGGAAATCAAGGATCAACTCAAGAATGCGGACATCAACAGTATGTCGCCGCTGGACGCATTCGACTTAATCAGGGAATTAAAGAAGAAAGCAGGATTGTAGGGAGAGATTATGAAGGGATTGAAGGGAAGGAGAGGCAGGCCGGCTGGCATTGCCCTCTCAAGCGTGCGTATGGCAATGGGTCAGCTGGGGAAGGACCGTTTCAGGACTTTCCTGTCGCTGGCGGGAATCAGTGTGGGCATATTCTGCGTGAGCGCGGCAGGCGCGATAACGCAGTCCATACAGAAGACAATGAGGGAGGGCATAGAGCAGTTCGGCGGAGACGCCCTCTTTGTGGAGAAGACGCCGATGGAGCCGGACCTCAACGAGGACGGGGTGTTCAGATGGTGGAAATATGTCTCGCGGCCGGAAGTATCATGGCGCGAGTACCGCGATCTGCTGGAGGACAGGCCGGAGAGCCGGGGACTGTGCTATGCGGCCTGCTACGGCAGGGTCGTGGCTGTAGATGGAGACTGGAGCTCGCTCATACGCAACGGCCTCAGTTCGGGCCGCGGCTTCACGGAAGCGGAGCTGAGGGACGGAGGATATGCAGCCATTCTCGGGGCGGATGCCTCCGAGGAATGTGACAACGGCTATGTGACCGTAGGAAGCATCAGCGTGCCTGTCATAGGCCGTTTCGAGCGCAGCGGCATCAACAGCGTGGGCATTGCGGACATAGACAACGCGGCGGTCATACCATATACCCTGGCGCGCAAGCTTTCCGGCCTGGAGTGCGAGCGCAGCGTGATAAGCGTACAGCCCGGCAGTTTCGGAGCGGATGCGGAGGAGTATCTGCGCCTCGCCCTGCGCAGGACGCGCCGTATCGAAGCGGGAGCTGAGGACAATTTCGCGGTGAACAGGCTGTCGTTCGTCATGGAGGAGATGGACGGGCTCATGAAGATGCTGTCCAGGCTGGGATGGATAATAGGGGCGTTTTCCCTGCTCATAGGAGGTTTCGGCATCGCGAACATAATGTTTGTCAACGTGAGCGAGAGAACGCCGGAAATAGGCCTTCAAATGGCTCTGGGAGCCCCGGCATGGAGTGTCGCCGTGCAATATGTCTGCGAAGCGGCCATTTTGAGCGCCGCAGGCGGTCTGGCGGGTCTCTGTCTGACCTGGGTTCTGTGCCTGCTCATCCCCGCGGAGGCGGTGGACATCAGCCTGTCGGCTGAAATGTTTGCGGCGGGTATGGCCACTGCGCTTGCGGTCGGCGTCACCGCCGGTCTTGCGCCCGCCATATCCGCCGCCAAACTCCAGCCGGCAGAAGCCCTGACGCGGAACTAACGCAAGGGTTCGCCGTGCCGGCACGCGGGTAGAGCCTTCTGGCGTGTCGGCGTCCGAGCGTCCGGCGAGAGAGCTGGCGGGTGTTCGGCGTGCGTCCGCGGATGGGTGCGGATGGGTGCCGAGGAATGGCCTCTGGAGGCCCTCCAGCGTGGGTAGTCGGCACCCATTCTACGATAAAATCAAGGCGGCCCCGAGATCCGGAGCCGCGCCTGCTACAGGATGCAGGCTGAAAGTGAGCGTTGCCGTGAGATAGAGGCAGGTGAATACGACGAGTCGAAACGGCCCGATCCGGAAGCGTGGAGTTACTGGATATCAGCAATGGATGGTTTGGAGACCACCGTTGAATCGGTGCTGTTTGACGAATAGACAACAATCGAGCCCTCGAGCGCAAAGGAGGAGCGCGGCTGCGCCGCGCTCCTCCTCATCGTCTCGGCCGGTCTTCACAGATGCAGACAGATGAAATTTAAGGACTGTAAACACTACCTTTTGCTGGACTGAAAGAGTTATTGGCATTAGCTTAATTCAATCGGTTTAGGAGAACTTTTAAAAAAAACTCTCTGGTAAAAAAGTTGTTACCAGAGAATTTTTCTATGAATATGGAATCAAGTAATTACCACGGAAGCAACATGAATTTTCCACATGTAAATATATGCCCCTGATCCGTCATTTCCCAGTCTACTTCGCAGGAAGTTCCGTTACTGATGAAGAGTTCCGCCAATTTTGTAGTATTGATTGGAGGAACTGTTTTGTCTCCATTGCTTGCATAAAGAAAAGTCTTTGTCTTTGGCTTCCAACCCGTCGTAAGGTCCTGTTTTTTCAGGCAAGCCATAAAGTCCTTATATATCTGTGAGTTTTTATCCAGAACAGAAGGGCAAAGTATTCTGTCAATGAATACATGATCATCACCTGATAATATCTTCTTATCTGCCTCTGTGTTCAAATCCTCAGCAAGTTTTTTATTCAGGTCGCTTGTTTTCATCGTTTTGTCTCTGTATATCATATCATATTCGGCTTTTCGTTGATTGTATGCAGCAGAATAGAAATTTGATTCATCATATTTCTTGCTAAGTTCAGGGTTGCATTCGAGCATGCTCTTGATAACCAGCGGAATGACACATGGGAATTCCAGTTCGCGAATTGAATAGTAGGATTCCAAAGTTGAAACAGGATCATAAGGACCACTGCAGACGTATGAATACTCAAAGCACATCATTGCTCCGTAACTGATAAAAATATCACCAATTGCAGGCCATTTTACAGTGCGACCATTAGTGTCCAAATACTTGTGAACAGCCATGGCATCTCCGGCTCCTTGGGAAGCACCTATTACCCTAAGGGTCCAATCACCCTCCATTTCCCCGTTGTATTCTTCTGTATAAATGTGGAAACCAGCAATGAGGGCATCATATAACTGTTTGGCCTGCGTATTGTGGTCTATATATGGCTGAACATTGCCAGCATCAGCTCCGAATCCCTGTCCATCGGGCATGATGAAAAGATTGTCGATAGACAAAAAGGTCATCTTCTCAAACGCGAGTTCATCTTTTGTAGCACACTCGTCTTCTTTCGTATGGGTGTATGGACATATCAGATAGATATGGTTTTGATCAGTAAAATCAAACATATATGACCCCACCACCATATAAGCGGAAAGTTCTATAGGTCTCCCCTTTTGATCAGTTGACGTGTAACGATATTTTATAGAATGGAAAAAAGGAGTGTACACTGAATATACACTTCCGCCAGTGTCTTTCTTATATGAATCAATTATGGCTTGATTTCTTTTGATGAACTGTTCCCTGGCATCATCTGGTTTCAAAGTAACTAAATCAGAGTTCGGCTTCCCATACAATAAGTCGGCCATTTCTGTCAGTGTATATTTTTCCTCGCTTACTAACTCAACCTTGGACTCAGAAAGCGCTGCTTTTAGTGCTTCAATCCTTACCTCGTCTTCGTTATATTCTTTTTTCTCCTCTTTTTCACAGGAAGAAAGGACGCAAAGTGCTATGACTGATAGCACTCCCAAAAATAATCTTGATACTCTTTTCATTATATGTGTTGGTGTAAAAAATTTTGCGAATTTACGATTGTTTTACAGGATAACAAAAAGATTATCTGTGAAAAAGCACAACATAATCTCGAAATATTTGGAAATATGGGTGTTATATATGGCAGATGGGCCATTTCCCTCCTTCGAAAGTTTTTGTGTTACGGAAGATCTTATATGCCTTTTCGCCAATTTTCGGGAAAATCATCAGAAAGGATAAAGAAAAACGGCAACCAGATGCAGAATCCATGTTGCCGAAATGTGCGGAATGTTAAATTTCCGAAAATTGTTGCAGAAAAATTTGC
>JAKSJG010000055.1 GCA_024398365.1 Bacteroidales bacterium | reverse complement strand
CAGATTGTCCCTGTGCATTTCTGGGGCATGTTCCTGTCCATCGTGCAGGTGGTGATACTGCCCGTGGCGCTCGGCCTGGTGGCCAAACGTTTCCTGCCGAAGCTGGCCTCCGAGCTGACGCCTTATCTGCCTGCATTCTCAACGCTGGTCATCACGCTGATCGTGATTGCCGTGGTCTCCGCAAATGCCGCTCAGCTGCATGTCTGCGGCCTGACCGTGGTGTTGGTGGTGATGCTTCACAATCTCAGCGGCTACGGCCTGGGCTATGCCGTGGCGCGCGTCCTGAAGATGCCTGAGCCTCAGTCCACCGCCGTCAGCGTTGAGGTGGGAATGCAGAATTCCGGCCTGGCCTGCAGCCTTGCCGGCCTGCACTTCGCCGCAATGCCGATGGCATCCGTTCCCGGCGCCGTCTTCAGCGTCTGGCACAACATCAGCGGCGCTCTGCTGGCGCGTGTGTTCGCGCGACGTGCGAAGCAGGGGTGAGGCAGTAATGTTAGAATTAAATGAAAGAGCCCCGGCTGTTTGCCGGGGCTCTGCATTATCTAGAAATTGAATGTGCCGGAGCCGAAGTCTTCGAAACTGCCGGTGCCGCTGGCGGCGAGGACAGTGTCGGGAGAGAGCTTCACAACGAGCATTTCAGGGGATGTATAATTGTTTTTCACGTTGCGTTCCTCCGTTCTTTAGAAGTTAGAGATGTCTATTGATTTGACTCCGTCAAGTGTCTTGAGCGAGACGTTGCTGATGGAATATCCTGTCACTGTCAATGAGTAGGATCCGGATGCCTTGTAGATGTACTGCTTCCACTTTCCGTTCTCGAGGGTCTCGGAGAAGTCGCCGGACCAGAATACCTTGGCATCGGAGTATCCGCTGCTCGAAATGATCGGAGAGTAAACATACATGTTGTCTTCTGCGGTGTCGAACTTGACAATCAGGGTCTGCTTGTCGCCGACAGTCGCTGTCTTCTGGCATCTCAGCTCGAAGCCGCAGCACAGTCCGTTTGTGGATGTGGTGTCCAGTCCGAATGTGGTTGAGGAGAATTTCCAGACATTTCCCTTGCTTGCAGTGCTGGTGTTTATGTCATACCAATAATAACCAATGGATCCGCCGTTGTTGATTGCACCGCTGCTGGATTTACGGTTGCCGCCGGCAGGGAACCATATCTCATTGCCGTTGACGGTGGCGGAGCAGCCCTTGTTGGTGGCGTCCCATTTGCCCTTCAGTCCGTCGAGAGCATCTGCAAACGGCACGTGGTATCCCGGAGGGCAAGGGTCATATACGGTCTTGGCGCTGGCGGACCACAGTGTTGCATCAGGAGCGATGAGCCAGTCCTTGCTGTCCTTGTATAAGAACTGATAAGGCTGGGCGATGGAGTATTCTATCGTGCCGTTGTCATCAGTACGTGCAATGGCGGCCAGTGTATAGATACCCTTGGTGACCATCATGGTGTTGGCGGAGAGTGATGCGCAGCCTGTGAAAGGATCCTTTCGACCCCATTGGTAAAGGAAGCCGTTGGATGTTGCCTTGCCCTTGGTGGCGGTTACCGCACCGAGGTTGCGGTCCATAAGTATGGCGCCGCTGGTCGTGCCTGTGCCATCATCAAGTGAAATGTCGGTGATGCCGTCCTTGAGCACCCAGAGGTGCCAGCTCCATGCGATTTCGCCATTCTTGTCGTAGAGGGCGACGAGGGCGTTGCCGTCCTTTGCATTGTCAGGAACACGGAAATAAACGTAACCGTCGCTGTATGCCACCTCGGAAATGATGGACATTATGTTCGGAGTCGTTGTCGTGTTGAGTGACTCCCAGATGAGTTCCGCATAGGTGACGTCGGATACAGGTTCGATGGAATTGCCCTTGACCGCCTTGAACTTATATACGCCAGGGCCGGGAACGAGATAGCAGTTTGCAGTTTCAATCGCGCCAAGGTCGGTTGCCGTGCCATAATATGTGACCTTGTCGTCGATATTGCCCAGGTCGTAGATCTTGTTCCTTTCGAGGGAGTTGGATGTCGAGGTCGCAATGCTTCCCAACTTGCCGTCAACTGTGACGAAGACAAACTTTGAGTTCTTCGCCATTGAGCCCGGCATCACAGCGATGTACTTGTCGGAGGTGCCGCTCATGGTCAGGCGGACGGTGCGGTCTGTGACCATCTTCTTGTCCCTTTCTCCGGTGGCCGGATCGATGGTGTATGTGCCGCTGAAGGCGAGGTTGATGTTGCGTATCTGGATGTCCTTGATGTCCTCCTGATGGTGGCTGAACTTGAGGATGGCGGTGGAGTTCCTGAAGAGGAGCTCTCTCTGGTCAGGAAGCTTCTGGCCTACGGCTATGTGTGCTGACCCGAACGAGCCGTCCTGGACTGTAGGTACTTCCACCACTACGCCGTCCTTGTAGATGTCGTTGTTGTCATTTGCCGGATAAGTGGCATAGATGGTCGAATCCTGGCTGAGGCCGGTGACAATGATGTCAGCCGTGGTGCAGCCGTTGTAGGCGGCCGGTATCGTGACGATGGTGGATTTGTTGCCGTCGGTGAGCCAAACTTTGTCATTTGCGCTCCATACGACCTTCTCTCCGGAAATGTCCGTCTTCGTGTCGTCTCCCGCGCAGGAGATGGTCAGTGTCCAGCTGTTGCCGGCTGCCGGAACAGGACCTTCGGCGAAACGCTGGCAGGATGCCAGGCTGAGGGCAGCGAGGGCTGCCGTTGCAATTAATATCTTATTTTTCATTGTGCACTTCGATTAAAGGATTATTTCCAGCTCAAGTGTCTGGTCACCGCTCTTGGATACGAGTTTGTATTTGCCAGAGAGCAGATTGCTTCTCTTGAAGGTGATCTTGCCGCGTGTCATCTTCGCTCCGGAGGTGGCCTTCACCGATTCGTTGTTGGAATCATAGATATCCCAGGTCGAAGCTGTAGGGGCGAATGTCTGGATGGTGACGATGTCTGTCGCCTTGTCGTAGTCGAATGTGGAGAACTCTTCGATATGGCACGGCAGCCTGCCGACCATCTTGGTGCCGGTGGCCTTGCTGTATCCGAATCTGGTCCATTCGTGAACGCGGTCCGTCTTGTAGAATGCTTCCAGATAGTCGCCGCGCTCAATGGTGATGCCTTTCGGTATCTTGAGTGACTTGGCGGATGTCCACCAGGTATAACTGCCTGATGAGAGGGATGATTTGGTGAAGTCACTGTCCAGGCACCAGCCCTTGATCTCACCGTTCTTGTTGCAGTATGCAATGTTCATCACGATGTTGTTGGCGGTCTTTGTACCGTTGTTCTGCACTGCTCCGAAATATACCGTAACGTTCTGGCCCGGTGACATCTTGCCGGAATAGTACTGGATGCCATTGTAGCTGATGCCGCTCTGGGTGGTGCTTACCAGGACCAGATTCTCCTGATAGTCGAGTCCGTCGTCCGGATTGACACCGAGGAACGCCGTCTGGCTCTTCGTGAAGCTGCCGAACGCATCGATCTGATAGTATCCGTTGCTGCTCGCGTTCCATCCGAAGTTGACGAGGAAGCGGTCGTATGAGTCATATCCGTCAATGACGAATGCGTGTCCTGATGATGAGTTGGATCCCGAGAAGAGGACAGGCTTCTTGGCGTCAATGGATTTCCTGAGGAGGGCCTTCCACTCTTCAGCGGTGGAATAGCTGCGGCCTTCCTTGATCATGCCCTTGCTGTAGCCCATGTAGTCGGCGAGGTATGATGCGCGGTTGGTGTAGCCTGAGGTGGCGCTGCTTCCGAACGCAGCTTTGATCATCACTGCTATATCGTAGCAGAGTGTAGCTACGGCGTCAGCCTGCTCATCCGTGTATGCGCCGCTCTTGTAGGTCGGCAGTATCTTGTCCCACTGGTATTTGTGTCCGAGAGGACGGGCAGGGATGTTGATGCCCCTGGTGGTATAAGCCGGAAGGGTGCCGTGACCTGCGTCAGGGTACTTGTAATATGCTACAATTTCGGAGATGGCGATTGCCACGCAGCCAACGATGGTCTTCTTGCCTAATGTGTCAAGAGGGCAGTAGATATTGTATGGTTTGCCCTGGTTGAAGTCAGGGGTCTGGAGATCGACCTGCTGAGGGACTCCGTCGGCGCGGGTCATTACCATCGCGTCCTTCCAGCGTGCGAGTTCCTTTTCGGTGGTCTTGACGCCGGATGCCCTGCGGTCATTGATCTGTTCTCTGTAGAAATCAAGCCAGCTGGAGAGGTTCTGCGGCATGTCGTTGATGTCACCGAACTTGTTCTCGAACGAATAGCCAAGGATCGGCATTGCCGCGTCGCAGCCCGATACGATGACGAAGCCTCCTTCTGCGCGGTTGAAAATGTAGAATGCCGGGGCCGATCCGGCGCGTGTCTGTGCCACTTCGGCAGCATTGACGAGGGTCAGGGTGCTGCCTGCACGGGTGTAGGCCTGGCCTGATTTGGTGAAAAACATCTCTGCGACTTCCTTCGCCTTGCTGAGACTGATGTCTTCGGCAAAAAGCAACGAAGGGCTCGACAGGAGCACTGTCACCAGAAGCGATATTCTAAAAATTTTTCTCATATGTAATAATTAAGATTATTCAGTTACGGCACGTATTGGCAGACCGATGTGGCGGGAAGTCCTGTCGCGGAAGACATCTCCGTTATAGACGTATATGTACCTGGCATTTGTGGGATCCGGTGTGTAGAGGCTGGAAGACCAGTATCTGAGTTTTTCTCCGATACCTGCAGGCGTGTTGCCATCGCAATAACCGGCTGCCGGGAGGAAAATTGAATTTGCAGTCAGTTTGCTGGTGATTACCAGGCCTTTCCTGCTTTCATCCCACTGTACTATACAATTATTGGGGTCGAACAGTTCCTTGAACTCGTCAATAGTTGGAGTACGCCATACATGGCCCCATATTTTTGTGGCGGCATCATCTTCCGGCAGGAGGACGGAAAGATTGTCTCCGCCTTCCACATCGCCGTTATATCTGGTCATGCCGCAGAGGGGCTTGGCATTTTCGTCCTTCTCGCCCCATTGATAGTTGTTCCAGGTGAAGGATGGCTTTGACGCTATTTCTCCCCATGCGAAATAATCTCCGCGGTCTTCGGGCGATTCCGCAAATATGTTCACCGAAGCCCACTTCACGCTGAGGCCCATGTCCACCGCCTCATGCATCGCCATCACTCTCACAAGGCAGGTCGCACTGTAGAGGCCATCCATTGTCGAAACTGTGATCTGGGCGAGTCCTGCCTCGCCGGCGGTGACTATGCCTTTGTTGACAATGACCACGTTCTCGTCGGTGGATGCCCAGATGACGGATCTGTCAGTCGCATCCTCCGGTATGAGGCTTGCCCATACATTGGATGTCTCACCTTCCATCAATTCGAGATATTCGGGCAGGAGAGTGATGCCTGTCACAGGTATTTCCTTCTGGCAGGAGATGGCCAATGCGGCCAGTGTCAGGATATATAGCAGATTCTTTTTCATGTTACGTGGTAATTCTTTCTTGGCGTAAAGTTAGTCAAAATAGTCTTATGACTGAAAAAAAGTGGTTGTATTGTATTAAGAAACCGTCTGTGAACGAATCTTATATATGTTATGAAAAACAAATGTTATTACAATCCGGCCATGGAGGTATCGGAGATGCTCCTGACAGGAGTCCTGTGCCAAAGTTCTCTGGGCTGCATTGGCGATGGTTCGCTCATTAGCGGCGGCTGTACGGGCGGCGACCCTGTCGGTGTCGGAGAAGATTTTAATTGGGAAAAATGAAACGAATAGTATTATGGATGGCTGTAGTGGCCGCAATGTGTTCCTGCACGAAAGAACAGGAAGGGACATACATGGATTCGCACACTGTTGCAGCGTGTGCGGATGATCTTATCTGTAACTCTGGTTTTACCCGTACGGCAATCACTCAAAACGGAGACAGCGCCCCGGCATTCGAATGGAAGCCAGGGGATGTTATAGGGGTGATACCGATGGATGGCAGGACTGTACAGTCCAATTACGAGATGACGGAAATTGATTCGGACCCCAGGGTTGCCAGTTTTGACGGAGGTGTGTGGGCACTCAAGGAAGGCCGGGAATATGCAGCCTATTATCCGTTCGGCAGGGTGATTGCTGACAGCCGGGACAGTCTTGGTTTTTCATTTCTTGGGCAGACTCAGAGTGCAAACAACAGCCTCGAGCATATAGGAGGCTATGACCTTATGTACGCTTCGGCCGTGGCAGCCTCATCAGGTACCACTACATTCCGGTTCAAGCATCTGATAAGTCTGATTCGCATTCAGATCACCGTACCTCATACAGATGAATATACTGCTGTGACCTTGGAGTCCGCTTCAGACTGGTTTGCCGGCAAGGCCGCTCTTTCGCTAGCAGATGGTACCATGGCACCTGTCTATAGCCTCAAGAGTTGTACTGTTGCCCTTGACAATATTGCGGTCGAGGAGGGCGGCGTCCTTACTGTATGGTTTGCAATGCTTCCGACCGGCGCCTTGAATGGGAAGACGCTCGCCGTAATCTTGACGGGCAGGAACGGTATCTGTAATATGGATATTTCAGGATTGAAGGAATTCGAGAGGGGGAAGGCCTATTCATTCAAGTGTTCAGCCCCTATACAGCCGGGCGGCATGGAGTGTGTGGATCTTGGCCTCAGCGTGAAGTGGGCCAGCTGCAATCTTGGTGCGAATGCTCCGGAGGTATATGGCGATTATTATGCATGGGGGGAAGTTTCGCCATACTATAGCGGCGGTTCTCAGAACACCTGGGAAGATGGTAAGTCCAGTGGTTATGCCTGGGGCAGCTACAGATGGTGCAACGCATCCTCTTCCACAATGACCAGGTATTGTACGGATCCCACTTATGGAACGCAGGATGGATGCGTAACTCTGCTGCCGGAAGATGATGCTGCCCATGTGCAACTGGGAGACAGGTGGAGGATGCCGACGGGTGAGGAATTTCAGGAATTGTTGGACAAGTGCAATACGGAATGGACGAAGGTGAACGGTGTGAACGGGATAAAGGTTACGGGTCTCAACGGCAACAGCATATTCCTTCCGGCTTCCGGATATCGCACGGGTACCGGAATATATCTGGCCGGACTCTACGGCTATTATTGGTCTTCTTCCCTTGCTGAAAGCAAGCCCTGCAATGCTTTCACCCTGTACTTCTCCCAATACATGAAATACACGAACAATAACGAAATAAACAATCGATGCTATGGACAGGTCATACGCCCGGTCTGTGAATAAAAAGCACTAACTTAGCCGGCTGATGAGTAGTCAGAGATTATCATTCCCCGAGATTGCCCGAATGTACCAGCAGCAGCTGTATTGGTATATCCGCAGGATTGTTCTGGTGCATGAGGATGCGGAAGATATCCTTCAAGACACATTCATCAAGGCGTACAGGAATCTTTGGAAATTGCGCAACAGTGATGCTCTGAAACCGTGGCTCTACAGGATAGCCACGAATGAGATCAACCGTTATTTCAGAAAGCGCAGGGAAGTGGTTCCGATGGAACATCTACCCGATTCGGAGCCCGCTGGCACGGATACTGTCACATCCGGGAAAGTGGCGGAAATCATTTCTTCGGCCTTCCTGCAGATGAGCCCGCTTCAGCGCGAGGTATTCAGCCTGAAATATTATGAGGATTTGGATTACGTGCAGATTAGCAGAATTACCGGATCGAGTACCAATACACTTATGGTCAGCTATCACGAAGCGCGAAAAAAGATAGAAAAGGAGATAAACAGATGAGCGACATCAAATTGACTACCCCTGAAGGCTATTTCGAGAAGAGTCTTGACAGGACAATGGCCTCGGTGGCCGAAATCGGCAGACGCAGAAAACTTGTGTTGTATTCGTGCGCGGCACTTGTGCTGATGCTCGGGGCATATTATTCAATTCATACTGTAAACAATATCAGATTCGAGAGGGAATATCTCGCCTGGCAGGCTGAGATGGCCGGACTCGACATTTTTCTTGAGATAAATCAATAGAGCATATGAAACGTATTGTCACACTTATTGTTTTTACATTTTTTTTGAGCATCGGTACTTACGCTCAACCGCAAAATCAGCAGAAGATGATCCATATGGCTGCCGTGCGTGTTGCCCGACAGCTTGAGATCGGTGATTCTGACCGCGATGCATTCATCGCTCTGTATCAGAATTACAAAAAGGAATGCGGCCGTATCATGAAAGCCCAGCCTGCAGCAGGTAAGGATGCTGAAGCAAGTGCCGAGCAGAAAATACTCAGCGATTTCGACAAGAGCGAGAAGATTCTTGCTCTGCGGAAACAATATTACTACAAGTTTCGGGAGATAGTGTCGCCGACCTTGATTCAGAAGATGTACGATATGGAAAGGGCGGCCGTGCCGTCACGCTGAGGCGTTCGCTGCCTATTTGGTAGGCAAGGAGTGCCTTCCGCCTCTGTGCCAGTCGTCGTTGAGGAACGGGAAGGCCTCACCCTTGACCAGCCAGGCGATACCGAAAAGGCTGAGCAGGAGGATCTCGATGATCATCACCAGATAGCCCGGTGCTCCGATTAACTTGACAATGGCGAATATACCCATCAGGATGATCATGCCCCAGCCGCATGTGCGGTATATGCGGTTGCGCCTTATTTTCTGAGTCGTCATTGCACCGCCGGACTGTGTGAACTGGAATATGCTGTTGATGGCTATGAGGGTGAAGAATATCGCTGCGCAGCATGAATGTATGATGTGCGAGATTTCCATCGGCACTTGGAAGAACCCGACTGGCGTCCCGGCAGGAATCCAGCTGACCTTGCATGGGAACAGCACAATGCCGAGGCCGAAAATGCCGCTGAGAGTGGTTATGATGTTGTCTTTGTCGTCATAGCCTATGTAGGATATCAGTACGATGGCAGCGGGTACAAGCACGCCGACCAGAGCCGGACTCTGGTAATATGTCGCAGATATGCTCCACCACCATTCAGGGCTCGGGTGCTCGGCAATTCCAGCCGAGAACAGAGCGATCCAAGGCAATATCATTCCAAGGAGGCCGCAGAGGTTCCTTATCCTCAGATACATTTTCACTTCTTTCGATTTCTTTGGCATATCAGTCCCTGTTTTTGATTTACGGCTGCAAGTTACAAAAATGTTGGCAATAGAGGATTTTGGAATAATCAATATAAATCCTTATATTGCAAACGATTGGACTAAAAAGAAAAGAGATGAAACAAATACATCTGCTAATGTCTCTTCTCGCATTATTCCTGTTCGCGGGTTGCGTAGGACCGGATCCGGACGACCCTGCCAATCCCGGTGGAAATGGTGAGAATGGAGGCAAGAAAGACGACGACAAGCCATTCTTCACCGCGGACATACCGGCCGAATACAACACCACCAGCCCGGAACAGGGACGGAATTTCCAGATAAAGACCAATATCTCCGACTGGACTGCAACCAGCGATTCGTCCTGGTGCCATACCAATATCACCAAGGGCGAAGATTACGGCTACGAACTCGTCATACTCGTGGACGAGTTCTCCCCTCGCACTGACAACGGGGATTGCGACTACTGCCAGCCGCGTGTCTGCACCGTCACAATCAAGGCCGGAAGCACTTACAGCCATACTTTGACTGTCCGTCAGGAGAGCCGCGTGATTATGTCCACCGAGCTCTACGGCAAGCCCGTGATTCTGAATCCGGCGGGGGAGACCATACGTATATTCATCCGTACCAACTGCATAAGCTGGACTCCTTCCACTGATGCTGACTGGCTCAACGTCAAGCGTATAGACAATGCCACGCTGGAGCTCAGCTCCACCGCCCGCAAGGATTCCGACAAGGCAAGGAAGGCCACGGTGACCGTGGTTTCCGACCTTGACTCGTACACCAGCACTTCACGCACATCATTCACCGTCGCCGATGCCGACGTTGCCCTTTCCGGGGATGACTACGGCTATGGTGACCATATTGACTGGGATTAAATGAGGATGACCATGAAAAAGACTGTATTTATTCTTTGCGCATTGTCATTGCTTTGCTCATGCATGAAGCAGGACGAGACACAAAATCCGGCATCCGGCGCAAACTCGCTTACCGCCTTTATCAGCGACAATTCCACCAGAGCCATATTGATCGACAATCCCGGCGTGAAGGTGGAATCCTTCTGGGAGGATGGAGACGCCATCAGCGTATTCGGAGCCGGCGCTTCAAACAAGCGCTTCAGCATCACCGCCGCAGATATTTCAGGTGATGGCAAGACTGCGGAGTTCAAGTCCGCGGGCGACATCCCGGCAGGCGATCTGGTGGCCCTGTCACCTTATTCGGCCAATGCCACTTCGAACGGCACGGAGATCTCATTCATCTTTCCGGCCGTGCAGCATCTTGTGAGCGGACACGGCGTGCCGCAGGCCGATCCTCAGGCCAACATTATGGTGGGACGCGGCAGCCGGGCCACGGGCGTGCGCTTCACCAATGTGATGTCCATCCTCAAAACAGGCATGTGCTTCGAGCAGGCGACCGTGCTGCGCAGCATCGAGTTCCGCGACCTGAGCGGCAGCAGCGTGAGCGGCCAGGCCGTCATCAGATGGTCCGGCAGCACTCCGTCAGCCGAGTTTTCGGGGCAGGGCGGTATCATCACCCTCGATCTGGGCGAGGATGGATTGACGCTCGAAGCGGGGGAGGTCAGGCCGTTCTACCTTATTGTGCCAGCGCGCAACTATACCAAGGGTTTCGAGATCACTTTCGTAACCAAGTCCGGGGACCGCATAGTCAAAGTGTCAGGGACAAAGATGGGCAAGGAGCTCTGCAGCGGAGTGCTCTACACAGTGGGCGACATCGACAGCAAGTTGCAGATCCCGGGCGCAAAGTCCGTGCTGAAGCCGAATGCCACCGTGATGACCGCCGACAAGCTGGAGCTCATTCAGATCACAAATATCTCGAACAGCCGCATTTACACGGACGGTCAGTATCTCGAAGGCCCGTCCGGCGCAGTATTGGCCCCTGAGGTGACGGCTATAGTACACCGCGATCTTCAGCCGGCGGTGGGTAACTGGCTGCTGTTCGACCAATATACCAGCGACATGCCGAAAGGCGCGCTGTTGAAGATTAAGAGCTGCAAGCAGCTGGATCCCGATCATTTCGAGATCTGGGCGGTGTCGGATCCGAATGTCGCGGCTCCTTTCGAGGAGCTCGTGGCCGGCACGCCGCTGTATGACGAGGCAGGCAATGAACTGAAGGACGGTGGCTTCGAGATAGACGCAAGCCAGATCGAGAGCATAGTGGACCGCTATGGCAATCCTGTGGAATTCAGTCTGGACGGCAGAGGAGACCTGGTTTTCGATGCGCAGACGACCGGGAGGCTGCTCGCTACCAGGGCTGCGGTCAATCACACTTTTACCACTCCGAGCCTCAGCAAGACCCTGGAGGGACGCGGCTGCGAGATGACTGTCGGCGCCAGGATGAGCCTCGGGATGAAGGCAGCGCTCGGCATCGTTCACGGCGAGTTCCAGTACATCCACATGGTCTGCAAGCCAAAGATTGAGATCAACGCTTCATTCTCCATCAAGGGCGAGGCCAGCCTGGATGAGAGTTTCCATTTCATCACGCTCAAGTTCACCCCGATCGTCGTGGCTCCGGGCTTCATATGCATTCCGCAGCTGGAGATATGGGGAAAGCTGGGCGTCGGAGGAGAACTGGAATTCCAGACCAGCCTCACTTATTCGAAGGATCTCGGCAGCTTCGGCCTGTCATACAACAGGGGCGACGGCATCACGGTGCGTCATTCTCTGGAACCTAATTCGTCCAGTGACGTGAGTTTGCCCGAGCCTCATATAGGGGGCCTCACGGGCACCATATATGCTGCAACCGGCCTGCAGCTCAATCCGGGGATCAGCGTCTATGGCCTGCTCTCGTGCGGAGTCAAGTGCGACTGCACCCTGAAGTTCGGCTTTATCAGCAATGGTACATATATCGGCAGAAAGTTCGCCCTGACGCCTGAAGTGGCGCTTTCTCCGTTCATCTACAGCCTGGG
>JAKSJG010000054.1 GCA_024398365.1 Bacteroidales bacterium | reverse complement strand
CCTTCCATCGGCTACGCCAAGGAAGCCGGAATGACCACACAGGCATCCCTCTGCATCACATACTCACCGGTTCATACAGTTGAATACTATGTCGGCCTGGCAAAGCAGTTCATCGAGGCCGGCGCTGACGAGATCTGCCTCAAGGATATGGCAGGTATCGGCCGCCCTGCAATGCTTGGCAAGATCGTTGCCGGTATCAAGGGCATCAAGAACGACATCGTCATCCAGTACCACTCACATTCAGGTCCTGGTTTCAGCATGGCTTCCATCCTCGAAGTCTGCAAGAACGGCGGCGACATCATTGACGTTGCAATGTCACCTCTCTCCTGGGGTACAGGCCACGCTGACGTGATCGCAGTGCAGGAAATGCTCAAGGACGCAGGATTCAAGGTAAAGGAAATCAATATGGAGGCATATATGGAGACCCGCACCAAGATCCAGAAGATGATGGACGACTTCCTCGGCTACTACTGCCCGAAGCTCAACCGCATCGACAACTCCCTCCTCATCAAGCCGGGTCTTCCTGGCGGTATGATGGGTTCGCTCATGACCGACCTCGAGGACAACCTCAAGCAGCTCAACAAGTGGAAGGAAAAGAACAACCAGAAGCCTCTCACCACCGACGAGCTTCTCGTCAAGCTCTTCGACGAAGTGGCATATGTATGGCCTAAGGTCGGCTATCCTTGCCTCGTGACTCCGTTCTCACAGTACGTGAAGAACCTCTCCCTGATGAACGTCATCCAGATGGAGAAGGGCAAGGGCCGCTGGGAGATATTCCCTGACACAATCTGGGATATGGTGCTCGGCAAGGCCGGCAAGCTCCCCGGCAAGGTTGACGACGAACTCCGCGAACTCGCCCTCTCACAGGGCCGCAAGTTCCTCGAGACAGACCCTCAGGCCAACTTCCCTGACTGCCTCGACGAGTTCAGGGCAAAGATGAAGGAAAAAGGCTGGGATACAGGCAAGGATGACGAGGAACTCTTCGAGTTCGCAATGCATCCTGAGCAGTACGAAAACTTCCGCAGCGGCAAGGCCAAGGCCGAATTCGAGGCTGACCTCGCGAAGAAGAAGGCCGGTGCAGCCCCTGCTGCAGCAATGCCGAACGTCATCACCGTCAACCTCGACGGCAAGACATACAAGCTCGACGTGGCATACGGCGACGCCACCCCTGCCAAGAGCGAAGGCGCTGCCGCAGCTCCTGCCGGCGAAGGCGAGGACGTCCCTGCACCTCTGTCAGGCAAATTCTTCCTCACCAAGTCCAACTCCGAAACCCCTCACAAGGTGGGCGACCAGGTGAAGCGCGGTGACACCCTCGGCTACATCGAGGCCATGAAGGTCCAGAATGCAGTCTGCGCGGACTTCGACGGCACCATCACAGCCATCATTCCTTCCAACGGTGACACAATCGAAGAGGATGACATCATTTTCAAGATTGCACGTAACAAGTAATTGCCATGAACGGATTCAGTGATATATTGAACAGGGTCTATGAGATGACTGCCTTCAGCAGTCTCGCAGCAGAACCTACGTTCCTGCTGATGTACCTGATTGCATTCGGCCTGCTTTACCTCGGCATCGTCAAGAAGTACGAGCCGCTGCTGCTTGTCCCTATCGCATTCGGTGTCCTGATCGCCAACTTCCCGGGCGGCGACATGGGTGTGGTACAGGCCAACGCAGAAGGCATGGTAACCCTCGCAGACGGTACTCAGACATCGATTTACTCCATGCCGCTCCACGACATCGCTCACGAGTTCGGCATCATGTCATACCTGTATTACGCACTTATCAAGAGCGGACTTCTCCCACCTATCATCTTCATGGGTGTCGGCGCGCTGACTGACTTCGGTCCTATGCTCCGCAACCTCAAGCTCGCCATCTTCGGTGCAGCCGCTCAGTTCGGTATCTTCGCAGTGCTCATCTGCGCCCTCCTCCTCGGCTTCACCCCTCAGGAGGCCGCTTCCCTCGGTATCATCGGCGGCGCTGACGGCCCTACAGCCATCTTCACCACCATCAAGCTCGCCCCTCACCTCCTCGGCCCTATCGCCATCGCAGCCTACAGCTACATGGCTCTCGTGCCTGTGATCATCCCTCTCGTAGTCAAGATATTCTGCAGCGAGAAGGAGCTCAAGATCAACATGAAGGAGCAGGACAAGCTCTATCCGAGCAAATATGAGATCAAGAACATGCGCGCAGTGAAGATCATCTTCCCTATCGCAGTCACCACCATCGTGGCCATCTTCGTCCCTACAGCCGTATCGCTCGTGGGTATGCTGATGTTCGGTAACCTCATCAAGGAGATCGGCGCCGACACGGACCGCCTCTTCGATGCCGCTTCCAACGGCATAATGAACGCCGCCACCATCTTCCTCGGTCTCTGCGTGGGTGGTACTATGACAGCTGACGCATTCCTCAACCTCCAGACCATCGGCATCGTTGTCGGCGGCTTCCTCGCATTCGCGCTGAGCATCGCCAGCGGTATCCTCATGGTCAAGGTATTCAACCTCTTCTCCAAGAAGAAAATCAACCCTCTCGTCGGTGCTACAGGCCTCTCTGCAGTGCCAATGGCAAGCCGCGTATGCAACGGCATCAGCACCAAGTACGACCCGAAGAACCACGTCCTCAACTACTGCATGTCATCCAACATCGCAGGCGTCATCGGTTCCGCAGTCGCTGCCGGCGTACTGATCTCCTTCCTCGGCTAAGACAATTTGAGCATAGCATAAATGCAAACAGGCGGCTCCGGGTGAGCCGCCTGTTTTGTATTCATATGTCTGGATAATCAGACTTGTGTATCCTGCTCGATGACCTGCAACTCCTTATCGTGGATGCGGCGGGCGGCTTTACGCGCCTTGCGGGCGGCCCTGCGGGCTTCGCGGCGGGCCTTGCGTTCCGCCTTGCGGATGGCGCGGCGTTCCTTCCAGCTGAGCTTGCGGTCGGAGATCTCGGTATCCTTGGAGTCCTTGGACAGTTCCTTCCTGGTCAGATTGGCCTTCTCAATGGTGGAGTCAGTGCTGTCAGCGACCGCAGCGATGGTGGCAAGGCTGTCCGCTACGCGCAATGAATCGGCCATTGCCACCTCCGCCATGGCCAGCGAATCGGCCACAGCTATGGAGTCCTTGATGCGCTGCTTCTCGCGCTGTTCAGCACGGCGCTTCTGTTCGTCCTCCCTGATCTTCTTATAGACATTGCGCATGTATTTGTCGAAATACCTGTCAGTATAGATATAGTCAGGCTTGGAGAGATCCTTGTAGTTGT
This sequence comes from Bacteroidales bacterium, assembly GCA_024398365.1. Taxonomy (GTDB): domain Bacteria; phylum Bacteroidota; class Bacteroidia; order Bacteroidales; family UBA932; genus Cacconaster. The sequence continues at coordinate 9,058 of JAKSJG010000054.1, read as the reverse complement.
CCCTGATGCTTTCAGGCATCTGCATCTCAGTCACAGCATACCTGTCAACAGGGCGCTCGTCCGGACGCCACTCGAAGCCTTTCAGCCTCTGCTTGTCCATCTCGATCTCAGCGAGAGGATAGGCATCACTCTTGACTTCCTCCAGATAGAGCATCTTCTTGGCATCACCCTTCTCTATGACGGCTGTCAGGGACTTGGATGTCTTGACATTGACATTGGAGATGGACGAATCCTTCTTCATGTAGAAGATGGCCGAAACGCCGCCCAGCGCATCATATCTGTAGAGCTGGTTGTCGGCGAAGAAGCCCATCATCTCCGTGCTTCGGATCTGGTTGAAGTGCGTGGTGTCCTCCATGGAGGTGATCCTGGCGTCTGTCAGCATGCTGCCGCGATGCATATTGCCGTCCTTGAACAGCAGGTGCATGGTCTCGGAGGTCAGCTGGTTCTTGACATTGTTCCAGAGTATAGGGCGGCCGTAGAGCACGGCTATCGAGTCAAGTTCGGTGAAGTACATCGAGTCGCAGCAGAACTGCACGTCGGTGCGATATACCTTGCAGTGATTGAAGCCGCGGAAGCATTTGACCAGGGTGGAATCCTTGGGACCTGTGGCCAGTGAATCCGCTGCCGCCGCAAGCGAATCTGTCGGAGCTGCCGCTGCCAGTGTATCCGTAGGAGCCGCCGGCGTATCGGAGGAGACTGCCGGGTCATCAGAAGGAGCTGCTGCAAGCGAATCAGCGGCCGCCTTGCGGGAAGGTTTGTTGAGCACAGGCGGCGGAAGCAGGGTGGAATCCGTCGGGGCTGCTATGGAGTCCTTCGGAGCCGCTGTCGAATCATTCGCCGCCGGAAGAGGCGGCAGCTTGCCGGCGGCACGGAGTCTCTCCTCCAGCTGCTTTGCGCGCTCCTCAGCCTGCTTGGTGCGGAGTTCCTGCAGAGCGTCGAAGAGGGCATCCTCGCGGTGCTTGCGGGCTACCTCTATCTGTTCGGAGGTGAAATCGCACATCGGCACGGTCCAGAAGACCATCGTGTCCGCGCGGGTGAACAGCGTATCGACCTCGTGGTTTTCATTCTCTCCGTAATAGATCACGGACGGGTCGCGCATCAGATAGGCGCGGCTTGAATCCCTCTCGTAACGGGCGTGGTTACCGAAGAGCACCATCCTGTCCATCGTATCTAGGATACGGACGTTGTCAAACATCTCGACCTCGTTGCGCGGACGGTAGAAATATGCCTCCTCCGACCAGGCCTCGTAATCCTTCGAATTGACGTACACATCCTTGGAGAACTGCAGGGTGCTGTCCTTCTTGTTGTAGAAGCCGGCCTCGGAGCGGATGAAATTGTCCTCCTTCCAGGCGAAGGTGTGCTCGCCGAAGACGGCCTTGTCCTCATTGGAGAGGTAGGTCATCTTGTCCGTCTTCATAAAGATGGAATCCATGTATATCTCAACACGGTCTTCAAAGGTGAAGGTCTTGACCTTCGAGTCATAAGTACCGTTGATGCTCTCTATGACGTTGCCGGACTTGTCCTTCATCGCGGCACCGCGCTCGAACACGGCGGTACTGTCCTTGGTGTTGTAGTCCAGGCGCTTCGTGCGGAGTCTGTTGCCGTCCTTGTCCGTCAGCTCGACCAGAGTGCCGCTGAAAGTGGCGGTATTGTCATTGATGAGATACACCATCTGGTCGCTGGTGAGCATGGTGCGGTCCTGTATCACCTTGACATGTCCGTATGCCTCTATGATCTGGCTGGAGACGTTCCAGGCCGCGGAGTCACAGAGGAGATAGGTGTCATTGTGCAGGAAGCGGGCGTTGCCGTTGACAATGCGGAAACTGATGGGCCCCTCCGTCATCTGCTGCGCCCTGTCGGCGCTTACCAGACGGAGAAGGGACTCTTCCTTGGGCTTGGGCCTCTGGGGAGCCTGGGCCATCACAAGACAGCAGGCCGCAGCGAGGCAGGCAAGGGTCAGTATCTTCAGACGGCGCATATGCTACTTCGATGTCCAGCCGTCGTATTTGAATTCGCAGCCTTCAAAAAGCGGGTCGATGGTGACCTTGGTCACCTGCTGCTTCTTGCGGATGAACTTGTCAATGGCTTCTGCAGCGTTCTTCTGATTGAGCGAATTGAGGAGGTCGTTGTAGTCGTCCTTGAAATTGGCTGTGTGGGAAGGGATCACCTTCTCGAGGTATATAATCTTGTAGATGGTGTTGCCGCTGCGGCCTTCGTTGTCAAGGGACTCGAAAGGCTCGGAGACATCACCCTCATTCATGAACCTCAATACATTGTAATCCGCAGGCTTGAGCTGGTCCTTCTCGAAATATGAGGAGCCTGTCATCTCATCCGCGAGAAGTCCGCCGCTGGTGGAGGTCTTCTTGTCCTCGGAGTAGGTCTTCGCCGCATCCTGGAAGGTGATGGTGTCACCTATGATGAGATTGCGTATGCTGTCAAGCCTTTCAAACGCCTTGGTCCTGTCCTCGGAAGTATAGGTCGGCTTGATGAGGATGTGGCGTGCGTTGAACATATCTCCGTTGCGGTCGATCAGCTGTATGATATGGAATCCGTCGGGCGTCTCGACTATCTGCGATACCTGTCCCACCTTGAGGGACATGGCTGCATCGGAGAATTCAGGCCAGAAGATATTCTTTGAGAGCATTCCGAGCTCACCGCCCTTGGAGATGGTGCCCGGGTCCTGCGAGTATATGCGTGCCAGAGTGGAGAACTTCTCACCGTTGACAACTCTCTCGCGTATGGCCAGCAACTTCTCCTTCACCGCGATCTTGGCTGCTTCGCGGTCAGGATAGAGGCCCACCTGGCGGATGCGGTACTTGGTGGAGATGATAGGGAGATCCTCCTCCGGCAGAGACTTGCTGTACTCCTCCACGTCAGAAGGAGTGAGACGAGGGATCTTGCTGGTCACCTGCTGCTGCATGTCCTGTATCAGGGACTGCTCGCTCAGCGTCTCGCGCCATTCCTGGCGGAGCTTGTACAAAGGCTTGCCGAAATATTCCTCCACTTCCTTCTCGCCGCCGAGGGAGGCCACCGCCTCATCGATTCGGCCGCTGAGGGCCATCTCCACATTCGCGTCGTTTACAACGAGCGAGTCGAGCTTGGCCTGGACGTAGAACAATTTGTTGACAAGCAGATTTTCCAGAATCTCACATCTTGCCTTTCTGTCGGTGCTGACGCCGCGCATGCGCATCATCTGTGCCTCGGATTCGATGTCTGACAGCATTATGACATCACTTCCGATGACAGCCACAGACTTCTCCACCACTCCGTTCTCGTACTTCTGCGCAAATGAAGGCAGAGACGCAAGAAGGAGCAGGGACGCCGCAGCGAACGCTTTGAATGATCTCATTATCATCTTATTAAATTACCTTGAATAGTTTGGCGCCTCACGGGTGATGGCCACGTCGTGAGGATGGCTCTCAATCATACCTGCAGCGGTAATCTTGACGAACTTGGCCTGACGGAGGGTCGCAAGGTCAGGAGCGCCGCAGTAGCCCATGCCCGCACGGAGTCCGCCGACCAGCTGGTAAACGATCTCTGCAAGTGAGCCCTTGTATGGCACCTGAGCCACGATTCCTTCAGGAACGAGCTTCTTGATATCTTCTTCCATATCCTGGAAATAACGGTCCTTGGAGCCTTTCTGCATTGCCTCGAGGGAACCCATTCCGCGATATGACTTGAACTTTCTGCCGTTGAGTATGATTGCCTCGCCCGGAGCCTCTTCGACACCTGCAAAGAGCGAGCCAGCCATGATTGTGCTTGCGCCGGCTGCGAGAGCCTTGACGATATCACCGGAGTAGCGGATACCGCCGTCGGCGATGACAGGGATGCCGGTGCCTTCGAGAGCCTTGGCTGCATTGAGCACAGCTGTCAGCTGAGGAACGCCGATGCCGGCGATGATGCGGGTGGTGCAGATTGAGCCCGGACCGATGCCGACCTTGACTGCGTCAACGCCGCAATCCTTGAGTGCGAGAGCAGCCTCGGCGGTGGCGATGTTGCCGGCCACGATCTGAATATGAGGGAATGCCTCGCGTATCTTCTTGACTGTCTCCAGCACGAATACGGAATGTCCGTGCGCGGTGTCGAGCACTACGGCGTCCACATCCACGCTCGCGAGCTTCTCGACATCCTGGATGCTGTGGGAATTGATGCCCACTGCAGCGCAGGCGAGAAGACGGCCGCGGCTGTCCTTGCTGGCGATAGGATTGTTCTTGATCTTGGTGATGTCACGATAGGTGATGAGGCCCACGAGCTTGCCGTCGGCATCTACAACCGGAAGCTTCTCGATCTTGTTGCGGCTGAGTACCTCAGTTGCCTTGAGAAGGTCGGCTTCAGGGCCGATGGTGACAAGGTTCTCCCTGGTCATCACGTTCTTGATAGGAGTGGTATTGTCCTGCTGGAAACGCAGGTCCCTGTTGGTGACAATGCCGATGAGGTGCTTGCGCTCATCCACTACAGGAATACCTCCGATGTGATTCTCGCGCATCAGGCCGAGGGCATCGCCCACCGTAGCCTCGACGGAGATGGTCACAGGATCGTAGATCATACCGTTTTCAGCCCTCTTGACCTTGCGCACATGGTCCATCTGCTCGGTGATAGGCATATTCTTGTGGATCACGCCGATACCACCTTCGCGGGCAATGGCTATCGCGAGGTTGGCGTCAGTTACTGTGTCCATCGCAGCAGACACGATAGGCACCTGGAGGGTGATGTCGCGTGTGAAATGGGTTGTTACATCCACGTCGCGTGGCAGAACGGCACTTCTGGCCGGAATAAGAAGGACATCGTCATAGGTCAGGCCTTCCATAACAATTCTATCGGATTCCATTTATCGCAGTTTAATGTAAAATTTTACAAAATTACAAAAATACTCGCAATTTCAAGCGAAAGTGGGATAATTATAGTACCCGGAATTATTCGAGGACCGGACGGATCGACTGACCGAGGTAACGGGCAGAGTTGCCCCTGTCAGCCATATAGACCATCCACGCATAGGAAGAACTGCTATTAACCGAATTCAGAAGCGTAGAAGCCCAGTAGAAACCGGTTTGACCGACAGAACTTATGAATGTTTCGCTTCGATAGCCGGCTGCAGGCAGGAATATGCTGTTGCCAGTCTTTTTGCTTGTCACCATATACCCATTGATTCCATTCAGGGTTGTCCAAGTCCAGGTACAATTATCCGGATTTCTCAATTCCGTCCATTCCTCATCAAGGGGGATTCGCCATTCCCCGTTCGTTCTCACGTGAGCCGCATCATCCTCCGAATCGAGGACGGCCTTGCAATCAGGCGAACCGCTGCCTCCCCAGAAAGGTTCGGACAGAACATATTTCAGATACTTGTGCCCTTCACGGAACGGACAATTGGCCGTACAGTAACCATTGCTCCTGCCCGGTTTCCACACAGGTGTTTCCGACTGTGCGCAACCGTCTTCGTACCACGTCTCAACGGCACCCCAGGCATAATAGTCACCATAGCCTTCGGGTGTATCAGCGCCAAGATTGCAGGGAGCCCATAATACGCTCAATCCCATATCCACGGCATCCGCAGGGATGGGTTTTACCGTCAGCAGACAGCTGGCCGTCCAACTGCCATTCTGAGTTGTGGCCGATATCGTTGCCGTGCCTTCACGGATTCCCGTCACCTTGCCGTTCTGGTCAACCGCTGCAACGGATGGATCACTCGACCCCCATAAAACTCCTTTGACCTTCACAGGCGATGGCAGAACCGACGCTTTTAGACTCTTGCTTCCTCCCACATGTGTCAGCAAAGTACTCCTGTCAAGGGTAATACTGACCACATACACCTTGCACGTCTCTTTAATGATACCGTTGGCCGAAGTGGCGATTATCGATGCCACTCCGGTTTTGATACCTGTCACTTTACCACTCTGATCTACCGTCGCCACTGATGGATCGCTCGAGTTCAATGTCACATCCTTATCTGTGGCATTCTCCGGAAACACAATGACCCGCAACTCATATTCGTCTCCGATTCCGAGTTCAATCTCTGCCTTATCAAAGGACAAATTTCCCACAGCCACGTAAGGCGAACGCACTTCTACCCGGCAAGTTGCAGTTCTGCCGCCATCTTCTGTCGTGGCGGTAATGATTGCATTACCCGCCTTCACTGCAGTTATCTTTCCGCCGGAGACGTTGGCAACCGAAGGATTGTCCGTTGTCCATAAAACCGTTTTATTATCGGCATTGTCAGGCAATACCGTCGCCACGATGGGCAATGTCTCGCCCTCAAACAGCATTAATGATGACAAACTCAACTTTATGCCCGATACTGCGACCGGCTCCGGCCGGCAGGAGTACAACAGCGTGCCCATACAAAACAGAAGCACCAATACACGAAAAAAATGTTTCATTTATATTTCAAAATATGAGAATATACCACCTTGAGGCACAACGCACTCCGACAGTCAAAGCAACCGGCCCTGCACTGTATCGCGTTCCTCGAGCCTCTGTTCGAGCATTCGCAGCAGTTCCACATTGCGTATCAGGCCCCACGGCGTGGAGTTGACAAAGCGCGGCGGGACTTCACCGGCGAAGCGCTCTATGCACAGATCGGGGCGGAGGCACTCCAGAAGATCGATGAAAAAGTCAATGTATTCGTCCAGGGCCCAGGTCACGAAACGCTCCGGATGCTCCGCGAACTCCCGCTCCATCGCGGTGCCCTTGATGATCTGCAGCTGATGGAACTTGACGCTGTCCAGCGGCAGCGAATTGATCCTCTGCGCGGAGGCCAGCATCATCTCGCGATTCTCGCCGGGCAGGCCGAGTATGAAATGGGAGCCCACCGTCAGGCCCCTCTCCTTCGCGGCGCATACGGCATCCACAGCCTGCTGCCAGCTGTGGCGGCGGTTGATATGCTCCAGCGTGGCATCATAGCAGGATTCGATGCCAATCTCCAGCATCACCTCCTTCCCTTCCGCCTGCAGGCCGGCCAGGTAGTCCAGCTTGGCATCATCGAGGCAGTCCGGACGCGTGCCTATGGCCAGGCCCACCACGTCCGGAAAGGCCAGGGCCTCGGCATAAAGCTCCTTCAGGCGCTCCAGCGGAGCGTAGGTGTTGGAGTAGGGCTGGAAGTATGCGAGGTATTTCGCGGCGCTGCGGTAGCGCCGCCTGTGAAACTCAACACCCTCGACAAGCTGCTGAGTAATGCTCTTGTCGGGGGTGCTGTAATTGGGATGGAACGCGTTGTTGTCGCAGTACGTGCAGCCGCCATAGGCCAGGGACCCGTCACGGTTCGGGCAGGTGAAGCCGGCATCGACTACAAGCTTCTGCACGCGGCAGCCATAACGCTGCCGGAAATAATCCACGAATGCGTTGTAACGCTTCAATTATTCTACGCTGATTATATAAGGTACGCCGTTGAGCACGTCAACGCGGCCTGTGTACTGCTCTCCGTAAGGGGTGTCAACTGCTGTGACTGTGGTGTTGCAGAATACGGAGATGTAGAGCTTGCCGGCCTTCGGTGCCGCAATCTTGAGTTCCTTGGCTACGCCGAGTGTGAGGTCCTCGTACGGAGCCTCATCGCTGAATGCGAAGCCCTGGTAGTCTGCGAAGAGGTAGAGATCGTAGTTGTCCCAGCCCTTCACGCTTGCGAGCTTGACTGTGAGGGTGTCCCTGCCTTCAGGAACTTCCACGCAGAAGTGATGGTACTGCTTGTCACCGATCTTGGTGTATGCAGGGTCGTTGTCCCTGGTGCTCTTTGTCATCTCGCGTGCCTCGCCGAGCTTGAGTTCGCCCTTGAGGACAGGGTTGCCGTTACCTTCCATTGCATATTTGCAGAATGCGCTGAAGAGGTGGAGGCGCTCGCCGCTGGTCACGCCTTCAGGGTGTGAACCGCAGATGACGATACGTCCGGTCTGTTCGTTCTCCTTCCATGCCCATGCGCTGACGTTGTTGTGCATCTTCTTCTTAGGGTAGTCATAGCGGAGGAGGATCTCAGCGCCAGGAGTCTTGGCGAGCTCGGCCTCGATGGTGTAACCGCCACCGTTGTGATATACGCTGTCGATATACATGTCACCGCCGTAATCGTAGTACTTGAGCAGCGGGCTGTCAGGAACGACGAACATTCCGGTAGGAGTCCTGCTCAGACCTGATGAGAGGCAGTATGCCGGCCAGATGGCTGTATAGAACTCGTAATCCTTTGGAGGAATGGTGTCGGAGAGGCTGCGTGTACCCTTGGATGCGATGAACATACCTGCGCATGTGCCCACGTATGAACCGCCGTTCTTGACGAAGGTGCGGATGTTCTCGCGGCCCTTCTCCTCGAGTGCGCGGCCGTGTGAGTTGGCCCTGCCGCCGTTCATATATATCATGCGGAAACGTGGCTGTCCGTCAGGATAGAGCAGTACGCCGTTCTCATCGATGGCGCTGCCGCACATGATGTCGCGCTGCTTGAGAGTATCGATGATGGTGGTGAATGTGGTGTCACCCTTGTCCTCCACGGAGATGAACCTCTCCATCTGAAGATTGAGGAAACGTGCTGCAGGAAGATCCACACGGGAAGTCAGCTTGATGCCGCTGTCCATGAAAATATCCTTGTAATAGCCTTTTGCGTTAGGCTGGGCGGACACTGAGACAGACGCTATGAGCAGTGCTGCCAGAGATGCCAGGCGAAGTGTATGTTTCATAAATGTGCTGTTGTAAATTAATTTTTTGTAAAAGTAGCAATTTTTGCGCGAAATCAAATGTATTTGGTATATCTTTGCCCCGAATTTTTAGAGGAAAAAAATGAATATTATCAAGAAAACCATCGAATTGTCCGACGGCAGGACAATCGAAATCGAAACCGGCAAGCTTGCAAAGCAGGCTGACGGTTCGGCAGTGATCAAGATGGGCGGCACCATGCTGCTCGCCACTGTCTGCGCTGCAAAGGAGGTAAAGGAAGGCACTGACTTCATGCCTCTCACAGTTGACTACAAGGAAAAGTACTACTCAGCAGGCCGCTTCCCGGGCGGTTTCATGAAGAGAGAGGGCAAGTCTTCAGACTATGAGATCCTCATCTCCCGCCTCATCGACCGTCCTATCCGTCCTCTCTGGC
>JAKSJG010000053.1 GCA_024398365.1 Bacteroidales bacterium | reverse complement strand
TATTTTTTGAAAAACGGATAGCCGGATATAAATTTGTAGTTTGCATTAAAATTTGTAAAAACTATGACAGCAGCAATAGTTGGAGCCAGTGGAGCAGTCGGACAGGAACTGCTGAAGGTTCTGGAACAGAGAAATTTCCCAGTAGATGAGCTCCGTCTTTTCGGTTCAGCGCGCAGCGCTGGCCGCAAATACAGCTTCCGCGGACAGGAGATAGAGGTCCGCGAACTCCGTCACAATGATGATTTCAAGGGTGTTGACTACGCTTTCGTATCGGCGGGCGGTGCCGTCTCCAAGGAATTCGCGGAGACCATCACCAAGCACGGTACCATCATGATTGACAACTCCAGCACCTTCCGCATGGATCCGCAGGTGCCGCTGGTAGTGCCTGAGTGCAATGCCGAGGATGCTCTCAACCATCCCCGCAATATCATAGCCAACCCGAACTGCACGACCATCATGATGGTGGTGGCCGTCAAGCCGATTGAGGAACTCTCGCATATCCGCCGCATACGCGTGGCAAGCTATCAGTCCGCTTCCGGTGCCGGTGCCCAGGCCATGGCCGAGGTGCAGCAGCAGTATGCCGACATAGCCGCCGGCAAGGAGCCGCAGATCAGCAAATTCCCGTTCCAGCTGGCCTACAACGTCATCCCGCAGATTGACGTGTTCACGGACAACGACTACACCAAGGAGGAGATGAAGATGTACAACGAGACCCGCAAGATCCTCCACTCCGACGTGAAATGCTCCGCCACCTGCGTGCGCATATCCAGCCTCCGCTCGCACAGCGAGGCCGTGTGGATGGAGACCGAGCGTCCTCTCTCCGTGGAGGAGGTGCGCAAGGCCATGGCATCCGCGCAGGGCGTCATACTTCAGGACGACCCGGCTTCGAAGGAGTATCCTATGCCGCTGTTCACTGCCGGCAAGGACGAGATCTTCGTGGGCCGCATACGCAAGGACATTGCGGATGACAACGGCATCACCATCTGGCTCTCCGGAGACCAGATCCGCAAGGGTGCCGCTCTCAATGCCGTGCAGATTGCAGAATACCTGATACAACAAAACGGATAGATATGCTGAAGTTTTTGAATTTCAGTTTCGTCGATTTCCTCGACATAGTGCTTGTGGCGCTGCTGGTGTTTGAGATCATACGCCTCTTCCGCCGCACTTCCGCCATGGGCGTGGTGCTCGGCGTATTTGCCGTGTATGTCACCTGGCTGCTGGTCAAGGCGCTGAAGATGAGGGTCCTGTCCTATATCATGGGACAGATCATCGGAGTCGGGGTGGTGGCGCTGCTGATCATTTTCCAACCGGAGATACGGCGCTTCATGCTGGATGTGGGCAACAAGATCACGCGTACCAACAGGCTGGGCATTCTATCCAGACTGTTCAAGGGCACCAATGATACCGGCATGAGCCCGAAGGTGCTCGAGGAGCTGACATCGGCCTGCCGCAAGATGGCCGAGACGAAGACAGGCGCTCTCATAGTGCTGCGCCACAACCATCTCCTCGACACGTACATAGAGACCGGCGACGAGATACATTCGCTCGTCAACCGCCGTCTGATCGAGAACATTTTCTTCAAGAACACACCTCTGCACGACGGTGCGATGATCATCAACAAGGACAGCATCATCGCGGCGCGCTGCACACTCCCCATATCCGACAATCCGGACATACCTCCGCAGTGGGGCATGCGCCACAAGGCCGCGCTGGGCATCACTGAGGTGTCGGACGCCGCCGCCATCGTGGTGTCGGAGGAGACAGGTGAGATATGCTATGCCAATGCGGGGCAGATGAAGGTGATGACCAGCATCAATGAGCTCCGCCTTGCAATTGAGAATTCATACAAGTAATGGACATTGAACAGAAGATAGGATTTGACAAGGTAAGAGCTCTGATATCGGCTAAATGCTCCACCGACTACGCCCGCACGAGGGTGGATGAGGAGACGTTCAGCACCGATGCTCAGGATATCATGGCCCGTCTGCGTCTGACCGACGAGATGCGCCTCATCTGCCTTTTCGAGGATTCCTTCCCTTCTGCCGGCTTCATTGACACCAAGCCTTTCCTGCTTCCCCTTCAGGCGGAGTCCACCTACATCGACCTGCAGTCCCTGGTGAAGTTGAGGGCAGCGCAGGAGACTCTGCGCGGAGTGCTCTCCTTCTTCGCGGGATGCAAGGACGACCTGTATCCCAACCTGCGGGAGCTGGCTTCTTCGGTGACATATTTCCCGGAGATAGGCCGCCGCATCAATTCCATACTTGACCGCAATAACGAAGTCAAGGACAACGCTTCTCCCGCCCTGCAGGAGATACGCAGCTCGCTGAGGTCCAAGGAGGGCATCATCGCGAAGCGCATCACCGCCATACTCAAGCAGGCGCAGGCCGAAGGCCTCGTGGATGAGGACGCGTCGGTGTCCATACGCGACGGCCGCACTCTCATTCCGGTCTCCGCAGCCAACAAGAAGAAGCTTCCGGGCCTCGTGTATGACGAGTCCGCCACCGGCAAGACGGCCTTCATAGAGCCGCTGGAGGTGGTGGAGCTTGAGAACCAGGTGCGCGAGCTCCAGTTCGAGGAGCAACGCGAGATACTCCGCATACTCATCGAGTTCACTGAGTTCCTGAGGCCTTATCTGCCGGAACTCATCGCGGCTTCCGAATTCATCGGAGAGATGGATTTCATCAGGGCGAAGGCCCGGGTGGCCGTGGACATGATAGCGGGCATGCCAATACTCTCCGAGGAGGGCGCGCTGATACTGCGCAAGGCCCGTCACCCGCTGCTTGAGGCGTCCCTGCACCGCGAGCACAAGGAGATAGTGCCGCTGACCCTGACCCTCACCCGCGACAAGCACATACTGCTCATATCCGGCCCGAACGCCGGCGGCAAATCCGTCTGCCTCAAGACCGTCGGCCTGCTGCAGTACATGTTCCAGTGGGGAATGCTCATCCCGACTTCGGAAATATCGGAGATGCTTGTCTTCGATGCGATATTCATCGACATCGGCGACAACCAGTCCATCGAGAATGACCTCAGCACGTACAGCTCGCATCTGGGCTGCCTCAGGGACATGCTGGAGCACGCCACCGCATCTTCGCTCGTGCTGATAGACGAGTTCGGTGGAGGCACGGAGCCGGCTGCCGGCGGCGCCATAGCCGAGGCGGTGCTCTCCGAGCTTGACAGCCGTGGCACCTACGGCGTCATCACCACGCACTATACCAACCTCAAGGTGTTCGCTTCCGCCAGCAGCGGCGTGGCCAACGGCGCGATGCTCTTCGACGTCGCTGCCATCCGTCCGATGTTCAAGTTGGAACAGGGCCTGCCGGGCAATTCCTTCGCCTTCGAACTGGCACGCAAGATGGGCCTGCCCGAGAACATAGTCCACGACGCCGAGGAGCGCGCCGGCAGCGAATATGTCAATATGGAGCGCAATCTGCGCCGCATTTCGCGCAGCAAGAAGGCTCTGGATGAGAAGCTGGCCCACATCAAGGCTACGGACCGCACGCTGGAGAGCCTGACGGACAAATACCAGAAGGAGCTCAGCGAGGTGAAGGCCCTCAAGAAGGAGATACTCGACCAGGCCCGCGCCGAGGCGAAGGAGATACTGGACGAGGCCAACCGCAAGGTCGAGCAGACCATACGCGACATCAAGGAGGCCCAGGCGGAGAAGGAGAGGACACGCGAGGTCCGCAAGGATCTGGAGAAGTTCAAGAACAGCCTGGAGGCAGAGGCGCAGAGCGAAATGGACCGCAGGATTGAGGCCAAGATGGCCCAGATCATAGCCCGTAAGGAGCGTGAGGCTGAACGCAAGCGCAAGCGCGCGGAAAAGGCCGCACAGGGTGGCGCAGGCACTGCTCCGGGCATCGCAGCGGGGGCATCTGCTTCTGCCGGCAGCACGGCACAGTCTGCGGGGGCTCCGGCCGCCGAAGGTCCGCTGAAGGTGGGGGACAAGGTCCGTGTCAAGGACAGCGACGTGGTCGGGGAGATCACGAAGATATCAGCCAAGAATGTCTATGTCTCCGTCGGCAGCATCATCAGCCGCACGGTTGCATCGAAGCTCGAGCGCATCTCAGGCGCGCAGTTCAAGGACCAGGCGCGCAAGGCCAGGACCGTCAACCGCTTCGACTCTACGTCAATATCCGAGCGCAGGCTCAATTTCTCGCCGAGCATAGACATACGCGGCGAGAGGCTCAATGACGCCATGGACATAGTCGTCAAATTCATCGACGACGCAATGATGCTCGGTATGGGCCAGGTCAAGATACTCCACGGCAAGGGCACCGGCGTCCTCCGCGAGGAGATACGCAAATACCTCAAGTCAACGCCGGGCGTCGGCAAAGTCCATGACGAAGCCATCGAATTCGGCGGCGCCGGCATCACCGTGGTCGAGTTCGACCTGTAGCGAGCGCTCTTACCGTCGGAATTCGCTTCCGCTTCTGACGGCAAGTGGTCAGAGCCTTGTGCTGCTGTCGGCTTTTATTCCATTTTTCGCCACAGAATACATCAGGAATGCTTGAGAGTGATTCTGTGGCAGCTATTTGACCAAAGATGGCTTCTTTTCGGACACAGAATCACTCAGAAGCAGTGTACACGTATTCTATGGCAGCCATCATGGGATGCCAGGCACTCAGACCTGTTTATCAAAGCTTATTCTTCGGCTTTAACGTCAAGCTGGAGTTTGTTTTGGGCATTTGCAGATGAAATCACCTTTTTGCCAGTTCTCTTCTCAATGTTGAGACGGGCATCCTTGGCGACATCGCCTCCTTCTCTTGCAATCTCCTTGCTTTCAATGAATGTATCAGGCTTGCGAGACTTGGAGATGGCGGTCGTAGTGACTTCTGCAAGCATATTCAAGACCAGTTCCACATTGGTCATATTATCCCGAAGATTCTCCTTTTTCAGACCTTTTAATTGCTTGTAATCCCGAACCGACAATCCGCTCCAAGCCTTCGTCATCTCATTGGTCAGAATAGCGTAATCGCGTTCTTCCTCTATACCTCTGGCTTTCCATTCGTCGGTAAGCTCTTTCCTCATCTCAATAGCCTGGAGGCGTTGGTTAATCCATCCCTCCGTATATCCTTTGGCGCGATAATAATCAGCGCCTCTGAGGATGGCCTTTTCAGGGTCTGCGATTTCATCGACCCTTTCCGCGCCCACCTGCGCCAGCCACATTTTAAAAGGCTCAGCCTTTGGGGATGGGATTGACTGGATGAGTCTCAGAGTGTCTTTAGTCGAAAAGCAGTCAGTTTCCCTCATTTTTCCATCGGGAGCAACCAATTTCAACCCGTGACAATTCGTCACGACTTCACTTCCTTCGTTCTTTAATCGCTGTTTCAGTTTCCTCCAGTAAGAACCGGGATCTTTTCCTGCGGATTCTGACAAAGCATAGCAAACATCAACTGCGGAGAAAAACCATTCTTCTCTCTCCGCATCCCAGGCATATCTTATACGCCTGTCTTCAAATAACTTGATTTTATTCTCCATATGTTTAATAATTGTCCGGTAAAGATAGCCTTTTCACGTAAATGCATCAAGCGGCTCTGTTGTTATAAAACAATTCTGCAGCAAAACAACCGTTTTTGCTGCAGAATTATGCGATTCCGCCGGCGTCCCGCGCTGGCGCGAAAGGATTCTTTAGAAATTCTTCTTGCAGATATCCACCAGGTCGAGCAGCTCCCAGCTGAAGAACTGGACTTTTTCCGTGACGGTCCTGCCGCCGCGCACAAGCTCCATCTCCTGAGTGTAAGGCTCGCGGCCGAAATGACCGTAGGCTGCGGTCGGCTCGTAGATCGGGTTCTTGAGGCCGAGGTCGCGGATGATGGCTGCAGGGCGGAGGTCGAAGATCTCCGAGATGCGGCGGGCGATCTCTCCGTCGGTCATGCCGTTCCTGCCGGTGCCGTAGGTGTTCACGAAGACGCTGATCGGCTTCGCCACGCCGATGGCGTAGGAGAGCTGGATGAGCATCTTGCCGGCTATGCCGGCCGCCACCATGTTCTTGGCGATGTGGCGTGCGGCGTATGCGGCGCTGCGGTCCACCTTGCTCGGATCCTTGCCGGAGAATGCTCCGCCGCCATGTGAGGCGTATCCGCCGTAGGTGTCCACGATGATTTTGCGGCCGGTCAGGCCGGTGTCACCGTGAGGGCCGCCGATGACGAATTTGCCCGTAGGGTTGACGTGGAGTATGAAATCGCCCTTGAAGAGGGCGGCGTTCTTCGGGTCGAGGCCGGCGATCAGGCGCGGGAGGAGTATGCTGCGCACGTCGCTCTCGATGCGCTCGCGGTCCACGTCCGCGTCGTGCTGGGTGGACAGTACGATGGTGTGGATGCGCTGTGCAACCTGATTGTCGTCATACTCGATGGTGAACTGGCTCTTCGCGTCCGGGCGGAGGTAAGGCATCGGGCTGTTTTCCTCGCGGCGAATCTTCGCGAGCTCGCGGAGGAGGCGGTGGGAGAGGCTGAGCGCCAGCGGCATATACTCTGCCGTCTCATTTGTGGCGAAGCCGAACATGATGCCCTGGTCGCCGGCACCCTGCTCGTCGGACTCGGCGCGGTTGACGCCCATCGCGATGTCCGCGCTCTGCGAATGGATGGCCGAGATGACGCCGCATGACTCGGCGTCAAACTGGTATTCGCTCTTGGTGTAGCCTATGCGGCGTATGGTCTTGCGGGCCACATCCTGCACGTTGACCGATGCATTTGCGGTGATCTCACCGCCGATGACGGCGAGGCCTGTGCTGACGAATGTCTCGCAGGCCACGTGTGCATCCGCGTCCTGGCGCAGGTATGCGTCGAGGACTGCATCCGATATCTGGTCGGCAACCTTGTCAGGATGCCCTTCTGAAACTGATTCTGAAGTGAATAAGTACATATCTCTAAAAATAAAAAAATCAAATCCTGCAATGGCGGATTTGATGCGCAGCCCGCGGTGGCGGGCCTTAAAAAGAGGCTATATTTTAGTCTTTTTTTAGAGTGGTAGCAAGCAATTCAAATCCGTCCACTTTCTTATGGGCCGCAAAGGTATTGATATTTTGTGAATTTGCAAAAAATGTAAAAATAAAAAGGTATCTTTGTAAGGTTTATGCCATTTTCGACCGATTTTATAACCAAATCTTAATCAATAATTATTTATGAAACTCACAATCAAGCGTCTGACAGCATTTGCAGCCGCACTTTTCGTGGCGGTGACCTCATTCGCGCAGGTTACCACATCAAGCTTGAGCGGTTCTGTCTATGGACAGGACGGCGAGCCTCTCACGGGAGCGGCAGTTGTTGCTGTACACACTCCGTCCGGCACACAGTACTATGCTGTGGCCAACACTGACGGCCGTTACACCATCCAGGGTATGCGTCCTGGCGGACCTTACGAAGTCACAGTGTCATTCGTAGGCTGCCGCACAAACGTGTACAAGGACATCACCCTCGTATTGGGTGAAACTTATTCGCAGAATGCGACTCTCAAGAACTCCGAGAGCCTCAACGAGGTTTACGTCATCGCGGAAGCCAAGTCAAGGCTCAACCAGGAGAAGACAGGTGTTGCCACCAACATCTCCAACTCCCAGATCAACGAGCTGCCTACCATCAGCCGCAGCATCTCCGACATCGCCAAGCTCTCTCCTTACGGAGGTAACGGCATGAGCTTCGCCGGAACTGACGGACGTATGGGTAACTTCACCGTTGACGGTGCCAACTTCAATAACAACTTCGGTCTGAGCTCCAGCCTTCCTGGCGGCGGCAACCCTATCTCCATCGACGCAATCGAGGAGGTTCAGGTTGTGATCTCACCTTATGACGTACGTCAGACCAACTTCATCGGCGGTGGCGTGAACGCCATCACCAAGTCCGGTACCAACAAGTTCAAGGGCTCCGCATACGTTTATCACCAGAACGAGAACATGCGAGGCAACATGGCTGCAGGACAGGAAGTGGCAGGCGCCCGTGATAAGGACCGCACCACCACCTACGGTTTCACCCTCGGCGGACCTATCGTGAAGAACAAGCTCTTCTTCTTCGTATCATACGAAAAGTCACCTTCACCTACACAGATCACCACCTGGAGAGCATCTGAGGACGGTATCGCAAAGCCTAACCAGTACATCTCCCGCACAAAGATCTCCGACCTGGAGGCTGTCTCCAAGTTCCTCAAGGAGAAATACGGTTACGATCCCGGTTCATACACTGATTTCTCAGCTGACCAGAGCGTGCAGAGAATCCTCGCCCGCCTCGACTGGAACATCAGCGACAGGCACCACCTCGCACTCCGTTACAACAATACCCTGAACCGCGCATGGAATCCTACCAACGGTTCATCTTCCGACTGCGGTACACGTACGGTACAGAGCCGTTTCTCACAGTACTCAATGTCCTTCTACAACTCCTGCTACTCGATGGACAACAAGGCCAACACCTTCTCCTTCGACTTGAACAGCCGTCTCTCAGACCACTGGTCAAACCAGCTGCTCGCCACATACTCACTCCTCGATGACTCACGCGGATCCACATCCGACAAGTTCCCGTTCGTCGACATCCTCGACGGTACTGGCACATACACTCCGTACATGTCATTCGGTTACGAGCTCTTCACCTGGTACAACGGTGTGCACAACAGAGTCCTCACCATCAAGGATGACGCTACATACTATGCAGGTGCCCACAAGGTGACCCTCGGCGCAAGCTACGAATATCAGATGGCGGACAACTCCTATATCCGCAACGGTACAGGTTACTACCGCTACAATTCACTTCAGGACTTCTTCGACGGCGCAATACCTGAGACAGTCAACCTCACCTACGGTTACGACGGTGAAGAGAATCCTGCAGCACGAGTACGCTACGGCAAATACGCCCTCTACGGACAGGATGACTGGAATGTAAGCGACAACTTCAAGCTCACAGCCGGTCTTCGCCTGGAGACCATAGTATTCAACAATGCTGACGTGATGACCAACAACGCCATCAAGGAACTCGACTACAACGGTCTCAGCATCGATACCGGTGCATGGCCTACAACCAAGCTCCAGGTTTCTCCTCGCGTAGGTTTCAGCTGGGACGTTCTCGGTGACAAGAGCCTCAAGGTACGCGGCGGTACAGGTCTGTTCACAGGCCGTCTGCCTCTCGTATTCTTCACAAACATGCCTACCAACTCCAACATGGTACAGCTCAAGGGTGTCATCACTGACGGCAAGGCATCCGGCGAACTCCTTCCTAATTTCGCAGGTGGTCTGATCACCAACACCAATGATCTCCGCGACAAGATGAACTCCCTCGATCCTAAGAGCTATCCTCTCTCAATCACTCCTGAAGACGGTGTGCTCTCAAAGGGTTCAAGCATCGCAGCAGTTGACCCTAAGTTCAAGATGCCTCAGGTATGGAAGACTTCCGTAGCCGTTGACTATGCATTCCCTACTTCATTCCCTCTGAATGTAACAGGTGAATACATCTTCAACAAGACTGTCAATGCAGTATGCATGCGCAACTACAACATCAAGCCGGTAGCCGGCTTCGCAAGACTCAACGGTCCTGACCAGCGTCACATCTATCCTGCAGATGCTGCTTACACAACATCCGACGGCTTCATGCTGACCAACACCAATGCAGGTTACGGCAGCATCGCCAGCATCACATTGAATGCGGATCCTACCAAGAACATCCACTTCACCGCAGCTTACACCCACACCGTGGCCAAGGAACTCACAGGTATGCCTGGTTCTGATGCTTCATCAGCATTCACATACGTTCCTACCATCGAAGGTCCTAACAACGCACCTCTCCACAACTCACAGTATGTAGAGCCTGACCGTGCGTTCGCATCCCTCACCATCCACGACAACTCCAACAACCACTACAGCTTCTTCTGGGAAGCTTGGAGGGGCGGTGCAAACTACACCTACATGACCACCAACGATGTCAACGGTGACAACTACAACTACGACGTGATCTACATCCCTAAGGCTGCTGACGAACTCCGTTTCAAGACAGAGGACGACCAGGCACGCTTCTGGGCATTCGTGGAGAACGATCCTTACCTCAGCGCTCACAAGGGCCAGTATTCAGAGGCTTACAGCGTTTACTCACCTTGGAGCAACAGACTCGACTTCCGCTACACCCACGATTTCAAGGTAAAGGTGGGCAACAACACAAATACACTCCAGATCAACTTCGACTTCCAGAACATCCTCAATCTCTTCAATTCCAACTGGGGCGTCGGCAAGTACATGAACTCATCACTCGATTCAGGCCGTATCCTCAAGCTTGAGGAGATCGCCACCGACGGTGTTCCTGTATATTCAACTCCTGCTGCAGTCAGCGGCAGCACTCAGACCTGGATTCCTTCATACTCAATCGGCCAGTGCTGGTACGCTCAGGTCGGTATAAAGTATATGTTTAACTAAATAATCCGATAATAGTATGAAACTCAGATATTTCTTTGCAGCCATCGCTGCCTGCTCAGTTCTTGCTGTCGGATGTCAGGAATCCTTCGAACCTCTTGCTGACCTCGAGGAAATTCAGGTTTCCAGCGCATTCGTAGCCATTCCTACGGATGGCGGTACACAGACAATCACTGTCAATGCCCAGGATGCCTGGTCATTCTATACTACAGACAACGCCAAGGATGATTATGCAATCCCATCCTGGCTCACAATCACTCCTATGACAGGCGTGGCCGGCGAGACCACAGTGTCATTCAGCGCTGACGCCACTGTCAATACCCGCGAGGCGAATCTCAAGATCCTCATCGGCGACAAGACCCAGTACATCACCGTAAAGCAGACTGACGGCACTTCAGGTGTGACTATGTCAACATGCGCCGAGGTGCTCGCAGGTCCTGACGGCAAGACTTACCAGGTGGAAGGTGTCTGCGTTCAGATCGCCGAGTCCGCAACCTACGGCAACTGGTACATCGACGACGGTACAGGCAAGGTTTACATCTACGGTACCAAGTATGACGGCCAGACCAAGCAGGGTGCACTTATCAAGTACGGCATCGACGTGGGTGACGTCATCACCATCGAAGGTCCAAAGACCACCTACAACGGCACTGTCGAACTCGTTGACGTGACCGTCCTCAATATCAAGAAGTCTCTCGTGAAGGTCGAGACCGCATCCATCTCAGCAGCCAAGGAAGGCGGCGAGTATGAGGCGAAGGTCATCGCAAAGGGTGACAACCTCGACGTCAAGGCTGACCAGGACTGGATCCACATTTCCAACATCCGCACGGAGAAGGACACCACCATCGTGACATTCTACATCCACGAGAACGTTGACGAAGCCCGCACAGGCAGCGTCACATTCAGCTCTTCAGCTGACGGTGCAACTTCAACAGGCAGCCTCACCGTGGAGCAGGCAACCGGTATCAATGGTTACAAGGTTCCTTTCGAGGAACTCTTCGCAGCCAACATCGGTTCATTCACAACCAATGACATCGTTCCTGTAGCAGGCAAGACCATCTGGAGCCAGGGTACATACAACGGTTCCGGCTATATGAAGGCGACTTCCGGAAGCAAGGTTGACTGCGAGTCAGACCTCGTGTCACCTAACATCGACCTCACCGGCACCACAACAGCTACTTTGACATTCGAGCACGCCCATAAGTTTGCCGGCAATGTCTATGAGGAACTCACCCTCTGGGCATCAACCGACGGCGGTGCTTCATGGCAGCAGCTTCTCATCCCTGTATACGGTACCAACAATGACTGGAACTTCGTTCCTGTGACTGTAAGTCTCAACAAGTTCGTGGGCAATATCGTGAACCTCGCATGGAAGTACAAGTCCAACGCCAACGCTTACGCAACCTGGGAGGTTGCCAAGGTGAAGGTTACTGCTGACAATGCTGCCCTGAGCTGCGTGGCAGACATCAACAATGCCATCGCAAGCACTTCAGACAGTGAATTCAAAGCTACCCTCAAGGACGCTGTTGTCACCTATGTCAACGGCGGCAACGCATTCATCGAGGATGCGACAGGCGGTATCCAGCTCTATCTTAAGAACCACGGCCTCACAGCAGGTCAGGTCATCAACGGCGAAATCTCCGGCAAGGCAAAGGTTTATGCAGGCTATACCGAAATGACAGGCATTGACTTGAGCAAGGCTACCGTGACTTCAGGCGAAGTGCCTGCAGGTGTGGAGCTCACTCTTGCAAAACTGCTCGCAGGTTACAACAGGTACATCAACTGCAAGGTTGTCCTCAAGGACGTGGACATCACCACAGGCATCGCAAAGGATGCACGTGACGGTGTCGTAAAGCAGGGTGATGCTGAGGTCGCTCTCCGTGCACAGGTCAACGGTGTGACAATGGCTGCAGGCAAGGGTACACTCGTATGCTGGCCTACCACCTACAACGGCAAGAAGCAGCTCGGAGCATGGGCTGATGAACATTTCACCAACTAAGGTTTTTCTCAAGCATTTCTGATAATTCAAGAGGTCGGCCATACTGATGTGAACCCCAAAAGTTGGACGGTTTAACATTAATGAGTCACTCTACTGGTA
>JAKSJG010000052.1 GCA_024398365.1 Bacteroidales bacterium | reverse complement strand
AGCGGAGATGCGGCGCGAAGCCACGAGCCTGACGGGCTTTTATCAGGCACGTGAGTCTGAGCGGGAGACATTTGATTTCGTAACCGGGAAAGGGCCAACAAGTATATAGTTCCCTTATAAAAAGATCCTGTTCCGATATAATTCATTATTTTTGTTGCATAACACCAAACGACCCAGTGGGGACAGATATGAAGAAGAGAATTCGTCGTTTTGTGGATGGTGCGCCATACCACATTTGCAGCAAAGGTATCCACGGCTTCTGCATCTTTTACAGTTTCAAGGACATTCTTGTATATATCACGATGTACTATGTCTACGCGAAAGTTGAAGGCATCGTAACAGATGCGTTCTGTGTTATGATCAATCATACACACTCGCTCGTGAAAGTAAGCATGGTAGAAAAACTATCAGCATTTGTCCGGAATCTGGAGTCGGCTTTTGCATTGGAGTACAATCAATATCATAAGCGCACAGGACAATTATTCAAGCGACGCTTCGGGGGTGCGCCGAAACCTGTCATAAAGCTATTCATTTCATGCCTGATATATATCTTTAACAATCCAGTAGCAGGGCGAATATGTAAAAAGGCTATGGCATATCGGTGGAACCTGCTGGCTTATCACAACAGCAGCCACCCCTTCTCGGCCAAACTGGACAGAAGCAAATGTTCACACAAACTTGCATGCGCAGTAAAGTTTGTGGATTATAGATGGAGCAGAAATCAATACCTGAACTACACAGTGATCGAGGACATCTTCGATGGGCTGTCGAAGGAAGAGACTCAACAGCTGATTGACTATATTGTCTTCAAATACAATGTCATTGATTTTGATTCACTGGAGAACGATTTCAACGGAATGAATAACGCCTTGACAGCCATCGAGGATACATACGGCAGCGAATATGACATCAAGGAAGACTGGGGGGACTTTGGCAAATATGAATTGATGAGAAGGCAGATTCAGAAACTTGGATATCCACAAAATGTCAACTTTGAAACTTGCCCGGAAGAAGAAATCAGGCAGTTATTCGACATTTTGAAGCGAGAAACCGACGCCACTTCCCTTCAAATCAGGAAATTCTTACATATTCAACCAAAAGCCCGGTAATTTTCTTGAACGTAAGTCTCTATGCCTTAGACTATTAAATAGATTTCCCTTGCGCAAATATGCGCAAGGGAAATCATATTAAAGCACTGATAATCAGATGATTATATTTCAGAAAAGACAACTAATAATAGAAGTAGCCGGCTTTGCGGAGCTGGTCTGTGTTCTTGAAAGGATGCTTCGGCTTGAGGTAACGGGCGAGGAACTGGTAGGTCTTGAAGCGGATATCGGTGGATTCGACGATATCCATGCGCTCGAATGAGTGCGCTCCGGCCATCTTAGGGAAGATCTCGTATTCGAATTCCTTGTTGTTGGCCTCGAGGGCGTCAATCATACGCTTGACCTCTGTCCAGCTCACGTCATCGTCATTGGCGCAGGTGACTATCTTGAGCGGCTTGCAGAGCTTGGATGCATAGGTCACCGGCGAACGGCGTGCATATTCCTCAGGCTTCTCCTGCGGTGTGGCGTTTACATGATATTTCTGAGTGAAATTCTTGAGGTAGTCCTTCTCCTGGTATGTGAGGCGGTAGGTCACGTCGCTGACAGGCACACCGGCATAGGCGCAGGCATATTTGTCGGGATAGTTGAGGATGTTCATCAGGGAAATCATTCCGCCGTGGCTCCATCCGAGCAGTCCTATACGCTCGGGATCAACGACCTTGTAGCTCTCGACCATATAGTCGCGGGTTGCGAGCACGTCCTCATTCTCAAGTCCGCCGTAATCGATGGCTTCGTAAAGCTCCTTGCCGTAGCCTGTGGAGCCGCGGTACTCCGGAGCGACCACTATGTAGCCCTGAGCCACAAGCTCACGGAAAATGTGGGCATAGTTGCTTCCCACTGAGGCATGGATACCGCCATGGGAGAATATTACTACCGGATATTTCTTATTCTGCTTGAGGTCCTTCGGAAAGAAGATGTATGAATAGAACTTCAGCTGGTTGGAACGCAGGCTGTCCTTGAACTGGCATCCCACGAGAGGCTGATAAGCCTTGGAAGGACCGCAGATGCGAACCTTGTCAACATATGCGATGTCCTGCATGCGCATGAAGAGCAGCGCGTCATCGCTGTTCTTTTCGAGAGTATTGAACTGATGGGAGTTGTTTTCCTGTGCAATGAGCTGGAACGAGCCTAAAAGCAGGCCTGCAGCGATGCACAATGTCAGTTTGATTCCTTTCATATCGTAGAATGTTTAATTGTGGCTAACCAATCTTGCCGTCGCCGTCCACATCAAGGGTGTGGACGAGTTTCTCCACATTGAGGCTGCGGGCCGAAGCATCGACGATCTCCTTATAGACGCCGCCCTGGCGGTAAACGTCATCAGGGTTGCCGGACTGCTCCACGCGGCCGTTGCGGAGGGCGTAGATGATATCCGAATCGATGATCTGGGAGATATTGTGTGAAATGATGATCACGGTACGGTCCTTCTTGATGGCGTCGATGCTGGCCTTGATCTGCTCGGTGGCAATGGCGTCAAGGGATGCCGTAGGCTCGTCAAGGAAAATGATCGGAGGGTTCTTGAGGAACATGCGGGCGATGGCGATGCGCTGCTGCTGTCCGCCGGAGAGAGCCTGAGCCTTGCTGTTGAACTGCTCAGGAAGATTCATCACCTGATCGTAGATATATGCGCTCTTGGCGGCCTCCACAACCTCCTCGAAAGTGGCGTCAGGCTTGCCGTAGCGTATGTTCTCCTCGATGCTGCCGTCAAAGATGTGGTTCTTCTGCAGCACGAGACCGATATTGTCACGCAGGAACTGCGTGTCCCATTCCCTGATATCGACGCCGTCGAGCTTGATGCTGCCGCAGTCAGGCTCGTAGAATTTGTCAAGCAGGTTGACAATGGTACTCTTGCCGGCGCCGGAGAGGCCCACGAAGGCGGTGATCTTGCCGCTCTCGATATTCATGTTGATATCCCAGAGGGCCTTGGTGCCGTTAGGATAGGTGAAGTCCACGTGAGACACCTCGAAGTTGCCCAGCACCTTCTCAGGACGATAGCTGCCGCTCGGCTCCTTCTCGGAGTCGGAATTGAGGATGTCGAAGAATCCTTCCGCATAGATGAGTGCATCGTTCATGTCGTCGAAGATGCGCTGCAGCTGGGTGATAGGCGCGGTGACGTTGGAGAACAGCATCACGTGGTACATGATCTTACCGATGGTCATGCCAGGATACTGTATCAGAACGAGATATGCGGTGAGGATGATGATAAGCACGGTGCCGATCTGGCGCACGAAGCTCTTGAGGCCGTTGTAGTAGAAGCTGGTCTTGCGGACGGCCATCTGGTTGTCGGTGAACTCGGTCTGGAGATCCCACTGCTTCTTGCTCTCAATCTCCTCGCGGTTGAAGCTCTTGATGACATTGATGCTCTCGATGATGTTCATCACGCCGTGGCTCTTGTCCTCGCGCAAGGTGCGCATGTTGCGGCGCCAGCCCTTGAGCTTGCGGGCCTGGGCCACTGTGATCCAGCAATATACAGGCACTATGAAGAGAGCTGTAAGGCCCACGTACACATTTGCGGAGAACATCAGTACGAGTGCCAGTATGGCGCTGGTGAACAGAGGCAGGAGGTCGATGAAGAAATTCTGCACCGTACGCGAAAGGCTGCTGACGCCCTGGTCGATTCGGGTCTGGAGCTTGCCGGTGTCATTGTCGCTGCGCGAGAAGAACGCTACGCGGAATGTCAGGATCTTGTCAATGACCGCCTGGGACATGTCCTTGGAGACAAATATCCTCATCCTCTCGCCGAAGTAGTTCTGCGCGAAGGTGATACCGGCGCTGAGGACTTCCTTGCCCAGGAGGACGATACTGATGATGGTCAGGATCTTGGCGGCCTGGCTCCAGGCGAAGCTCTTCGCCACTACCAGAGCGTTGACCGCATCGACTGTCCTGTCAAGGACGACAGCGTTGACCTGAGCCATGAGTGACCCGATGAGGGTCAGGATCAAAGTCAGAAGGACAAGCCATTTGTAAGGTTTTACAAAGGGCTTGATATTTTTGAAAAGCTGAATGAGATTCATCTCGGATACAAAATAATTACAAAATAAAAAAAGGCGGAACTGTAAGCCGAATTCCGTACCCGGTCGCCCGGGTCTCCGTCATTTATCTGATGCAGCCTACCCCCCGGCATCGGACGGGCCGTCCTCATCTGCCGGTATATTTGGCCTTGCAGCCCTCCGGTGCGTACCCCGACGACGTCACCGCCGCCGGTTGTGAGCTCTTGCCTCACATTTTCACCCTTACCCTTGCGGGCGGTAATTTTCTGTTACGCTGGCCATAAGCTTACGCCCATCTGTGCTTTCCACAGGGAAGCGCCCTCTGCTGTCCGGACTTTCCTCCCCTCTTGCGAGGGGCGACGGAACGTCCCGCCTTCAAAACGCAAAGGTAAGAAAATTATGGCATCTATCCGTTTGCAAACGTTTAAAAACGGCTGTGCAAATCAACATTTTCAACAATCTCACATCGGTTTTCCCCCGACCTGTCCAATCTGTCCCGCCCCGCCTTATCTTTGACCCCGAATCATTAACTAAAAAAAGGAGGTATCATGAAGAAACGATTTGTGGTGATGGGAATTATGACCTCCATCATCCTCGCATCGTGCAACGGAAACGATCCTGCACCCAGGGAGTCCAGGATCATCTTTTCATTCGCGGAGCCGCTCACGACAACGGCCACCCGCGCAGGCTCCCCATTCGACACCAACTCATTCATCCTCACTGTCCGCGACATCGAAGGCGACACCCTCTACAACGGCCTCTACGGCCGGAGACCGCCGGAGCTCACTGTCAGGGCCGGCACCTATGAGGTATCCGCCGTATCGGAACCGTTCACCGCACCGGCATTCGAGTCGCCGCAGTACGGTGACTCCCAGATCATCGTGGCATCCAACGGAGAGGACGTCAACGTGGCATTCCTCTGCAAGATGACAAACGCAGGGGTCAGCATCGCGCTGACAGACGCCTTCAAGGCCAAATATCCTGCCGGCAGGCTGATCCTCAAGCAGGATGGCGGCAGCCTCGAATACGGCTACGGCGAGAAGCGCAACGGCTATTTCAGCCCCGGCAATGTCAGCTTCTGGTACAGCGGGACCGATGGTGACAAGGCACTGTTCAACCGCACCGTCAGTGCCGGCGAGCAGCACTGCCTCACCCTCAATGCATCAAAGGAGGATTCCCAGTCCGGATTCAGCATTGAGGTGGACACCTCGACCTTCCGCATCGTGGAAACCGTGACTGTCGGCGGAGCGTTCACAGGCGAGGACGGCAGCAGTGCAGCCAAGGCCCTGAATATCAGGTCCGCGAAGGAACATGTCGGCGACACGGTCTGGGTATGGGGATACATCGTCGGAGGCGACCTGTCCAGCAGCTCCGCCAATTTCACCGGCCCCTTCACCAAGTCGTCCAACATCGCCATAGCCGCGACGCCCTCCGAGAACAGCTACGCCAACTGCTTCTCGGTGGAACTGTCCAGGACTGCCATCAAGAATGCCATCAATCTGGTGGACAACCCCGGCAATCTGGGCCGCAAGGTCTTCCTCAAGGGTGTGATTTCCACCTATTTCGGCCTGACGGGATTGAAGTCCGTCACGGAATACTCCTGGTAAGAGGCGAAAAACTTTTCATTTCGACACACATTCCATTCGTGGGATGTGTGTTTTTTCATTAAATTTGTAGAATATAACTCTAACTTGTATAAGTCATGCAATTGAAAAGCTTATTGACATCAATGCTCATCCTGCTGGCATCCAGTTCATTCGCCCAGAACTGGGCCCCGGCCGGGAACAACATCAAGACAAAATGGGCAGAACAGCTTACTCCGGAAAACGTCTGGCAGGAATACCCGCGCCCTCAGATGGTGCGCGAGGACTGGCAGTGCCTCAACGGCCTGTGGGACTATGCGGTAAGCTCGGCGGATGCCGCTTCCATGCCGGCTCCGGAAGGTCAGATTCTCGTTCCTTTTGCGATAGAATCCTCCCTCTCCGGCGTTTGCCGCAGGATTACCGAAGATAACGCCCTATGGTATCACAGGGCATTCAGCATCCCTAAGAAATGGAAGAACGACCGCATACTGCTCCATTTCGATGCAGTCGATTGGAAATGCGAGATATGGGTCAACGGCCAGAACGCCGGCGTGCACAGCGGCGGCTACACAGCATTCGCCATAGATATCACGCCTTACCTGGTGAAGGGCGCGCAGGAAGTGACCGTAAAGGTCCAGGACGGCACCAACAACCGCCTCCAGCCACGCGGAAAGCAGGTCAACAAGCCAAGCGGAATATGGTACACCCCTGTCAGCGGCATATGGCAGAGCGTGTGGATGGAGCCTGTCAACGCCAAGGGCAGCATCTCCGATTATAAGATCAACACTGACATAGACGCCGGCACCATCACCGTCAACCCTGTATGCGACGGCGTTCAGGCCGGCGACCAGATCAGAGTCACAGTGTCATTCGCCGGCAAGAAGGTGGCAAGCGAGAAGGCTGCCGCAGGCGGCCCGGTGACCCTCAGGATCAAGGAGCCGCAGCTCTGGACCCCTGACCAGCCGAACCTCTACGACTTCGAGGTGGAGCTCTTCCGCGGCCCGCGCAGCCTTGACAAGGTCAGCGGATACACCGCAATGCGCAGCATCAGCGTGATGCGCGACGCTCTCGGCAACAAGAGGATGGCCCTCAACGGCAAGATACTCTTCCAGTACGGTCCGCTCGACCAGGGCTGGTGGCCAGACGGCCTCTACACCGCCCCTTGCGACGAAGCCCTCCGCTATGACATAGAGATGACCAAAAAGTACGGTTTCAACATGATACGCAAGCACATCAAGGTTGAACCTTCAAGATGGTACATGTGGTGCGACAAGCTCGGCATCCTCGTATGGCAGGACATGCCAAGCATCAGCTCATGCTACAAGGGCGTTTGGAGCCAGAACGTAAAGGACGAGAAGGGCCGCAACTATTACAATTCCGGCAAGGATTCCGAGCTCTCCGACGAGGCCAAGGCCACATACCGCAAGGAATGGAAGGAGATCATTGGCCAGCTCGACAAGTTCCAGTGCATCGTGGTATGGGTACCTTTCAACGAAGGCTGGGCACAGTTCGACACTGGCAAGATCGTGGACCTCACACGCTCCCTCGACAACACCCGTCTGATCAACGGAGCATCGGGCGGCAACTGGGTGAAGGGCGAGATGGGTGACATCCTCGACTCCCATTACTATCCTCAGCCGAAGATGCGCATCATCGATCCTGAACTCGTCAACGTGCTCGGCGAGTACGGCGGCATCGGCCTTCCTCTCGAGGGCCACACCTGGGATATCAACAAGAAGTGGGGATATATCCAGTACAAAACAAGTGAAGAAGTAACAAAACAATATGTGGACTACACCAAGGACCTCCTCAAGATTGCGGCTGAAGGCTGCGCCGCAGCAGTCTATACCCAGACCACAGACGTCGAAGGTGAAGTCAACGGATTAATGACATACGACAGAAAAGTGAACAAGCTCGACATCGAAAGCCTCAACAAGGCCAACAGCGCAGTCATAGAGGCTGGCTCCAAGCTCGCTCTGATCAGCAGCGAGAATTTCCTCAAGGGAACAGACAACCCTGATTACAAACTCATCACCATCAAGGGTGGCGACCTCATCATGCAGGTGACCAACTTTGGCGGTCGTGTCATCTCTCTCTGGACCCCTGACAAGAACGGCAACTACGCCGACGTTGTCATAGGCTACAACACACTCGACCAGTACATCAACAACAAGGGCGAGAGATTCCTCGGTTCAAGCCCGGGCCCTGTCGCAAACCGCATCGGCGGAGCGCAGTTCAAGCTCAACGGCAAGACCATCAAGGTATCCGCAAATGACGGTGCCAACACTCTCCACGGCGGCTTCAAGGGCATTGACATGCTCACCTGGAAGGTAGTCGAAGTCAGCGACAACTCAGTAACATTCGAGGTGGTTCACCCTGACGGTCTCGACGGCTTCCCCGGCAACAAGACCATACGCATGACCTACACCCTGACCGACAACAACGAATTCAAGGTTGACTTCGAGGCCACCACAGACCAGGACACTCCTATCAACCTCGCGCACCATTCATTCTTCAACCTGCGCGGCTGCGGCAACGGCACCATACTCGACCATGTGCTGACCATCAACGCGTCTGCCAACACCCCTGTCAACAAGGAGCTCATCCCTACCGGCAAGATCAAGCCTCTCGCCGGCACACCGCGTGACTTCCGCCAGCCGACAGTCATCGGCAAGCGCATCGACAAGTACAGAGACAAGCAGATGGCATTCGGCCACGGCTATGA
Organism: Bacteroidales bacterium; assembly: GCA_024398365.1. Classification (GTDB taxonomy): domain Bacteria; phylum Bacteroidota; class Bacteroidia; order Bacteroidales; family UBA932; genus Cacconaster. Next base: position 4,418 of record JAKSJG010000052.1, on the reverse strand, counting down.
CCACAACTACGTGCTCGACCGCAGGACCAAGGACGGAATGGACCTCGCAGCCACGGTTTACGAGCCGGAATCCGGCCGCTACATGGAAGTCCTCACCGACCAGCCAGGCCTCCAGTTCTACAGCGGATATTTCTTCGACGGCAGCGTCAATGACAAATATGACAAGCCTATGGTCCGCAACTGCAGCTTCGCCCTCGAGACCCAGAAGTTCCCTGATGCTGTAAACCACAGCAACTTCCCTGACATCATCCTCAAGGCGGGCGACACATACAAACATTCCTGCATTTACAAATTCAGCACAAGATAGAACATCATGAAAGAACAGATATTGGCCAAATTCGCCGAACTCTTCGGCGGCGAAAGCCCGGTATTCGCATCAGCCGGACGCATCAACCTCATCGGCGAACACACTGACTACAACGGAGGCTATGTCTTCCCGGGCGCCATCGACAAGGTCATAATGGCCGCCATCCGCCCGAACGGCACAGACAAGGTACGCGCATACTCTATCGACTACGGACAGATGTGCGAGTTCGGCCTCAAGGAAGAGGACAAGCCGGAGCAGCAGTGGGCCCGCTACATATTCGGCGTATGCCGCGAGACAGCCAAGCGCGGCGGTAAGGTGGAAGGCTTTGACACAGTATTCTGCGGCAACGTGCCGCTGGGAGCCGGCCTCTCCTCATCAGCCGCATTGGAGAGCACATTCGCCTACGCCATCAACGAACTCTGGCAGAACGGCATAGACAAGTTCGAACTCGCGCGCATAGGTCAGTCCACCGAGCATAACTACTGCGGCGTGAAGTGCGGCATCATGGACCAGTTCGCTTCCTGCTTCGGCAAGGCGGGCTGCCTCATCCGCCTCAACTGCAAGACGATGGAGTACAAGTACTTCCCATTCAACCCGAAGGGTTACCGCCTCGTCCTGCTCGACACCTGCGTGAAGCACGAGCTCGCATCCTCAGCATACAACAAGCGCCGCGAATCCTGCGAGAACGCAGCCGCTGCCATACGCAAGCGTCATCCGGAAGTGGAATTCCTGAGCGATGCAAAGCGCCTCTGGCTGGATGAAGTCCGCGAAGAGATACCTCAGGAGGACTTCCTCAGGGCTGAATATGTCATCGGTGAGGTGCAGCGCGTGCTCGACGTCTGCGACGCCCTCGAACGTGACGACTACGAGATCGTAGGCGAGATGATGTACCAGACCCACTTCGGCATGAGCAAGCTCTACGAGGTGAGCTGCGACGAACTCGACTTCCTCGCCCGCCTTGCCCGCAAGATGGACGTCACCGGCTGCCGCGTAATGGGTGGCGGATTCGGCGGATGCACCATCAACCTGGTCAAGGACGAACTCTACCAGCCGTTCATTGAAGCAGCCAAGGCTCAGTTCAGCGCCAAATACGGCCACGAACCGAAAGTATATGACGTCGTAATCTCCGACGGCGCATCAAGAATCGCATAACCGTCATTAACATGAAGAAATCCCTGCTTTGCGCAGCGTTTGCAGCCGCAGCCATATTCAGCGCAGCGGCTCAGAGCAACGTCATCACGATGGAAGAGGCCATACTCGGCAAGGGTGTGGTCCTTCCTTCCGCCGCCTACCACTGGACCGGGGACAAGGACATCGCAGCCCTCGGCGCCGGCAAGAAGGCCCCGGCCGCAGCCACGGTCAAGGCCTATCCGAAGGGCAACAATGTATATTACAAGGACCTTGACGGCGTGGAGCATGCCATCACCTCCGAAAGCAACCCCGACATCGTCAGCGGCCAGAGCGTCAGCCGCAACGAATTCGGCATCAATGGAGGCGTATTCATCTCCCCTGACGGGCAGAAAATTGCCTTCTATCAGAAGGACGAGAGCCGCGTCACCGCCTTCCCGCTCTTCGACATACGCTCCAGGACCGGCAAGATCGAGAACATCAAATACCCGATGAACGGTATGGCTTCCGAGCACGTACGCCTCGGCGTATATGACATTGCCAGCGGCAAAACCGCCTGGATGAAGGTCACCGACTTCGATGAGGAACGCTACCTGACCAACATCAGCTGGAACCCGGCAAGCGACAAGATCTGGATCCAGGTCCTCGACCGCGCGCAGAAGCACATGCACCTCAACGTCTATGACGCCGCCACCGGCGACTTCGAGCGCACCTTCCTCACAGAGGAGGACAAGCGCTTCGTCGAGCCGCAGCGTCCTCTGCGCTTCCTCCAGTCAGACCCGGACAAATTCATCTACGCCACCGACTGCCGCGACGGATTCTGGAACCTCTACCTCTGCTCCGTCTCAGCAGGCAGCGTGACACGCCTCACCAAGGTTGACGCCGACGTGGACTACATGGGACAGGATGACAAGTTCGTCTATTATTACTCTTACGAGAACTCCACGGTAGGACGCACATTCTGCCGCGTCAACATCAAGAAGGGCACCATGCAGAACCTCACCCCTGCCAAGGGCAACCACACCTGCACCATCAGCCCTGACGGCAAATACTTCGCGGACTACTGCACCTCCCTCGACCTGCCGCAGACCATCAGCGTATATACGATTGACGGCAGGAAGAAGGTCAAGGACCTCCTGCGCACCGAGCGCGGCGACCTCAACCCGAAGCTCACCAACTGCATCATCGAATGCGGCACCATCAAGAGCGCCGACGGCAAGTTCGACAACCCTTACAAGATCATGAAGCCTGCGGACTTCGACCCTGCGAAGAAATATCCTGTAGTACTCTATGTATATGGCGGCCCTCACAACAGGGTCGTGGCCGACAACTACATCGCCGGCTTCGCCAAATGGGCCCTTATCCTCGCCAGCAAGGGATATATCGTATTCTCGCTGGACAACCGTGGGTCGGGACATCAGGGCGCAGAATATGAGAAAGCCATCCACCGCCAGTGCGGCAAGGCCGAGATGGCAGACCAGATGGAAGGCATCAAGTGGCTCAAATCCCACTCATGGGTCGATGCAGGCCGCATAGGCGTACACGGCTGGAGCTACGGCGGATTCATGACCATCTCCCTGCTGGTCAACTACCCTGAGACCTTCAAGGTCGCTGTCGCAGGCGGCCCGGTCATCGACTGGAAATGGTACGAGATCATGTACGGCGAGCGCTATATGGAAACCGAAGCCACCAATCCTGAAGGCTTCGCATCCACCAGCCTCATCCCGCGCGCCAAGGACGTCAAGGGCAAGCTCCTCATCTGCCAGGGCGCAATGGACAGCACCGTCGTCTGGGAACACAGCCTCAGCTTCGTAGAGGCCTGCATCAAGAACAACGTGCCTGTGGATTACTTCCCTTACCCTACCCATCCGCACAATGTCAGCGGCAAAGACCGCATTCACCTGATGAACAAAGTAATCGCCTACTTCGACGATTACCTGTAAAAAATATGGGACTGCACGCAATTTTTTCTTTGACAATGAGAAATTTTGCATATCTTTGCAGTCCCGTTTGGAGAGTTGGCCGAGTGGTTGATGGCGGCAGTCTTGAAAACTGTTGACGTGAAAGCGTTCGGGGGTTCGAATCCCTCACTCTCCGCAAGAATTTGACAATCAGGCAAAGAGCCTCGCAACTGCGAGGCTCTTTTTTTGTGCTGGCGGACCGCCGAAAGCTAGCTTTCGGGCGGACCTGCCGACACAAAAAAGGAAGGGCCGCCGGATGGCGGCACCTCTTTGCCTGATCCCCACACCATTCTTGCAAGGGCCCCTCCGGCGAGGAGAAAGGGAATGCGCAGCGAAGCGAGCACAATCCCGGTGGCCGCTTTTCCGTATGTTTATATTACTTCGATTAAACACTCATTGCAAACAAGTAGATTATTTTGCAAATATGAAATTGAGTTTCTATATTTGCCCCCGTTAGTACCTGCCAAGCCTCTTTACAATGCTCAAATAGGCGGGTCTATTTTTTTATATATGGTACCCTATTCAAAACCATACAAGACTGCGTCAGATCTTGTTGTTCTATTACAAGCACGAGGATTGAAAATAAACGATACGCTTAGAGCTGAAAGATACATCTCTAACATCGGCTATTATAGACTCTCGGCTTATATGTTCCCATTCCTTCTCCTTCCCAAAACTGACCACATATTCAAGGCAGGAGTAACTTTTGATAATGTCCTGGATTTATATCGCTTTGACAAGAAACTACGCGTATTGATTTTCAATGAGGTAGAGAAAGTCGAAGTCGCTGTCAGGGAAGCAATCGTTAATGTTACGGCTGAGATGTCCGGTGACAAATTCTGGATCACATCTCCCTCTTCGTATAAAAGCGGTGCATTCTTCAAAAGCACTATGGAGAAGATAGATACGGAGTATAATCGATCAACGGAAGATTTTATTGAGCATTTTAAAAAGACATATTCCAATCCTTACCCACCAGCTTGGATTCTAGCAGAGATACTCCCAATGGGAAATCTGATGCA
>JAKSJG010000051.1 GCA_024398365.1 Bacteroidales bacterium | reverse complement strand
CGCGGCCCGAGCAGCAGGGCTTCAGCCCGCCGGAACGTGGCAGGGCCCCACACAAACGGGTGCAACCCCCAAAAATGGAGGCCCGAAGGGCCGATGGCCGCATCAGCGGCCCGGCGGAGCGCGGGTCTTGCGCAGCAAGACAGGAAGCGCGGGAGCCCGCAGGGGCTTGGGGGTGCAACCCCCATTAAACGAGTACGGGTGAAGGGACTCGAACCCTTACGCGCAAGGCACAAGATCCTAAGTCTTGCTTGTCTACCAATTTCAACACACCCGCATGCTTGCAGGGCGCAAAGTTAATCAACTTTTCGCGCCCAGCAAATATCAATACGATTTGGCGATAGCCAGGAAGTCAGCAGCCTTAAGGGCGGCACCGCCGATCAGACCGCCGTCGATGTCAGGGCAGGCGAAGAGCTCCTTCGCATTTGAAGGCTTGCAGCTGCCGCCGTAGAGTATTGACACCCTTTCGGCGAATTCCTCGCCGAACTGACCTGCGATGATGCCGCGTATGAAGGCATGTATCTCCTCAGCCTGAGCCGATGTCGCTGTGACGCCGGTGCCGATAGCCCAGACAGGCTCATAAGCAATAACCACCTTTGAAGCCTCAAGCTCGGAAAGCTGGAAAAGCACGTCAGCCACCTGCGCTCCGACCACTTCGAAGTGCCTGCCGGCATTTCGCTCCTCAAGCTTCTCACCTACGCAGAAGATAGGGCTCAGACCATTCTCAAGTGCGAGGCGGATCTTCTTCACGAGCTTCTCGGAAGTCTCGCCGTAATACTGGCGGCGCTCGGAGTGACCGAGTATGGTGTATGTGCAGCCGATGCCTGCGAGCATCGCGGCGGACACCTCTCCTGTGAATGCACCCTTCGGCTCGTCAGCGCAGTTCTGGGCGCTGAGGGCGATGGCACTGCCACTGATGATCTCCGCTACGGGAGCCAGATGAGTAAACGGCGGTGCGATGATAAGATTGACATCAGCAGGGACCTCTGCGAGGCCTTCTACCAGCTCCTTTGCAAGCTGGACACCTTCGGCAACGGTAGTGTTCATCTTCCAGTTGCCGGCAACGATTTTTCTTCTCATATAGGATAAATATTAATTTTTCATCAGAATGTGACTGTAAGTCCCGCTCCCAGATTGAAGCCCGGTTCAATGAAGAGCGGCACGTACTGATTGCGGCTGTTAAGTATGTTCCCGGCCTTGAGGAAAACCATCAGATGCTTTGACACGACATAATTGACATCAGCATCAAGGGAAACGATGGCCGGCACTGAGTAGGTCACCGGATCGGCACCCGTGGAGAACCTGGTACCATCGGCATACCAGCATTCGGGAGAGCCGCTGATGGCGCTGCGGTAATTGAAATCCACAGATGCTATGAACTTCTCCTTCCAGCTGTATCGCACATAGTAGCGCGCCTTGATGGCAGGAAGTTCGGTGGTGGCCAGCTTGTCCGGCGAGAAATACCAGTTGTAGCGGAATTCGCCGCCGGTGGTGACATCCGCGGACTTCCAGAAAGCCTCCAGATTGACGGACAGGCGGTTGACATCCATATAGTGCGGAGCTACGGCCACGGGCTCCATGAAGCCGTCAGGGAACTTCTCAGCAGCGAAAACAGGCGCAAAGACAGCCTTGTTGCGGTTCATGCACCATCCCCCGGAGAGGTTGAAGGCCATGCGGCCGAATACCACGCTCTCAAGGGTCAGGGAAGTCTCAAGCGGACGGGAGCCGAAGAGCAGAGGCACCTGCGGCGACAGATAAGGCGAAGTGGCAAGCAGCTCAGAATAGGAATTCATGTCGTTGCCACCACCGATGACACCGTGAAGCCAGAGATAGTTCTTCACCAGCTCCATCCTCGCATCGATATCCGGGAATATGTTGCTCCATGGCTGGAGGTCATTACCGTCGGGAACGCTGCCGTCAGCATTGCGGTTGATACCGAAATGGTTGCCGAACTTGACTCCCAGCTTGCCGGTGAAGCGCTTGTAGCTGTATTCGTATATAGGTGAGAACTCCACCACGCCAAGAGTGTAATCCTTGAGGGCATCGTATGCCGAATAGCGTATGGAAATGTCCACATACACCCTGTGCACGTCGAAAGTGGTGCCGACGAAGCCGCCGAGCTTCAAGGCATTTTCCTTGAGGGACAGAGGATCTTCAATGTCAGTTGAGGCTATCGGCCATGGGCGTGAATATCCGGCTCCGGTGCGCGTGTAATCCATGCCGAACTTATAGTAGATGCTGTTCTCCTCCTCATGCGCCGAACTGAGCCCCATATTGAAATTGAGGGCCTGACGGTCGAAAAGTGTGGTACGGTCATCGGCCGGACTGAACGAAAAGCGGTCATAGTCATAACGGGCTCCCGCATTGAATTCGCCGGTAGCCCATACATATTTGAAATCCGCGCTCACGTCGTTGCGCATCTTGCCGGCATTGACAGTGTAATCGGACACGGCTGAAGGAACATTCCCCCAGAAGGAATTGTGTCTCCCGGACAGGCTGAAATTCAAACCCTTGCGAGTCACCTTCTGGAACTGAAGCTCCAGGGTCGGCATCACAGGATACTGGCAGCCCAGCCTGGCCGTAAAGAAAGGATAACGGTGTGTGTCGGCAGGCTTGATGCGCAGCGCGTCATAAGGCGCGAATTCGTAGAGGTCGCTGTACGGACGGTCAAAGATGGAGTAGTCGAAGGTGCGGGCGAAATTCGAGACAGAGTCCTCTATGCCATTCGGGATGGCAGGCTTGAGTATATCGTTCAAACTCACGTCATAGCTGCGCACGACCTCGACCGTAGGGTCAATCTTCTGGGCCCCGGCATTGTGCGGCTGCATCACCAGGATGGCCGCTGCGGCTGAAAGCAATCTGATATATCTGTTCATGTCCTTTCAATTATTTGATTTTGGCGAGTCTGGCCTTTGCAGTCGGGATGATGTCATCATCCACGGATGCGTCGTAGCCGTCCGCTATGCTCTTGTAAGTCGCCATGGCCTGCTCATTCTCGCCCCTGGCGACAAATGAATCGCCGAGCACGATGAAACTCTTGGCGAGCCAGTACATCTGCTGGGTGCCGCTCTCTGAGAAAGCGTAGGTCTTCTCCTCCACAGACTCGAAGTCGCCGGCATTGAAATCGTTGAAAATAAGAAGGTACTGGCTTTCGGCTCCGAACGGGTCGGCCACATTCGCCGAAAGCTTGGCGAAGATGTCCATGGCCTGGTCCCTGTCACCGTAGGACATCAGGGACTTGGCCTTGATGTACCTTGCTTCGCGGAGCACTATCTCCGCAGAGGAGGTGAATGACAGCACCGAATCGGCTGCCGCTATGGCATCCGTATAGTTGCGTGTCCTGTAGTCGCAGCGCATCCTGCCTGAAAGTGCCTCGCAGCGCACATCCTCCATGGTGGAGACGGATGCGAGCTGCCTGTAGGCCTTTGCCGCCCTGTCATAGCGCTCGAGTTCGTAATTCAGCTGCGCGAAGCTGCCCAGAGCCGGCTCAAGGTATCTGCCGCCGGCATCTATGACACGCTGGTAAGCATCGGAAGCGGCCTCCTTGCGGCCTGTGCGCTGCAGAGCCTCGGCAAGCAGCCATCCGGCCCTCTCCTTCTCCGGCGCATCGGGATACTGGGAGATGTAGGACATCAGTGCATTCACTGCGGAAGAGTAATTGCCCTGATTGTATAGCTGCTGCGCAGCATCGAAGACCATCGATCCCCTTTCGCTCTCACTCTTTGTGGACGAGAGTCCGCTTTCATCCAGGAAAGCGAGGTATTCCGAAGGTTTGTTGAGTATCCTGTATATGTTCTCCATGCCGGCGAGGGCGTCGCGGCCCTCATCGGTACCCTTGCAGCGGAGCGCCACATTGCGATAATACTCCAGAGCCTTGCTGTACTTGCCTTCATTGGAGTTGATCAGCGCCAGCGAGAGCATGGCCCTGGTCTGGTAAGTGCTGTCAGACTTTACGCCGAGGAGCTCGTAGAAGCATCTGGAAGCCTCCTCCTGGTTGTCAGCATGTATGTAGGAAGTGCCGAGTTCGTAGAGAGCCTTAGGGTAGAGGGCGGCGTTGCTGTGGTTGCGCACTGCGTCGCCAAGCAGCTCCATCTTCTTGTTCTCGGAACCAGAGAGGCCATAGGCCAGTGCAGCCTGCAGGTTGGGATAGATGTCGTCCGATCCCGGGAATGCATCCACCACCCCTTCATATATCGATGCCGCTGTGTCATAGTCGTTCTGCATATAGTGCGAATCCGCGAGACGTATGCGGGCATCCTTCTCGAAATATGTGTCAGAGCATGCGAGATAGTCCGAGAAACCCTTCTGCGCCTTGTCATACTCACCGTTCTGGAAATGGCAGTATGCCAGGTTGTAGAGTGCCATAGGGTATTCCGGAGTCCTGCGGAATGCCTTGTCGGAAGTGATCTGGCCGTTGATGGCTGCAGCTTCAGCATATTGCCCGTCACGGAAGAGGCACTCCGCCTCCCAGAAGCGCGCGAGATTCTTCAGGCCGTCATTGTCAGCTGCGGAGATGCTCTTCTCGAACACAGGCACGGCCGAACGCCAGGCGCCCTGGTTGGCGAACTGCATCGCGCGGAGGAAGGAGGCCTTCTGAAGATTGGCGGAGACTTCCGCCGTAGGCTCCGCTATCCTGTCGAGCAGCTCCATGGCAGTCGCATAATCCTTCCTGTCGAGGAATGACATAGCCATGTAATTGTTGACTATGTCAGCCCTGCCGCTGGAAGGATAGAGTTCATTGTATTTCTCAAACTGGGAGATATCCGCATTGACGTCAAATGAAAGCTTGGCGAAGTTGAAGAAGGCATCCTCAGTCACCACAGGATCGAAATCCATTGCGGAGGCAGCCTTGAAATCATCCATGGCGGCAAGTTTGTTGCCCATGCACAGCTGGCTGTGCGCCCTGTAGTAATGCGCGCTCTGCCCCAGGCTGTCCTTCTCTCCCGTTACCTGCGAGAAGGAGCTCACCGCCCTGGACCAGGACTTGAGGCTGTATGCCAGCATCGCAGAATAGTAATGATCCTTGCGGGAAATGGATGTCGCGGAATTCTCGTAGATGTCCATATACTTGCGGGCCTGATCAGCATCACCGAGGCTGTAGTATGACTCCGAGAGTATCCTCGCCACATTTGGACGAAGGTCCTCTTCCATATCCTCATAGACCTCCGGACCCTTGTCCACGACATAATAGTAGTCCTTGGTCATGAACTTGGACTCGAGCAGGTAATATGAGGACATCTTGGTAAACTTCGCATCGGCAGCGGCCTTGACGAAAAGCCCGCAGGCATCGTCGAAGCGTCTGTCCAGGTAGTACACGTAACCCAGGTAGTAGAGAGACGGGTACATGTATCTTGAGGCCTTCATGTCGATGATGCTTGAGAAATCCTTCGCAGCAGCCTCCCTGTGGCCCTGTGTCATCTGGCTGAAACCCCTCTTGAAGCGGAATGGCACGCGCCAGGCCTTGTAGAGATACTGTTCATTGATATCCACGAGTATCTTCTCTGCCTCATCGTAGCGGCCCCTGTCGAAATAATTGGAGGCGAGTGCGTACCTGACCATGGAAAGTTCAGGCGCATTCGGATATTTGTCAGAAAAGACCTTGACCATGCCGTCAATATTGACGCGGTCCAGAGCTATGGCACAAAGCACCTTGTATGCCTCAATCTCGGACTGCTTGAGCTCGTTGCGTCCGTCAATGGAGGCGGACAGCTCGTCGAAGGCTTTCTCAGCGGCGTAGAAAGAGCCGCTGTAATACAGTTTACGGGCCGACTCGAGGCGCTCGCCCCAGTCATGCTCGTTGATGGCAGCTGCCCGGCTGCTGATGAGCGTCAGCATCAGGACCGCTGCGGCGTATAAAGTCTTATGTTGTTTCATCAGAGTGCAAAAATACCAAAATATATTATAATTTTGTAATCATTAACTATCAGCTCATGGCATTGGACGAAGACAATAACAAAACCATCATAGAGTTCAAGGATGCCGACATCACCAACGGCGATGTAGTCATCATAGAGGCTCTCAACCTGACCATCTCCAAAGGCGAGTTTGTCTATCTGACCGGCAGGGTCGGCTGCGGCAAGACTTCCATCATAAGGACCATCATAGGTGAAAATCCTGTGCAGGGTGGAGAGGCCCGTGTTGGGGAATTCGACCTGACGAAGATCAAAAACAAGCAAATACCATACCTCAGACGCAAGATAGGCGTCATCTTCCAGGATTTCCAGCTCCTCATGGACAGAAGCGTGGAGGACAATCTGGAGTTCGTGCTCAAGGCCACGGGATGGAAGGACAAGGCCTCCATCAGCATCAGGATATCCGAAGTGCTGGAAGCCGTGGGCATGGCGAAGAAGGCCCACAAAATGCCTCACCAGCTCTCCGGCGGCGAGCAGCAGCGCATCGCCATCGCAAGGGCCCTGCTCAACGATCCTGAACTCATTCTGGCCGACGAGCCTACAGGCAACCTTGACGGCGACACGGCTGACGGCATCATGAAACTGCTCTCCGACATCAACCGGGACCGCGGCACTGCAGTGCTTATGGTAACACACAACCACACCCTGCTCCACCAGTACCCTGGAAGGATTCTGGTATGCAGGAACGGAAGCTGCATTGAAACCGACCACGCGGATGATGAGGAAGAAGTCTTTGAATGACATACTAGGCTGGTTCCAGGCCAACATGCCTGAAGCGAAAAGCGAGCTGAACTACCGCAACCCGTACGAACTGCTTGTGGCCGTGATGCTGTCCGCGCAATGCACGGACAAGCGTGTGAACATGGTCACCCCCGCCCTGTTCGAGCGGTTCCCGAATCCGGCGGCACTGGCCGCATCCTCCAAGGATGAAATATACGGCTACATACGCAGCATCTCATATCCCAACAGCAAGGCTGAGCATCTGCTGGCAATGGCACAGAAGTTGACCGCAGAGTTCGGCGGCCAGGTGCCTGACGACCTCGAGGCCCTGCAGACACTGCCGGGAGTGGGCCGCAAGACGGCCAACGTCATCGGAGCCATCATATTTGACAAGCCCGTCATAGCCGTGGACACCCACGTATTCCGCGTTTCGCGGAGACTCGGATTGTCCGAAGGCAGGAACGTGCTTGAGGTGGAGAAGGACCTGACGGCCGCAATCCCCGCCGATATCCGTCCCCAGGCACACCACTGGCTGCTCCTGCACGGACGTCACGTGTGCAAGGCCCTGAAGCCGGACTGCGCCGGATGCGGCCTGAGCCAATACTGCAAATATTTTAAAAACAATAAAAAACAACATTTAGAATGAAAACAACATTGATTATCGTAGTCATCATCGCACTCCTCGTGCTTTGGTTCATCTCAGTACAGAGAAAACTCGTCAACCAGGACGAACTTTGCAAAAACTCAATGAGCCAGATCGGCGTGCAGCAGAACAGCCGCTGGGACGCCCTCACAGCCCTCGTTGAACTCGTGAAGTCATACAACGAGCACGAGTACAACACACTCCGCGACGTCATCTCAATGCGCAAGCCTCTCGGCCGCGAGAGCACTGCAGCTGACGTGAACGCACAGGAGCAGGCAATCAATGACGTGATGAAGCAGATCAACATCTCTGTGGAGCAGTACCCTGACCTCAAGGCCAACGAAAACTACGGCAAGGCCATGGACAGCGTCAACACCTATGAGAACCAGGTACGTATGAGCCGCATGGTTTACAACGACACCGTCACCAAGTACAACAAGGTGGTACGCCAGATACCTGATTCGATCGTGGCAGGCATACTCGGCTTCAGAGAGAAGGATTACCTCCAGGAGCCTCAGGGCAAGACTGAAATGCCTTCAATGAAGATCTAGATGAAAAGGCTTCTCACAGCACTGCTCGCCTCTTTCGCCTCGCTGGCCGCATCCGCCTGGAATCCTGAGATACGCGACATTGACATCAAGGTCACACTTCAGGAGAACGGTACGGCAAGGATAGTCGAGACCTGGGACGTCACCGTCGCCTCCGGCACGGAATGGTACCTTGTGCGCGACAATCTGGACGACATCCGCATCAGCGGCCTTTCAGTCAGCGACGAGACAGGCAGGCAGTATTACAATGAAGGCGAATGGGACGTTGACCGCAGCATCGAGGCCAAGGCCGGCCGCTGCGGCATTGTCACCAAGCGCAACGGCTGCGAAATATGCTGGGGCGTGGGCAGCTACGGCTACCACGTATTCACCGTGGACTACACTATGAGCAATCTGGTCAAGTCACTCAACGACTATGACATGCTCCTGGTGCAGTTCATCTCCCCAGGCCTTTCCGCAAGACCTCAGCACTGCCGCATCACCATAAGGCGCAATGACGGCGGCTTCACCGACGAAGACAGCGCATACTGGGGCTTCGGCTTCAACGGCACCATAAACATCATCGACGGCGCCATTGTAGCCGAGAGCGACGAGCCATTCGGTCGTGACGGCTACGCCAACATTCTGGCACGCTTCAACAAGGGCCTCTTCGCCCCTGCCAGCGTGCGTGACGAGGATTTCGAAAGCGTCCGCAATGAAGCCTTCAAAGGCAGCGCATACCGCGAATTCGAGCGGGAGCAGAGGTCGGAGCGCATAGGCAGGATCATTATGGTCCTGTTCTTCGGCGTATTCATCCTGATCTCCATCCTGGGCACAAAGGCGGCCATCCGCAAGCGCAACCGCAATCTCTTCGGATGCGAAAAGATCAAGGACATCATCTATGACCACGGCATCCCGTTCAACGGCAATCTCTTCGAGAGCCGCTACATACTTGAGAAATGCGGCCTCAACGCCAAGCCGAATGCCATTGCCGGCGCCATCATACTCAAGATGGTCAAGGAAGGCTACATCAACCTCATCAACGAGGCGGACGGCAAGGTATCCATGTCTTTCAACGACAGCAGGGAGCAGACATCTCTCAGGGGACCGGAGCGGGAACTCTACGCCATGATGAAGGACGCCAGCGGCAGCGACAGCATACTTCAGGACAGGGAATTCTCCCGCTGGTCAAAAAGACATCCGAAGCGCGTCACCGCATGGGCTGAAAGCCTGACATCAGAAGGTTCCAACTGCCTGCGCGAAGACGGCTACGCCGCCAGCAGCAGACTCAGCGACGAGGGCCAGGCCCACGCCCGCCGTGTGATAGGATTCGAGCAGTATCTCAAGGATTACACCCTCATCAAGGAAAGGGCAAGCCAGGAAGTGGCCCTCTGGCAGGACTACATCATATTCGCCGCCCTCTATGGCATAGCCGACAAGGTTGCCAAGGAACTCAAGGACATCAATCCTCAGATATTCGAGCAGGTTGTCGGAGTTGACTACCCTACCATGAACAGAGTGGTTTACCTCTCCAACAATATGGCGAACTCCATCACGAACACCGTAGTGAGGGCCCAGACCGCCACATCGGTGGGAGGCCACGGAGGATTCACATCCATCGGAGGCGGCGGAGGATTCAGCGGAGGCGGATTCGGAGGCGGCAGCCGATAAGATTCCCGCTGGCATATGTTTTGATACATAAACGATCATTACCTTAAAACTATCGAAAAATGGAAAAAACAAAACTCACTCTCGACCGTCCGGCCATCCTCGTAGTTGACATGCTCAATGACTTTGTAACAGGCGCGCTCGCCTGCGACAGAGGCAAGGCTATCGTTCCTGCCACCGCAGAACTTCTCGCAGCCGCACGCAAGGCAGGCGTCCCTGTCATCTTCTGCAATGACGCCCACCTCCCGAAGATCGACCGCGAACTGGAGGTCTGGGGAGACCATGCCATCGCCGGCACTCCGGGAGCGAAAGTCATACCTGAGCTCAAACTCTCCAAGAAGGATTATGTCGTGCCGAAGCGCCGCTACAGCGGTTTCTTCCAGACCGACCTCGACGCACTCCTCAGGGAGCTCGGTGTCAAGACAGTCATCATGACAGGCCTCCACACGCACATGTGTGTACGCCACACATCCGCAGACGCATTCCAGCTCGGATACAATGTAGTCGTAGCCAAGCAGGCCACAGACTCATTCACCAAGGAGGATTATGAAGGCGGTCTCGCGTATCTCAAGACCTGCTACGGCGCTGATGCATACAGCAACGAAGAACTCATAGCAGCTTTCAAGAAATGACAGAAGACCGACTCGTCAGCGTCGCCCAGTTCAGCGACCCTACCCTGGCCCGTATCACTCAGCAGATGCTGATCGCCAACGGCATTGAAGCCGAGGTCATAGGTGAAGTATCCTCCTACCCATGCTTCAACAGCGCCAGCCTTGTCAAGGTGGTGGTGAATCCTCAGGACAAGGAAACGGCCGAACAACTGATAAGCTCAGACGCTGAGCCTGATCAGGAGTAACGGCCGTATAATGAAACGCATATTCACTCTATTTGTTCTCCTGCTTGTCGGGTTGACTTCATTCGGACAGGATGTCACTCTGTCCGGCTATGTGAAGGACTCGGCAAGCGGTGAGGCTATTATAGGGGCTACGGTTTACACAGCCGACCTTTCCGCAGGCGTCAGCACGAACGCCTACGGTTTCTATTCACTGCAGCTCAAACGCGGGCATCAGACCATCAAGTGCTCCTGCATGGGCTACAACACTGTGGAAACGGAGCTGGACATGTCGAAGTCACTCAGCTATGACTTCCTGATATCCGAGGACAAGAACACCCTGGATGCGGCCACGGTCTTCTCCAAGTCCAGCCGCGAGGAACTCGCCCTGCCTCAGATGGGCCGCCAGGCTGTTGACGGCGCACTGATCAAGAAACTCCCGGCCCTGATGGGCGAGACCGACATAGTACGTGTCATACAGATGATGCCAGGTGTCCAGAGCCCGAGCGAAGGATCCACCGGATTCAGCGTGCGCGGCGGCGGAGTTGACCAGAACCTCATCATAATGGACGGCGCACCGCTGTACAATTCGGGGCATTTCCTGGGCTTCCTTTCGATGTTCAACGGAGATGCCGTCAAGAACGCCGACCTCTACAAGGGTGACTTCCCGGCAAGGTACGGCGGCCGCATGTCTTCCGTGCTCGACGTGAGCACAGTTGACGGCAACATCAACAATTTCGGCGGCAACGCCTCGGTAGGCCTGATCACCTCAAAGATATTCCTTGAGGGTCCGGTCGCCAAGGGCAAGGCAGGCTTCATGCTGGCTGCCCGCCGCACATACCTGGACGCTCTCATGCCCCTATTCACGGACAAGCTGCCGCCCAATACGGCCATGTACTTCTACGACGCCAACGCCAAGCTCAACTGGATAGTCAATGACAAGAACAGGCTGTATCTCAGCGCCTTCACCGGAACTGACGTGTTCGGCATGGGTATGGAGGAATTCGACCTCGACGAACTCAAGTTCACTTTGAACAACACCACGGAGACTCTCCGCTGGAACCACGTATTCTCCCCAAGGCTATTCTCCAATATCACACTCTACAACTCGCGCTACGGCAACCTGTCCAACTGCGCGATGACTGATGTCTCATTCGAATACGAGCAGCTGCTGCGCGAATACGGCCTCAAGACCTCATTCACCTGGTACGCCAATGCCTCCAATACCGTGGAGTTCGGCGTCAATCTGGCCGGCTACTCGATACAGCCCGGACAGACACGTCCGCTCGAGGGCTCCATTGTGCAGCACGTGGCAATGCCACTGACCTATGCCGTGCAGCCTTCAGCCTACCTGCAGAACGAGCAGAAGCTGGGACCTGTGACTCTGCGCTACGGCCTGCGCTTCTCCACTTTCACCACCACGGGCGACACCGAGCAGCGCATCTTCGACCCGGTGACCCATGAACTCTCGGAGATCAGGCATTACGGCAAAGGCGAGGCCATACGCACATCCCACGGCCTCGAACCGCGCTTCTCTGCATCCTGGGCCGCAACCGACGACTTCTCGCTCAAGGCATCATACTCACGCACATACCAGTACATACAGCAGGCCATGGTCAGCATCTCCGGCAGCCCTGTGGACACATGGTTCACGGCTTCGCCGAATGTGGAGCCGCAGATATCCGACCAGTTCTCGCTCGGCGCCAACAAGCTCTTCTGCGACGATGCCCTGACCCTCTCCGCCGAGCTCTTCTACAAGGACAACAGCAACACCATGGACTTCAAGGACAATCCCGGCCTCGTGATAGATGATGTGGACCGCGAAGGTCTCCTGCGCTTCGGAAAGTCCCACGCCTACGGTACCGAGCTCATGCTCAAATACGACTTCGCCAGATGGAGCGGATGGCTGGCATACACCAGGTCCCTGGCGATGTATGACATCCCCGAGATAAACGGCGGCAAGCCATACCGCTCGCCGCTGAACCACGAAAATGCGGTCAATTTCGTACTTACCTACGATTTCAGCAAGCAATGGAACGCCTCCGCCGCCTGGGTGTACTACAGCGGCGCGCCGACGACCTTCCCGGTTGGCAAATTCAAGTTCGGTGACACCTACGCCTCCATTTATTCTGGGCGCAACGAAGACTCGATGCCAGACTACCACAGACTTGACCTGTCCGTCACATACCGCACCAGGGCGCGCATGGCAGGCAGACGCTGGAGCGGCGAATGGAACCTCTCCATCTACGATGCCTACGCCCGCCACAATGCATGGTCCCTTGCATTCGGTTACAACCGTGAGACCGGAGAGACACAGTGCCGCAAGGTCTATCTCTTCACCATAATCCCGTCACTGTCCTACAATATCAAGTTCTGATGCTTATGAGGAAAAGACTTTTGACATATATGCTCATCTGCGCCGTTGCAGCCGCATCCTGCAGCGAGGAGATTGACGTCAAGCTCAAGGATGCCGACCGCACTTACCTTGTGCTCGAAGGCTTCCTGACCGACCTGGCATTCCAGCCACAGAGCTTCACCCTGACCGAGTCCAAGGGTTATTTCGACAAGGAGGAGGTGCCGCCTGTATGCGGAGCGGTGGTCAGCGTCGATGACGGCAGCGGGCCGGTGTATTACAGGGAGACGAGCCCGGGCGTCTATACCGCACCGTTCGGATTCCACGGCAAGCCCGGGAACAGCTACCATCTCTCCATCGATGCCACCGTGGCCGGAGAGGAGCGGCATTACGAAGCGGATGCCACCATGCCTCAACCCGGATTCAAGGTCGAGGCCATCGACTATGCCTATACGGGAATCATGGAAGCCGACAGCATCTGGACCATCTCGATGTGGGGTGAGGACAACCCCGGGGACGGCTTCTACCATGCCTCAGTTGCCGTCAACGGCAATTCATATCCTTACGACCTGTCGCTGATACTGGATGACAAATATTTCGCAGGACAGAAGATCACGGCCTTTCCCGTTGCCGTGCTGGAGCAGACGGCTCACAATCAGGAGGTCTATGGCCCATGCTGCAAATTCCTCGAGAAGGGGGACATCATCACCTTCATGGCCCTGACTCTGCCGAAGGGCTGCTTCGAGTTCTTCTTCTCCTTCGCCAACAATATGACCAGTTCGGCCATACCTTTCTTCTCATCACAGCCGGCCAACTGCCCTACCAACCTGACGGGAGGAGACGCCATGGGCTGGTTCGCGGCATGCCCTGTCAGCATGGCCTCAGTGATTGTGGACGACCCTATGCGGCCGGACTACAAGAGGAAATAGATCAGAAGTGATAAGCAGCTCCGATGCCGAAGCTGAAATGCGAGCCTATCGGCTGCTGCGCCACGAAGTAGTGGGCGGCGGCCGATGCCTTTATATCGACATTCTTAATGGCGAAATTGAGCGCCGCTCCAACGTCGAAGGACAGGTAGGCGTTGCCATAGCCGTATGAAGATGCAAGCAGGCCCGGAGTGATGCCGGCATAGATTTCAGTCTTGTTGAAGAGGCTGGTCAGAAAAGCATAGACAGCATTGGAAAGGGCATTCGTATCGCCGTGGAGGACTCCGAAGACCATTGAGCGTGCAGCATTGTCAACTCCCCACTGGAGCAGAGCTTTCGCATTGCGGGAATCGGTATTGTACACCAC
>JAKSJG010000050.1 GCA_024398365.1 Bacteroidales bacterium | reverse complement strand
CGCTGCCAGTCGCCGGCCGCAAGGGCGGCAACTACTTCGCTCCTCTGTTCGGAATAGCAATACAATAATGAAGAAGACGTTCGCGGACATGCTCAATGACGAGGCGGCCGCCCTGCGACGCAGGATGGACGCGAAGCTGCCGCAGTGGGCAGGGGTGGAGGGACTCGAATACCCGACCCGCCTGTGCACCGAACAGTGCAGTTCCGGCGCCACCGCGCAGTACAAAGCCTCCGTGCTGGCAGACCTGCTCGGCATTGGTCAGCCTGGCGATGACCGGTCTGCCGGTCATGGCAGGCCTCTGGTGGCTGACTTCACCGGCGGTCTGGGCGTTGACAGCTGGGCATTCTGCAGCGCAGGAATGGATGTGTGGTACAATGAGATGAATCCTGAACTCTCAGCCGCCGCCGGCCGCAACTTCACCCGTCTGGGTACGGCAGGCATCAGCGTGCACAGCGTTGAGGTGACCCCTGGCAATATCTCTGCTCTTCTTGAAGAAGCCCGTCCGTCGGCCGTCTATATGGACCCGGCGAGGCGTTCCGCCACGGGCGGCAAAGTATTCCGCATTGCGGACTGTACGCCAAACCTACTCGGTATGAAGGAAGCGATATTGGACCGCGTCGGCTTGCTGATGCTCAAACTCTCGCCTATGGCGGATATCAGCCAGGTCGTACGCGAGCTGGATGGTCCGTCAGGTCGGGTCAGCGAAGTGCACATCGTCGGAGCCTCAGGCGAATGCAAGGAGCTGCTGCTGGTGATGCGCAGGGCGGAAGATTGTCCTCCGGCACTGCTGTTCAAGGTGGCTTCCGGGGATGCCCGCTTTACATTCGCGTCTGCTGACGAGGCTCAGGCAGTGCCATCTTTCTCCACTGCCATCGAGCCGGGAATGCTGCTCTATGAACCTGGCAGCGCCCTGTCCAAGTCAGGCGCCTTCAACCTTGTATCGGCGCGTTACGGCCTGGCCAAGGCCGATCCCTCCACGCATCTGTATTTCGCCGACGGCATCTCCGCGTGCATCCCTGATGACCTCGCCGGACTCGGCAAATGCTTCGCAGTCCGCGAAGTGCTGCCATTCAGCAACGCTTCCTCCCGGGAAATAGCATCACGCCGGCTTCTGGCCGAAGTATCCGCCCGCGGCCTGCAGCTCAGCAGCGACGCATTGCGCCAGCGCCTGGGCATCAAGGCTTCCTCCGCCGACGGCCGCCTCCACATCTTCGGCATCTCCACCCGATCCTGTGGCAAATTACTGCTGCTGACCGAGCGCATATCCTGAATAAATGCTTAACTTTGTTTCAAACTGAAATATTAATGTATATGAAACGCAGATTCTACTTTATCGTGACGCTGGCCCTCGTGGCATGTCTTTGTGCAGGGACAGCTGATGCAAGGAAAAAGGCAAAGAAAGTCATAACCCCTGAAGAGGAGATAGCAGCACAGCTGAGGCAGTACATGGATACCTGCCGCACTGCCGGTATGAGCGTCGTGCTGGTAAAGGGCGACAAGGTCGTCTATCAGGCCGCGCTGGGCTACAGGGACCTCGCGACAAAGGATACCCTCGAACTGACTGACATATTCCGCATCGCGTCCATCTCCAAATCCTTCTCCGCAGCTTCTACGCTGCAGCTGCAGGCTGCAGGCAAGCTCAGTCTGGATGACGATGTCAACAAATACCTTCCTTTCAGCCTCAGGAATCCTCGCTATCCTGACATTCCTATCACCATCAAGCAGATGCTTTCGCATACCACGAGCATGAACGATTACGGTGGAGCCAGCTGGTATCACGACGACAGGTACGTCAATCCTGCCAGGACTACCGCAGACACCATTGCCAAGGTGTTCTTCGACTATGCTCCGGGATGGGGCTTCAAGTACAGCAACCGCGGTCTCAACCTCATGGGTATGGTCATTGAAAGGGCTTCCGGTGAACGTTTCGACAATTACGTGCGTCAGCACATTCTTCTGCCGATGGGCATCACCAATGCCGGCTTCAACCTCGACTCTCTCGACAAGAGCACATTCACCAGACTCTATACCTACAACAAGAAGGCTGACAGCCTCAAGCTTGCTGCCGGCTATATCCCGAGCAACGAGAAGAAGCTTGCTGACGGTACATACCGTCCGGTGCTGGACGCCTGCGACTGGTCACCTACCGGAGGCATGAAGATCTCCGCTCCGGACCTCGCGAAATGGATGATGACCATTCGTGACAACGGCGTGGCGCCAAACGGCGTGCGCATCCTCTCCGAGGCTGATGCCATCAAGATGAAGACTCCGGTGACTCCTCCTGACAAGTCCAGGAACTGGCAGTACTACTGCCTCAATCTCATCTGGCAGACCAATATCATCGAAGGCAGGACACTCATCGGCCATACCGGCAGCGCCCAGGGCCTGAAGAGCTTCATGTATTTCGACAAGGATTCCGACTGGGGCATCGTGGGCATCTGCTCAAGCGACAACAATGCCAGCGCCATCAACCCTAACGGCATCAGTGGCGGCACGAAGATACATTACGACGTCATCAACTACCTGTTCAACCGCTTCAAGGATACATTGCTCGCAGAGTAGGGGAAGTACAATTGAATCACGTCCTTCGGGACGATGTATTTCGGGAGGGAGCAGGTGCTGCTCTCTCCCGAAATTTTAATGTGTTTAGTCCAGCGGCATAACGAGGCGTATATACTTGTGCATATACCTCAATGAATTTTGGCAAGTGCCGTCAGTATTCATACTGAAGGCGACGTTGTATATCGATTCAGATTCGGTCGTCCAGTAACCTCCACGAGGGAGACACACTGCACCTGCGGCTTCGGCAGCAGCCCAGCTTTCAGTATCATACGAATCCAATATCGGATTAGCGTCCAGGTCCCAATCATCAGGGACAAGCACGCATACTGTATATTTTCTGTCGGAATTAATTATGACCTTATCCTTGTATCTGCCGGTACGGACTTTATTATCAGGGTCTGGGATGCAGTCTCCGAAAGTGTTACTATATTTGGTTGCGTAGAGGTATCTCCATTCTGCGAAAGTAAGCGAGCGCCAATTGTTTATTCCACCTATTTTCAAACTATTTGCGGCGAAAAATGATATCATTTTCTCCAGGTTGTCATACTCTGCAGCTACGGATAGTTCCAAGGTTTCATTCCACATGAATTCTTCAATGTGAGTGTCGGTTTCGTTGCCGTAGAGATACTGATTTCCTTCAAAATGGAGATTGTTTGCAGTAGGATTTGTGCGGGTGTCGCACCAGAGGTTTCCCTTTGAGATCAGCACCCTGCGTCCTTCTCCGATTGAGAAACTTCCGGCTATGAAATCAGTGCTTACAAATACGGCATTGAGAGTCTGATCTCCGCTGAGAACAATCTCGTATGGGGTGTTGTTCTTTATCTTGGTGCCTGAGGAATTCCTCCACTCAAGGAAATGATAAGCGGCATCTGTGCTGTTGGCGGTCAATTTGACCTTTGCCCCAATATAACACTCTCCTTCAATGCTGACATTGCCGACATTATTTCCGGTAGCCGGGATTGAGATGAATTGAGTGCTTACATTCACCGGAACATAGCCGACAGTCGCTGTAATATCGGATTTGATATCCGTGACGGTGAAAGTATAACTGTGGTCGCCTTTCTTTTCACTTGTGAGGCCGGCAGCGTTGGACAGATTGCACGTCAATGGGTTGCCGGAGATGGAATAGGCGCGGATGACTACGGATTCACCGCTTGCTCCGGCATTGATGATCACATCATCTCCGATGCCGGTATAGTCAGCATAGCCTACAGATATATTATGTTGGCCGCCTACTGTAATGTCAAGGTTTTTCCCGGTTTCCACAATGCCGAATGAAGAGTCCTCGACAACGATGCCTTCATTCTTTACTGAAATGGTGACTGAATTCCAAGCTCCGGAACGGATATCCAGTGCATTGTCTCCACTGCATTTTAACGAGCATTCTTTACCGTCAATGACGAAGGATAAGGTAACATCTTGAGGAGTAGTGATATTGCCTGCCGGTACCAGCAGGAATTCTTCTGTAATCCCGGAGTCGGTGACTGTCTGGTTCAGCCCTGTGACGGATAAAGCGGCGGCTTTGGCATCAATATGGCCAGTAGTCGCATCAAGCGTGCCTTCGACAGCTATGGAAGCTCCCTCAACGGTAATGGACTGCAGGATGCAGTCCTCATAGTATGACTCATCCTTGCGAAGATTGATGGACAGTCTGGACAGGGCGTGGTTCATAGTGAGACATACCGACGATGCGCTTGCAGATGTGACTTTCTGGCTGAGTGAATAAAGGAATTCATCGCCATTCAATGATGACTTGACCGGTATGGCCGTGACATCCGACACCGATTCGTTGTATGGGCTATATGCGTAAATGTAGCCCTGTGAAGGTCCCACATATACAGGGTTCATCGCGTACCATTTCCCATCGGCATAGAAGAATCTGGCATTTTCAGGGTTGTTGCCGTATATTTCTCCATTATCATCAAGAAGGAACAGTCCCAGTCCGTCCGGGATGTCCTCCGATGTCAGAATATCTCCTTCAATCACGGCTCTGCCGGATGGGATTGTGCAGACGGATGTGATGGAAACCTGCACGGATTCCCCGTCCTCAAGGATTTTCATTTCAGTGCATCCGGATGAGAGGATGGCAAAGAATAATGCGATTGCAGGCAGTATGATATTATTTTGACTATTCATAATCAGACGTTCTATCAAATAAAATAAATACAGGACGGACGGCACAGGCTATATCACGGTTGGCCGGATTATCACTGGTGGGGCTGAATGAGAACCCCGGTTTGTAACATCCATTTGAGCCCGGACCATCAATGAAAGAGTTGTCGTTGTACCGCATTCCTGCCGCAGGGATGCAGACAGCCCCGGCAGCTTCCATTGCTGACCACTTCGGGCTGGTGTTTTCGTCATACTCGGTTATCTTTACGAAGTTGGACGGGGACAGGAAGTTGTTATCCCATCCCTGGTCGGGGATAAGGACGAGACAGTTGATGATTCCACAAACAGTTACTCCGAATTTATATCTGTTCTGGCGGATTGTATTGGTATTGTCAGCACTTCCGTCTTCCTTCCTGCAAACCAGAAAATTCCATTCCTTGGCTGAAAGCGAACTCCAGTGAGTCGTGTCCGTACCGATCAGGAAATCTTTTTCAGCGAAGAAAGATGTTTCTTCCTTCTCATAATGATATTTGTATGCAGCGGCATCAGCGGGTGAACCGCATCCGAAGAAATGCGAAATATGATCATCATGCCTTGTGCCATAAAAGTAGGGTAAATATTGATATTGGTTATCCTCGAGATGGAAATTCGTGGTTTTCGGGTCCTGGGATGTGTCGCACCAAAGATTACCCTTGGAGAATGAGACTATCTTGCTGGGCACTGGAAAACTTGGATTAGGAGCGGCGACGGAGAAAAGGCCAGGGAGTATCTCCGGCTTTCCAAAAAAGGCTCCAACCCAGACGTCGGTTGTAGGTGTGATAGTCTGCGGGCTCTCGTTGCTGGAGTGACAATAGCTTCCATAGGTCACTCTCAATTCCTTGAGGATGAAAGAAGAACTCTTGAGGTCGCCGATAGAGATGCCGGTACGCGGCTTGGCGTAGATGGTTATTGGTTCGCCCTCAAATAATTCCCCTTCTATTTCGATGGTGCCGTAGGCGTCGAAGTTTCTTTCGCATGTTACGGTTATTGGCTTCGCGTAGCTTATGGTTGCCGTGACGGCAGCCGTGATGTCCTTGATAGTGAAAGTATGGACATCTCCTGATCTTTCCCTGGTGACGGTTGCATTGCCGGACAAGGTGCATTTAAGCTTTCTGCCTGACAGGGAAACGGCTTTGACTACAAGTGATTTAGTGGAGAAATAGTTGGAGTCGGATGCGGAAGGATTGTCGATTATCGAGTTAACTATGAGGACGTCATCATCAATTCCCTCCTCATCGGCAAATTCGATGGTTACTGGACATATGCCGCATTTAATAAAGGAATCCATACTTCCGGCTTCATTCCATTTGTTTATGGACAGGCCGTCAACGATGATTCCGGTGTTCGTCATAGAAAGCACTATGTCAGTCATGATTCCCTGCTGCAATTGCACAGCCAGGTCTCCGTCAAGTGTGATGTCATATTTGCTGCCATCGACAACGAGCGATATGGCAACGGCCTGCGGAGTATCGGATCCGGCTGCCGGAACTATCAGGCAGTCCTTTACGATGCCCTCGGCGGTAATGGGCTCATTCAGCCCGGAAACGGTGAATCCGGTACCGGTTGCCGTGATTTCTCCTGTGGTGATGTCGATGCTTCCGCTAGATGCCACGCCTTCGCCAATGATAGCCAATGACGAAAGATTTCCGGCGGATACATAGGAGGAGGATTTCTTTATTCTGATCTTGATCCTTGTCAGAGCATGCTTCATCACAAGCGACGTCGTTTCTGCTTCTTCAGAAGTTATTGTCTGCGGGCGGGCATAGAGGTAGTCAGTTCCATCTATCGAAGATGCCACAGGGACAGCGCTTGCGGATGTCACGTCAGGATTGAACGGATAGCAGGCGTATAGGGTGCCCGCCTTGCTGTTGATACGCAGAGGCTGCTCGGATGTCCAATTGACACCATTGTATTCATAGCGGACATTTGCTGGATTGGTGCCATATAGTGCCGAGCCATCCATCAAAAAAACGCCAATGCCGAATTTCGCTTCATTTTCCGTAAAGCTGTCTCCTTCTATGGCTGCTTTTACGGACGGAATTGTAAAGACGGAGGCAATCTCCACAGCCGTGCCTTCAGCGCCGTCATTTCGGCTCCAGTCAATATTTGAACATCCGGCCGATAAGCTAATGGCAAGGATGCACAACAATATATTCAATGATTTTCTCATGATTCTCGATAATGATTACTTCCTGATGTCATTCATGTCTTCAGTGTATATGGCCGTGAAGGTCTTGTCTGAGGTAGGGGAGAACTGGAAGTTCTTCGGATATTCGACATTGTCTGAATCTTTCCAGTTCTTGTGATATCGTGTCTCTGCTCCAGGGATCCGAACAATGAGGTCAGCCTTGAGTACTACGGTCTTCCCTTCCGGGACAATGAATGTGTAAGGGTTGTCCTGAGCTGGAAGTCTGTTGCCGTTTGTGTCGGTCAGGAACACGG
Source organism: Bacteroidales bacterium (assembly GCA_024398365.1). Classification (GTDB taxonomy): domain Bacteria; phylum Bacteroidota; class Bacteroidia; order Bacteroidales; family UBA932; genus Cacconaster. Next base: position 7,218 of record JAKSJG010000050.1, on the reverse strand, counting down.
CACTGTTGATAGGCAGATAAGACTTGTTCACGCTTTCCGGATTGGTGAAAAGCGTTACCTTGAACGTACGGACGATATTTACTGCAAGTGTGATATCCGATTGTATGTCAATGAGTCTGAACACTCCTTCAGCAGGGTCGTGAATGATGGTGCCGGTTCCTGTCTTCTCATAGTCCAGGACGTATCCGTCGTTGGAGAGGCGGGACTTGTCATACTTGATAACCAGTGTCCTGCTGCCTGTCTGGCTTCCTGCGCCATCAGAAGATACGGATGTTTCGTAAGAGAGGATGACAGGCGTATTGCCTGACACTGTCACAGTGTGACCGTTTACGGTAGTGGAGTTGCCGCTGATCCCGCCGTTCCATTTGTCAATACTTACGGAAGCGACTTCCATATTTTCGCCATTTTTGATGTTCAGGGTGACAGTGGACTTTATGCCCGGCTTTATGACCACACCCTTTGTATCGCCGGAGAGGTTCACTCTGTAGTTATTTCCTGCGAATGTGCATGCAACTGTCAGATCCTGGCGTTCATCGGATGTGCTGGTCGGGACGAGCAGGCAGTCTGCGGTGATGGCATTGCCGCTGCCAAGTGGGAGGTCAGCCGCAGAGATGAAGGCACCGCTTCCTGTTGCTGCATCACCTGCGGTGATAAAGCCGTTTCCGGCATTCATGGAACCATCCTTGGAGAATGAAGCACCGCTGAGGGAGATTTCCGTCATTTTCGCAGTGCTCTCAAATCCGCTCGTGTTGAACGTGATTTCGATAAGTGCGAGTGCGTGGTTCATCGTGAGCTTGATGCCCGGTTTCGCCGCGCTGACGTCAGTTACAGGTGTGGCCCACATCCAGTCCTTTCCGTTGAGTGAAGATGAGACAGTGATGTCGCTGACAGATGAGGCATCTTTATCGTACGGGTAATATGCATACACGGTTGCCGGCTTGTCGTTCAGTACAATATCTGATTCGGTAGCCCAATCTGTTTCGCCAGCCTTGCGTGTGGCTTTGACATTATTGTATATGCAGTCTTCGCCTGCAATGAAGAGTCCCAGACTGATATCTTCATCAGTCGGGAAGGATGTCCCCTTGATGGCGGATTTTGTGAGCTCCGCTGCGGTGACATCTTCAATCTTCAGACAGACCTTGCCATGCTCGGTACCGCTTGCGTTATCCGGGTCCTTCTCCGTGCAGGAGAATGCCGCTGCCAGCATCACCGGCAGGGTGAGAAATAATGATTTGAATAGTCTTTTCATGTCCAATGCTCTTCCATGTCGTCTTCAGAATGTGAACCGACGCCGTACTCTTTTATAGATGCTCCGCTGAGACACAGCAAGTTCCGTGTCCCTGCCACGATGACTTCGAGCACGGGGCTTCTGTATTCTTCCGTACGGTTCGGGGAATAGTACCTGTCGTCAGCCATATTGCTTTTACTTTTTTTAGTTATCTTACAAAAGTAAGCCTTTCTTTTAGCATTGCCAAAAGAAAGGTCGTTGCCGGCATTTCCAAATTATCTTCCATACCTTACCCGATTTGCGGATAATTGAGTATTTTTGCAAAGATGAATTCTATTACATTCCTCGGAACCGGAACATCCCAGGGCGTGCCGATGATCGGCTGCGACTGCCCGGTGTGCAGGAGCACGGACCCGCGCGACAAGCGGCTGCGCTCCTCGGCGCTAGTGCGCTATCAGGGGCTGGAGCTCGTCATCGACGCCGGGCCGGACTTCCGCCAGCAGATGTTGCGCTCGGGCGTGTCAAGGCCGGACGCCATCCTGATCACGCACCATCACATAGACCACATCGGAGGCCTTGACGACGTGCGCGCGTTCAATTACAACAAGGACACTTCCTACAAGGTCTGCACCGCCTTTCCCATCTTCTGCGAGCAGAAGGTGCAGGATGCGATGCACAAGGTATTCTATTACGCTTTCGCGGAAAACAAATACCCGGGCGTGCCTGAATACAACCTTGTTACGATAGAGAACAAGCCTTTCGAGATAAACGGCGTGGAGATACTGCCGATACGCGCTTTCCACCACAAGCTGCCGGTGCTGGGCTTCCGCTTCGGCAACCTCGCATACGTCACGGATGCGAACCTCATTCCCGAGGAGGAGTTCGACAAGCTGCGCGACCTTGACATCTTCGTGCTCAACACGGTCAAGCGCGGGCATCATATATCACATTTCTCGCTTGAGGAGGCTCTCGAGGTTGCGAAGAGAGTGGGGGCGAAGCGCACTTTCCTGACTCATCTTTCGCATCAGCTGCCTTGCTATGAAGAGCTTGCGGCAGAGCTTCCGGAGGGCGTTTATCCGGCCTATGACGGCCTTATACTGCAATTCTGATGGACGGCAAACTGTATCTGATACCCACCCCTCTCGGGGAATACGACCCGGCCCAGGTGCTTCCGGCACCTACTCTGGCGCTGCTGCAGGGCATTACTCTCTTCTTCGTGGAGGAGCTGCGCACAGCGCGCAGATTTCTCTCCGCAGCGGGACTGAAGGGCCGCATCGAGGGCTTGGAGTTCCACGAGATCAACGAGCATTCCACTCCGGAGGAGATATCCTCCTATATGACGATTCTGGGCACGCGTGACGCTGCTCTGATCTCTGAGGCCGGTCTGCCCGCGGTGGCGGATCCGGGCGCTCAGCTGGTGGCTCTGGCGCATCAGAAAGGGGTGGAGGTGGTGCCACAGGTCGGCCCGTCATCGCTGATGATGGCGCTGATGTCCTCCGGCCTCAACGGCCAATGCTTCGCATTTACCGGCTATCTGCCGGTCAAGCCCGACGCCCGCAAGGCGGCGATACGCGAGATCGAGCAGCGTGCGCAGAAACTCAACCAGTCGCAGATCATCATCGAGACGCCTTATCGCAATGACTCGCTGATGGCTGACCTGCTGTCCGTCTGCAAGCCATCCACCCGCATCTGCGTGGCTGCTGAGATCTCCTGCCCCGGGCAGTTCATCCGCACCCGCACGGTCGCCCAGTGGAAAAAGGAAAATCTGACAATCGGCAAGAGGCCGTGCGTCTTTGTATTATTGTAATACTAATGTCTTTGTCATTTTGTAATTTTTACGGCAGGCATCAGCCTAAGCAAATCCGTGCCGCCCGCGGCAACGTGAGCGGGTGGCTCGAGCGAAGCGAGAGTCGGGATGGAGCGCGTAGCGCGGAAGATTTGCAGGCTGATGCCTGCCGTAAAAAGCAACTGGCATAAAAGAAAAAGATGGTAAGACTCGACAATATGCAGTTCTACGCCTATCATGGCTGTCTGGAGCAGGAGAGGCGTGATGGTAACAATTTCAGCGTGGATGTCGCTTTTGATTACGACATGCAGCAGGCCGCCTGTACGGACGACCTCAGCTGTGCGGTGAACTACGCGGAAGTATATGACATAGTAAAGGCGCAGATGGCCATTCCGTCCAATCTGCTGGAAAACGTGGCCTGGCGCATACGCGAAGCCATAATTGCAGCGTTCCCGGCCCTGACATTCCTCAGTGTCACAGTTACCAAATACAACCCGCCGGTTGACGGCATGGTGGAGTCTTCATCCGTTACAATTGATCGCTGAATGGCACAGGATCCTATGAGAGTGGCATTCGCCACATTGGGCTGCAAGCTCAATTATTCCGAGAGTTCGACGCTCTCGCGTGAATTCGTACAGCACGGCTTCAAGGCTGTGAGACCGGTTGAGGGAGCTGACGTGTTTGTCATCAACACCTGCTCGGTCACCGAGACCGCCGACAAGAAATGCCGCAACATCATACGCAAACTGCAGAAAATATCTCCGGATGCGATCATCGCGGTCACAGGCTGCTATGCGCAGCTGAAGCCTCAGGAGATACTCGACATCGACGGCGTGGACATCGTCACCGGAGCGCAGGACAAGAAGCGCGTATATGAGCTCGTCGCCGAACTGCTGGAGCAGCGCCGGAGCGGTCTCAATCCGGCTCCGAAGGCATACAGCTGCCCGGAGCAGGACATCGATGCCATCTTCCCCGCATATTCCACCGGCGAGCGCACGCGTTCCTTCCTCAAGGTGCAGGACGGCTGCGACTACCATTGCTCATACTGCACAGTGGCCATCGCCCGCGGCAAGAGCCGCAATATTCCTATTGCCACCATCGTCTCGCAGGCTCAGGCCATTGCGGCCGAAGGAGTGAAGGAAGTGGTGCTGACAGGAGTCAACATCGGCGACTTCGGGCATACCACAGGCGAGTCATTCCTTGACCTGCTCAAGGCTCTCAACGCCGTGGAGGGCATAGAGCGCTACCGCATCTCATCCATAGAGCCGAACCTTCTGACGGAGGAGATACTCCGCTGGATAGCCACAGGCACCAAGTTCCTGCCTCATTTCCACATTCCGATCCAGTCCGGCTGCGACAAGACCCTCAAGGCCATGCACCGCAGATATACTTCTAAGATGTTCGAGGACAAGATAGCCCTGATACGCGACATTCTGGAGACTCCCGAAGAGAGATACACCCGCGTGTTCTTCGGTATCGACGTCATTGTCGGCTTCCCGGGGGAGACGGAGGAGGACTTCATGGACACATACAATCTGCTGAGCCGTGTGCGTCCGGCCTTCCTGCATATCTTCCCGTATTCGCGCAGGGATGACACCGAAGCCGCCGTGCGTCCTGACCAGCTCACCGCCGCCGTCAAAGCTGAGCGCGTCGCACGCCTCGAGGCCCTTTCGGACAGGCTGCACGCCGAATTCTGCGCAGCAAATGCAGGACGCACGGCACATGTGCTATTCGAAAGCACGCAGAAGGACGGCAAGATGTTCGGCTTCACCGAAAACTACATACGCGCCGAGCGTCCCTACGATCCGTCTCTCATAGGCAGGATAGTGGAAGTTCAGTTGTAATTATCTGGCCGGCTTGATGCTGATGGTGTTGCTGCTGTCGCGCAGTGGCACTGGCCTTCCCGTTGCAGCAGGGGAGAATGTCGGTGCTGGCAGTGTGACTCCCGGGATGAGGGAATGGGTCCTGCGGAAAAGCTTGGCCCAGAATTCCTTGAAGGTGTCGAATTCCTCCTGGTAGACTATACCGGCGCCGTTGCGCTGGGTCTGGTCCAGATAGTTGCTGTAGCGGTCCGCGGCGTGTGAGAAGAGGTTGAGGCGCAGACGTCCGCTGTTGTCCAGCTTGACTTCCATATCTACATTGCCCACTACTTCACTGTTGCTGGAAGTGGTGAGGTAATCCTGATTGCCGATGTTGCCGTTGATGGTCACGCGGTTGTTGAACAGCTGCGTGGAGATTGCCACGTCGAAGATATCGACTCCGCCGCTGCCCGGCTGATAATTGAATCCAAGGTCAAGAGGGATGTCCAGCTGGCGGAATATGTTGTTGACCTGATTGGCCATGATCTCGGATGCGTTGGAGTAGAGCACCGTGGTGTTGTTCACGATGCCGCTCTGCTCGTCAGGGACGAAACTGCCTGATACCAGCAGGGCCAGGAACTGCTTGAGGCGCTTGTCCTCCGAACTGAAAGCAGCCTCGACGCGGCTCTGGGTGGCAGGGTCAAGGTCAGGTATGTCTATGTTGAATCCCAGCTGAGGGTTGGACAACTTGCCTGTGATGCCTATGCCGCAGTTGACCGTCCTTCGCGCGCTTACCGAGGTCGTGTCGGCGATGAGCTGGCCAATTGACGCCTTTGTGCGGTAGGTGGCAGTCATGTTGAGGTCTGACTGCATGATGTCGCCGGTGAAATTGATGGTTCCTCCCGGGTTGATGATGAAATCCTTGGACGTGATACCCATCAGCGCGAGCTTGTAGCTGCCTTCATCCACATTGTAGCCGCCCTTGATATCAAACAGGTCTGCGCCTGCATTGATTTCCACATTGCCGGTTCCACGGGCCTTGAGCATGTCGCCGAGGGAGCGGTTGATGTCCAGGCCGACTTCGGTGGACTGCGTGATGTTGAGCTTGACGTTCACTCCGAGTGAGGAGTGTTTCTGCTCTGCCGCCGGTTTGAGATTCACTCTCAGGGAGTCGAATTCGTCATATTCCGGCTGCCTTCTGTCCACGAAGGTAAGTATGGAGGTCTTCTCTGAGCTGGATGAACTGAGCGGGATGTGGACCGCGCCGTCACCTGTGCGGAGATTGATGGACAGCTTGATGTCATCCAGCGGACCGTCGATGTTGACGGTGCCCGTGCCGAAGGCCCTGCCGTAGAAGCCGTTCTCTTCGTAGGCCTCGTTGGTGTTGAGGGCCATCATGTCGCGCAGACGGAATTTGACTCCGAGTCTGATATCCTTGAAATGGTCATAACTTACGCCTCCGTTGACGCGGCCGAGGTTGCCAGCGGTATCGGCTATGGTATCGTTGTCGAAGGTTATGCCCTTGTCGTCGAGAGAGAAAGGTCCGTTGATGACATAAGGCACGTTGGTGAAGTCCACCTTGCAGGCCAGGTTGTTGAAGCGTGTTCCCCTTGCGGAGATGGACAGCTTGTCAAGAGGGCCCTCGGCATTGATGTTGCCGGAGATGGATCCTCCCATGTCGGAGACTATGCCTTCGAGCAGCGGGTCGAGCCAGCAGACTGCGAGGCTATCAATGTTGGCTGATATCCTGGCCTTCTTGTCGGAAGGTTTGTACCAGGCAATCGCATTTATAGGTTTGCGGCTGTTGAGGCGGTTGTCCACCAGCAGATTGAATCTCTCCTTGTCCTCGTCCCATTTGCAGAGCAGCTGGAGCTGTCCGAGTTCCTCGCCGTTTACAGCTAGCGAGTCGCCCTTTATGTCTGTGATAAGGCCGATATTCTTGCCGAGCAGGCCGAATCCTGCGGCACTGCCTGTGAATACGCCCTGCACGTTGAGGTCGGATGACAGGAAGTCGTTGAGGAAGGCGAGGTCAAACTTGTTGAGCTTGACGTTGAGCGTGTCCTCCCTGGATTCTGATACTGAACCGTTTGCGGTAAGGAACTGGTCTCCGTTGAACGCCTTGAAGTCCTCGACAGCGATATGTTTGTTGCCGTATCGTACCGTAGCCGGCGCAAGCTCCCAGTGGCTGCCCTCGATGGTGATGTCGGACGGCTCGATGTCGGCGATGAGCATGTCCGTGCTTTCGCTGCTGGAAGGGAAGAGTATGGAGGCGTTGAAATTGCCCTTGCGGTTTTCACGCTCTCCGTTGTCGAAGGTCAGCTTGAGGTCCACGTTGTTGTTCTCAAGTTCGGCTGAGACTTTGTTGTTGCGGAGTATGAACTGTCCGCTCTGGATGGCGTCGGCGC
>JAKSJG010000005.1 GCA_024398365.1 Bacteroidales bacterium | reverse complement strand
TTTCTCACAAAATTCGAAATTAGCAAAAAATGGGTATCTTTGAAAGATTATTGTAAATAATGAGAAAATGGCATTGGAAAAAGAATATAACGACGAACTGGCATACCACTACCGCGAGGTGCTCCGTCTCCTGGGCGAAGACCCTGAACGCGAAGGCCTTCTGAAGACGCCGCAGCGCGTGGCGAAGTCCATGGAGTTCCTTACCAAGGGCTACCATGAGGACGGAGGAGCCATACTCAAGTCCGCGATGTTCAAGGAGGAATACCGGCAGATGGTGGTGGTCAAGGACATAGAGCTTTACTCGATGTGCGAGCACCATATGCTGCCATTCTACGGCAAGGCTCACGTGGCTTATATCCCTAATGGTTACATCACCGGACTGAGCAAGATCGCCCGCGTGGTCGAGACCTTTGCCCGCAGGCTTCAGGTGCAGGAGCGCCTGACCGTGCAGATACGCGACTGCATACAGGAGACGCTCAACCCTCTCGGCGTAGCCGTGGTCATCGAGGCGTCGCACATGTGCATGCAGATCAGGGGCGTCCAGAAGCAGAATTCCGTCACCACAACCTCCGCCTTCACAGGCGCATTCCTGAGTGACAGCCGTACACGAAACGAATTCCTGACGCTGATAGGCGTCAATTTGCATTAGAAGTTATGAAAATTGTTATTGCGGGAGCAGGGGAGGTAGGATGCCACCTTGCAAAGATGCTCAGCGAGGGTTACCACGACCTGACCATCATCGATTCTGACGAGACACGTCTGGCCACGGTCAGCGAGACCATGGATGTCCTGACGGTACCGGGCAACCCTACGTCCATAGAGGTGCTCAGAAGCGCCGGAGTGGACAAGGCGGACCTCTTTGTGGCGGTCAGCCCGGCCAAGGAGCAGGACGTCAATCTGGTATCGGCTGCCATAGCCAAGAAGCTCGGCGCCAGGAAAGTCACTGCCCGCATCAACAACGAGGAATATCTTTCCAATGACAACAAGCTCATATTCAAGGACCTTGGCATAGATCTGCTGTTCTATCCCGAGAAGATTGCCGCTGGAGAGATTGCCGGACTGCTCCATCAGTCCGAGATGTCGGAGTTCATGGACTTCGCCCGCGGACGTCTGCAGCTGCTCTCATTCAAGCTGCACCGCGAATCCAAGCTCATAGACAAGACACCTGCGGACTTCACGGATTTCCCAATGGACAATCCTCCGTTCAGGGTGGTGGCCATAGCGCGCGGCGACGAGACCATCATACCTCAGAAGGACACCATCTTCAAGCCTTTCGACCTGGTCTTCGTGATCTCCAAGAAGGAATATGTACCTGAGATAATGTCCTACTCGGGCAAGCAGGATATAGATATCAAGAGACTGGCCATACTCGGCGGCGGCCGCATAGGCGAGCAGGTGGCGCGGTCCTTCGAGAAGCGAGCCGATTTCATCAAGATCATCGAGATCAACAAGGCCAAGTGCGAGGAGCTCTCCGAGAAATTCGGATCCAAGACCCTGATCATCAACGGCGACGGCCGCAATTCAGACTTCCTCTACGAGGAGGACGTGCGCAGCTGCGATGCCTTCGTGGCGGTGACTTCCAGCACCGAGACCAACATCCTGGCCTGTGTGGCGGCGCGCAAGATGGGTGTGGCCAAGACCATAGCCGAGGTTGAGAACCTCGAATACATCTCCCTTGCCGAGGAGATGGGCATTGATTCCGTGATCAACAAGAAGCTCATCACCGCCGGCAGGATATTCCGCTTCACATTAAGCGACAAGGTGCGGACCATCAAGTGCCTCAACGGTTCGGATGCCGATGTGATAGAATATATCGTCAATCCGGACAGCCGTATAACAAAAGCGCCGATACGCGATCTCGGTTTCCCTAAAGATGCTGTTATCGGCGGTATAATACGCGGCGCTGAGACTATCATCGCCGTCGGTGACACCCTCATCAAGCCTTATGACAGGGTGGCGGTGTTCGCTCTCCCTGACGCCTTGAAGAAGGTCGAGAAATTCTTTGCCTGATTTGGCGTGCGGCCGGATCAGCGGCGGCGCCTGAAGATAGAGAAGCCCCCACGGGAATGTTTCCCGTGGGACTTCTTTTTCATACCGGTCACCATCTCGTAGATGGTGCCCCAATCGGGAAGACCGCCCAGATTGCGGTCATCGATATATATGTCAGCCACTATCTTGCGCGTCTTTGACTTTTCAAAGAGCGAGCCCGGCTTGGTTTCGGAGTTGATTGCATAGAAATCGAGACCTTTGGAATGGCAGAACTCGACAGCCTCGTCGAGAAGATCGCCTTCGCGCGATGTCCAGAGTATCAGTCTGTGACCTTCAGCCTGGAGAGCCAGGAGAGTTTCAAATGCGAAAGGTCTGATCTTGCCTATCTTCGGGTATTCGTGTTCGACGATGGTCCCGTCAAAATCCACTGCAATCAGCATTGCACTTAACTTTTACGAAAATATTTTTTGATATCTAAAGCCTTGTGACCCTTCTTGTCCTCGGTCTCGCCATAGCCATATCCGTAGCCGTAGCCATATCCGTAACCATAACCGTAAGCATATCCGTACTTGGAGTAGCCGTTGGCAACCTCGGCGCCGTTGAGGACAATGCCCATGTTGTGGAGTTTGCCGCTCTGGTAGATGGTCTCAAGAGCCGGGAGCATACGGCGGTCAATCTTGCCGGCACGCAGGATGAAGAGGTTGATGTCACAGAGACGGTCGGCTATCACGGCATCCGCCACGACGTCAATAGGCACGCAGTCCATCAGGATGTAGTCATAGCGTTTGCGGAGTTCGGCGAAAAGATCGTCGAGGCGCTGTCTCTTGAGGAGTTCCACAGGGTTCGGCGGCATTTGTCCAGCCGGTACGAGGTCCACGTTTTCCATCACATCCTTGATGATGATGTTATCAACAGGAAGCGCGGTGTCGAAGATGAAGTTTGACACACCTCTTGTATGATGCTTGTGTTTGAATCTGTCGGAAATCGAGCGCTTGCGCAGGTCGAGGTCCACGATTGCCACTTTCTTGCCGGCATCCGCGAGGCAGGCTGCCATATTGACAGCCACGAAGGTTTTTCCGCTGCCTGCTGTGAATGAACTGAACGACAGTACTGTGGATGCAGCTGCCTCTTCGCTCTGGCGCATGAAGTCTATATTGGTGCAGAGCATACGGAATGACTCCGTGAATATGCCCTTTGAGTTTTTGTTGTAGATGAAGTCGGTAGCTTTCTTCTTCGCTTCCTTGCTCTTTGGCACGGTGCCGAGGAACGGCGCGCTGACCACATCCTCCACATCCTTGCGGGTATGGATTGCGGAATCAAGCATCAGACGGGCAATCAGGAATACTGCCGGAGCACCAAGTCCTATCAGGAAGGCGAGAAGAAGCATCTTGTTGCGCTTAGGGGCGACTGGATTGAACGTACTCTCTGCTTTGTTCATGATGCGGGCGTTATTGTCCACCATCGACTGAGTGAGTGCATTCTCCTCACGCTTGTTGAGGAGGAAGAGGTAGAGCTGTTCCTTGATCTTCTGCTGACGCTCGATGGAGAGCACCTCGCGGGCGCGGGAAGGCATTGAAGCGAAATTTGTGATGGATGACTGCTCCTGCTTCACGGCATCGCTCTTCTTGACATTGTAGTTTGTGATAAGATTGTCTATGGATGTCAATATGGTTTGGCGCAGACTTGCAAGAGAAGATTCAAGTTCGACTACCACAGGGTTCTCCGCACTGGAGTCGCTGATGAGTTTGTCGTGGCGGAGCTTCATCGTGTTGTACTGGGCGATGAGGCCTTCCACGCGGCTGTCGTTGATACCTGTGTTGACCGGCATCAGGCTGCCGTCATTATCACTACGGGAAACAAAATCCTTGAGGTAGTTCGCGAGCCGGATCTGGGTCTCAAGTTCGGCGATCTGTTTGGTGGCGGTACGGTTCTGCTCCAGATATTTTGATGCTGTCTCATCAACGCTCATTATCTGGTGGCTGCTCTTGTATGCGGCCAAGGCTCCCTCCACATCACCGAGCTCCATCTCAATGATCTCAAGTCGCTCTCCGATGAAGTTGGCTGTGTTGATGGCTACCTGGTTCTTCTCCTCAATTGCCTCCTCGTTGTAAACGTCGATCAGGGCGTTGAGTATTGCCGAAGCACGTTCCCTGGAGTAGTCATTGAAACTGAAGTTCAGGATGGATGCATCGTTGCTGGCCTGCCAGATGGCCAGTCTGGACGCGAAGGCCTTCGCAGTCGATACGGGTGTGTTCCAGGTCACTGTGATAGTATTTCCATACCAGTCGGGAGAATAGAACTTTGTCGGCTCTATGGTGCATCTTCCAAACGGAGCCCTTATCGTGCTGCCCAGATTGACCTTGATGGCTTTTTTGCCAGGTATCTGGACCTTGACTGTGCTTTCGTCGATTGGGGTGACCTGAAATCTGGCGTATCCGCGCTCACCCATATCATCCAGGAATGAGATATGGACAGGAGAGTTCCTGTAGATCTCCACGTCACGCAGTTTGATATGTTCGGTGTAACTTACGTTAGCCTCAATGCGCTCCACGACCTTGGCCATGAGGTCAACGGACTTGAACTGGAGTATCTCGTTGGACACGTTGACGCGGTTGATCATACCGCTCAACTGGTCCAGCCGGACGGATGCCTTGTTGTTGCCCGGATTCTTGATGATAATCGTTGAGGTGCTGCGGAATACCAGCGGGGACTTGAGGTATTTGTACGATGCATATCCTACGCACAGCAGTATGCATATCAGGAAAAGATACCAGTATCTGAGCAGATAGAAAAAAAGGTCAACGATGTTGATCGAATTCTGCTCCTCAGTACCTTTGTTCTTCGTCGTTTTGCCCATATTGTAAATGAAAAATCAGTTATCTAAGTGCGTTAGCCCACATGAATAATACTGACAGTGTGCTGATGGCCGATAATATTGCGGATGCTACGGATGTGTAAGATGTCAGGCCGCTGCCGCTGAGCTTGGTTCCCTTAGGCATTACATATACGATATCATTCTGCTGCAGGTAAAATGCCGGGGAGTTGAAGACATCCTTGCTCTTGAGGTTGAGCGAGTATATCTCACGGCAGCCGTCGTCGGTGTAGCGGATTACTCTGACATCGGTGCGAAGCGCAAAAGGGCTGAGATCATGAGTCCTGGCAATCAGCTGGAAGATGTTCAATTGGTTGGCGCTGATGGATATATCACCGACGCTGGTCTCGCCCAGTACTGTTATCCTGAAATTCAGTAGATCAACGGATACGAGAGGTTCTTTGATATAGTTTCGCTCTACCAGCAGGTCTGTGATATATTTCTTCACTTGGTTGAGAGTGAATCCGGCCACATGGAGAGTGCCCAGGACCGGGAAATCGATATTGCCGTCATTGTCCACAAGATAGCCTTTCTTGATCTCGTTGCTTATCGAAGAACGTCCGCCGTCGTCACCGAGGTCAAGGTTGAATACACCGCCTACCACATTGAACGGTATCGCCAATTGAGGGTTCCTGCAGGTGACGGAGATGTCCAGACGGTCACCCGGTTTGACTTTGAGCTCCGGAGCATCTGCTACCGGGAATTTTTCACCCACCTCGAAGTCCTGCATATATGTGAGGCTCCTCGATGTCGAGCATGATGCCAGTACAACGGAGAGCGCTGTCAGGATGAACAGCTTGGACAGTTTCATATTATAGCTTGTCTATGGTTTAAAAGTGGATGGCAAAGCCGAAGTTGGCGTTGACCTTCATGTCGAAAGGGAAGCCTACGTGCTTGCCGGCAGCATCCCTAGGCAGCATGCCGTTGTAGTTGTCGGTGAACCATTCGTGGGTGCCGTCCACATAGATGCCGAATGTCTCGCTGAAGTTATACTCGAGGATCAGACCGTAACGCATTGCAAAGCAGAGATTGTTTGTGGTATAACCCTGCCAAGGGTGATGGCTCATATGAGCTTCATCGTTGTAGATGTTTGCGAAATCAAATGTGTAAGCTGCGCCGATACCGAAATAAGGTCTCCAGTTGAACTTCTTGGGCTTGGTAACATTGCCACCGTTGATGATCCAGTCTGCGAAGACGGCTCCGCTTCTGAAAGTGTATTCGAACAGACCCGGCGCGAATGTCTCATCGTGATTGAGAGCGCTCTGGTTGTTGCTGTATTCGAGGGAGATGCGTGCACCGTAGCGGTTGCTGAAATAGTAACCGGCGCTGATGCCACCCTGGAGCCAGTCGATGAGGTCGAGGGCTTTGCCTTCCTCAAAGAAAGCACCTACGTTTTCGTTGCCTGAAGCGGTCGGACCACCGTAAACGGTAATGAAATAAGGTTTGATTGGAGTAATCTCCTCCTGTGCGCTCTTATCGAACTCGTCCAGAATGTTGTCCTGTGCGTTTGCTACGGTGATAGCGCTGAAAAGTACTGCTATTGCAGCGATGATTGTTTTTTTCATTGTATTGTGTATTTATTTGTTACGTTTTGGATCATTCCTTCAAATGTAAAATTATCCAGATAGCGCTTTCGCGCATTTTCCGAATAACTTGCAAAAGTACAATTATTTGAAGTTATTTGCAAAATTGCATCAGCTAATTCGCGGGCATTTTCCGGCGTGACATTAAGACCGGATACACCGTCCTCGTTGACCCATGAGACCCCGGATTCTGGAATCCGGGTGGCCACTACCGGCTTTCCGCAGGACATGGCCTCTATCTGGACTATGCCGAAGGCTTCGGTTTTCCAGATCGAGCTCATCACATACAGGTCACAGGCTCCAAACCAGTTGTGGGCAGTATCGCTGTCAAGATATCCGATCAATCTGACCTTGTCCTGAAGCCCTGCTGCCTCTATCTGAGTCTCCAGTTCTCTGCGGAGCGGGCCTTCGCCGCCTATGATAATAACATAATTGTCAGGCAGATATCCGGCTGCTTCCACGAGATAGGTGTAGCCCTTGTAGCCCACAAGCCTGCCGAGGGAGAACACAATGGTCTTGCCGGGATATTGCTCGCGGAGTGCATCTGCGGCGGCCTGGTCATACTTGACAGGATCCACTCCGATAGGCACGTATGTCACTTTGTCCTGTACCTTCTGCAGCCAGGGGGACTGCTGAACATATACGGGCGTGGTGCCTATGATCTGTTCAGTCCTGCGTATCAGCCAGCTCTGCAGAGGTCTGTACAGGGCCAGGAAGAATTTCTGCTTGATGATGTCGCTGTGCCAGTGCAGGAATACACGTCCCTTGTAGCCGCTGAGTCTCAGAGCGAGGGCTGCCATAGGGTCAGGATGATGCACATGTATGATGTCGTATTCGTCGCAATGCTTCCTCAGCCAGCTTATCATGGCAGGGGAGATCATCGTTGCCGCTTTCTTGGTCAGGGCCTTGACGCATATCACACGCCCCTTGTCATTGAAGCGGATGATACCTCCGTCGGGCATATCCTCCTTGAAGCAGGCGCAGAGCATGTCGCATTCGATACCGGATGCCGACAGGCCCATGGTGAGGTCCCACATTACTTTCTCCACGCCTCCGCGGATAGGGTAGAACTTACCTACTTGCAGTACTTTCATATCATTGTCTCGTAGAGTTCAATATATTTTTTGAAGCATTCCTGTTTGTCGAAATGCTCAAGGGCGATGGCCCTGCAGTGCTTCCTGTAGCAGCCTCTGCCACATGCTTCAATCTTGCGGGCAGCATTCAGTACAGCATCCAGGTCACCCTGACCGACTATGCTGCCGGTCCCCTCGAAGACCGATTCGCCGCTGCCTCCGGTATCGTATGTTACTACAGGCGTGCCACATGCGATGGCCTCCATATTGACGGTGGGGTAGTTGTCCTGCCATGTCAGGTTGACGAATGTGTCCGCGGCACTGTATATCCCGCACAGCTCTTCCACGCTTGAAGTTTTTGGCAGTCCGAGGATATTCTCCGGCATCGCGGCAGCCTGCGATGCTGTCAGTCCCACAAGCACGATGATCTCATCTTTCCTGAGCATTGATGCCAGCTTGACGAAATCATCCAGCCCTTTCTCCTTGCTCCAGATGCTTGCGACACCGAGAAGGATGTGCTTCCCCTGCAGATTGTATCTGCTGATGAATCCGTCCGGAGACGCAGGGGCAAACCTGTCAGTATCTATGCCGTTGTGTATGACTTCGTAGCGGCAGCCCTTCAGGAACGAGTCCTTCATCTGGTCACGCATCCATTCGGATACCGTCACTATGGTGAACTTATCCTTGTCCAGTGATGTGAAGGCCTTGCGCTTGTCCTTGAAATTCCTCTTCGAACGGTCCAGAAGCAGGCTTGTCGGGAATTCCTTTTTCTGCGGACAGTCGTGGCATACTGTCTTCCATCTGTCGCAGCCGACCGAGTCGTAATGATAGCAGTGCCCGGTGTAAAGCCAGCAGTCGTGGACGGTCCAGATGACAGGCTTTCCACTGCGCCTCAGATATCTGAAGAGTATCTTGTAATTGAGGAAATACCCGTGTATGTTGTGAATGTGAATGACATCCGGGTCAAGCGCTTCCACTTTCCTGATGAAGTGCCTGGTGGCAATGCGGGAGCCAAGGCCGTGCCTGTCGGTCAGCCGGGTCAGCAGCCCGTGCAGGGCCACGCTCAGACGGCTGCCAACCGGCAGCAGATTGCCGCTGTCAGCCGGCACTCCGTCGCGTCCGCGGCTGTACGCAACATAGCTCTCCCAACCGCATGACTGCGCCACGGCGCCGATCTCCTTCATTATCTTGCCTGTGGAGGTAGTTGTGCGGATGACCGGATTTATCTGCAGGACGCGTTTCATTCTGAGCGGATAGATTCGAACATTGATATCCATTGCGCCATTATGACATCCTCATTGTACTTTTCCCTGACTTTGAGCGCTTCCGTTCCCATAGTGCGGCGCATAGTATCATCCCTCATCACTTTCATCATCGCGGAGGCCAGAGCGTTGCAGTCCCCGTCAGGGACCAGCAGGCCATTGACCCCATCCTGTATGATGTCGCGGGGACCGCATTTGCAGGCGAAACTTACCGCCGGCAAGCCGCAGGTCATAGCTTCTATCAGCACCATAGGCAGGCCCTCGTAGTGTGAGCTCATCGCTATGAATGCACTGTCCGCAAATTCCGCTGCTATGTCCGATGTGGTGCCGCGAAGGAATGCCCTTCCGGCCATCCCGCCGTCCTGTATCTGCTTTTGCAGACTTTCCTCCCATTCGCCCTTGCCATATATATCAAGTACCCAATCTTTGAGGTCATCCTGTCTGCATATCGTCTCCCAGGCTTTCAGCAGCCTGTCGAAACCTTTCTGATAGTCCAGCCTGCCTACAGCTATTACCCTGTGCCTGCTTGTGTCAGAGATGCGTTCCGCTTTGAAAAGAGATGGATTGGAGATTGTCACCATATTTGGCAGATTGCCCCAGTATCCATTGTCCTCATCCGTCAGCACCACAAATCTGTCAAATTTCCGGACAAGCCTCAGATCGGACTTCTCGCGTATCCTGTCAATTATTCCCACCAGGCCGCCTCGTCCGTACTGCGTGCGGAAATATCTGTTGAAATGCAGTTCCAGAACCTTTTTGCTGCCGTCCTTGATCTTCGGGATGAATGAGGATTCGGAAGGAAATAGGGATACCACGATATCAGTATTCTCCTTCATCAGCAGCGCTGTCAGCCGCTGTCTGTGAAGTTTCTTTTTGCGTAGATAGATCAGTATTTTCTTGAGTGCGCGTGACTGGGCGCCACTCTCATAGTTGATGTCCAGATCGGTCAGCCTGACGCCGTCAGGAAGGTCAAAGAACACAGGTCTGCCACCCTGGTTGGTGGTGACTATGGATATGTCCCAGTCGGTGTGAGCCTTGAGGTATGCCACCTTGCCCAGCATCACACGTTCCATCCCGCCGGGGTTATACAGAGAGTGTATGCAATATACGATTTTCATATTCGTCCTCCTCATCTTCGTCCTCGTCCTCGTCTTCTTTCTCATCCTCATCGGTCTCGATGTCTGTCAGCAGGAACAGGCACATCACAGCAAACGGGTCCGTCGTCACTTTAGCCCACACCACAAGGGTGACAACAAACAGAAAGAAATAGGCCAGACCCTTGGACGGAGCCCTTGCAGCGCAGGCTGCGGCGATGATGGCGAAATATATTATCATCACGGCAAGGCCCACTATTCCGAAGTAGAATATGAAACGACAGTAACCGATATCAGTGCCCATATAGACGTAATCTCCACTTGCCTTGAAGGAAATCAGGTAATCTTCTACAGCTGTGGGATCTGCCATATATCCGTCACCGAGAATCCAAGTGGCGGTATTGTCCGGCCACTTGACCATTTTTTCAAGCTCATTGTTGGAATGGGTTTCCCAATGTCCTTTTTCAGCTATGGAGAAAAAGCCTTCAAATCCGAATCTCAAATCCTCTCTGACCTTGTAGTTTGTGTTGTAAAGCACCGTACATATACCGAATGCCAGAAAAACCGTCAACAGCAACCGTCCCCACAACCGCGAGATATTAGCATTTGCTCCCCTCTCCGGAATCAAGGTAATCAGAATCCACATTCCGATACCAAGTGCGGCCCCGACCAGTGTCGTCCTGGAGATCATATTGCCGACAACGGTGATAGCTGCATAGCATATCAGCAGAAGAAGCAATTTCTTGTTTTTTCTCTCCGCGCTTGCCGTGCAACAAAGGTGTGCCAGCATTATTAAAATCGCAGAGAAACGCACTCCGGCTACATCCAATGCACATCCGATACCGTACATCCTGCCCGACTTTTTAAAGAATATTTCACCTCCATGCATCCAGGAGCAGACCCAGTTCTCAAATGCCGGTATATTGCTAATGAGTTCGGCTGTTATGCACTGCAGTACCGCAACTGCCGTCAGATAGCAGGTAATCAGTTCGACTGATGCATACTCGTGGGTGGCCTTCACCATCCTGATACAGGTATATGCAGCGGCCAGCCATAAGACAAGAGTAATCGGGAACGAGACGTATGTGTCATCGGAGGTGTTGTGGTATATCATAGTGAACAGCGCCATGAATGCCACGGCGAATGCCCCTATGAAAACCAATATATTCCCTTTCTCCGTTTCAATACGTCTTTTATTGATCAGATTAAAAGCGTAGAGGACAATACCGATGATCGCCATCAGGTTCTTTGTGTTCTGCGAAGGGAAGAAGGTGAATGAGAACGGGAAGACCAAGCAACTGGTTACTATTGTCGTTATTATTATCAGGATGAATTTTTTCATCTGTATATGATGCCGTAATAAATCTTGTTCAAAAGAAAAGTATATAGCCACACAATAGGCCAGAGTCCCTTTGCTGCCGCCATCTGTAGCAACCTGGTCCTGGCCGGCAGGGTCTTGTTGGACGAAGCTGCCTGATTGCATTCAGGCCACCATTGCCTCCATCGGCGGTAATCGCTTTTTCTGCCTGTGACAAGCAGCGGGAGCTTTATGTTAAGTTTGAGCCAGTCAACATATGGATTGCCAAGGCTTGAATATCGTGACTTGCGCAGGGCCTCTGACATCAGCTCCACATTGGCCGTCACCTGTGAGATATTGGCCTCAGAGAAGCTTCTGGATACTGACTTTTCGTTCTGCCAGTAGTGATATAGACCTTCTTTTATCAGCCCGACATTATCCGTTTTCATCATCAGCTGGCACATGAATGACATATCCTCTCCCATGTTCAGACCTTCGATGAAGCGCAGGCCGCCGATTGCCTCTCTCCGGATGAGGAACAACCACAGGTTCCAGCGCATCACGCCGGCCATCATATTCTTCAGGGCCTGCTCCGGAGTGTCGAAAGGCGCCTGGGCCATATACCGTTCGCTCTTTGCCTTGGTCATATACCATTCGCATCCGGTGATCTCCCATTGATTGTCATCGGCGGTCTTCACCCACTCGGACAGTGCACCGTCGGCAAGCGCGTCATCGGCGTCAAGCCAGCATATATATTCCCCGGCTGCCGCATCAAGCGCGGTGTTCCTGGCCGCCGCCACGCCACGGTTATGCTCGTGGCGTATCAGATTGAGTGCTATACCGTTCCTGTCACAAAAACTCTTAAGTATCTCAGCGCTATTGTCGGACGAGCAGTCATCCACCGCCACGATCTCAAAGTCACGGAAGTCCTGCTTCAGCAGAGATCCGAGGCTGTGCTGAAGTGTCGCAGCGGCATTATAGACCGGCATTATGATGCTGACTTTCATTTTCTTTCGGAAAATTTTACGATGTCACCGATAAAGTCCATATCCCTGCTGTTGAACTTTCTGGCAAACATAGCATCGCAGTTGCAAAGATAGTCCATTTCAGCCCTGCTCCAATCATAAAGTTGGCCGTCTTTCCAGCCGATCGCCCTCATACAGCCGTGGCCTTCGTTGTCAGGGTCGAAGATATTCTCTCTGAAAGGTGAGTTCCAGCAGACTGTCTGCTTGTATATCTCGTCCGGGCAGAATGTATGGTTGAACAGCGTCTTACAGTATGATTCTTGGGCGATCAGTTCCCGCACAAATCCGTCCGTCACGCTGACCCATTGCGTCCCCTTGCGGAAATCCACCTTTCTGTTGCGCCTGTATCCGCAAAGCATCTGCAGTCTGATGAATGCGGCCCTGAGCAGACGCTTGACTGAAGATCTGTTCTTGAAATCCCCTGGAAAGATGTGCTGGTAGCCCACCTTCCGCCTTATCTCCTCGTCCAGTCCGTCATAATGCGAAAAGCCTATGAACTCCTTGCCTTCGTTCCTTGCGCAGAAATCGTGGATCCAGTCCTGGGACTTTAATGGCAGATCGACACCGGAGAGCAGATGATAATAAGCATATTCTCCCTTTGCCGCAACCCTGAACAAGGCATATTCGGCTTCGCATACTGTCCAGTCACCCCAGTGTACGTCAATCCTCTCTTCTATGATCTGGAGCCCGGCGTTGCAGGCCTTCAATTCCGGCAGCTGCTTCACTTTCGCGTCGATGTGTACGAATATGTCATTGCGCGCATCATCGATGCAGTCCAGTAAGGTCTGCAGCAGTCCCCACTCATTGTGGGCTATTATGAGATATGCGTGCTTTGTCATTTAATCTTACGTATCAGGCTTCTTGCCGCTTCCATGGCCGTGGCTCCCAACTTTGTCCTGTATATACTTGCCAGTATTCTGATCTTTCCGGAAGGTTTCCACTCTGCTTTAATTTCTGCGGGCAGGCTGCGGTATGTCTTCCACCATTCTCCGAATTTGACGGACAAGATGTTCCAGGGCTTGCCGCCCGTATAGTGGATAGTACCGTGCTTCTGTACTTCGCCCCAGTCAGCCTCCGAGTACTGCTTCAGAAAGTCAGGCTTGTACTGCGGCAGGAAGAATGTCCTGATGCTGTTGTATATCGGCTTGAGTGCCAGGACACGGTCCTGACAGACCTGGTTGAGGACATCCTGGTCAGGGAACTCCAGATAGTCGGACTTGAGGCCGTCAATCAGTTTGCGTGATGTGCCTTCGAGGCGCATCTGCCGGAGATTCATCATCAGAAACCCGGAATTGAAATATCTGTGCGGGTCGCACCCGAGAGCCGCCCAGCGCTTGCCCTGCTGCTCTATAGGAGCTTCATATACTGCGGCCAGAAGATTGTCCCCCAGATCCGTATCGCGATAAAGTGCCGCAAGATTATTGCGGATTATCACATCGCAGTCTATATAAAGGACCTTGTCATATTCGGGCAGTATCTCCGGCAGCAGCAGCCTGAATGATGCCGCTTCGCTGTAGCGTGGATCCACATATACGCCTTGCAGTCTGCCTGCAAGATTGATATAGCGGAATATGATGCGCTCTCCGGAGAGTGCGGAAAGCTTATCCTTCTGTCGCTGCGGGATTTCCTCGCTCACCAGGCAGATCACCTCATAGCGGTCATCGGCTGAAGACGAGTCCAGCAGCGACTTGAGCGTCGTTGCCGCTGGGACGAAATAATTGGGTGTGAAGGCTATGACGAGAGGAACTGCCATAATTATGAAATTGTTATAATATATCCTCTGACTTTTTCGACAAGTTTGTCAAAACGTATTAGCTTGAACAGTCCTGCCCTGAGCCAGTCGATTGCAGAACAGATTATGAGAATCCCGACAGGAATCAGAATGGCATACAGCGTCCAAATCGGTGAGTTCCATAAACTGGCCATATCGATCCATTCTCCCCAGAGCAATCTCCGGATAACGGGATTGTCATGGATGAGATATACGGCAAATGTGTATGGCGCAAGTTTGACCAAAGACCGGCAGATGCAGTTGTCCTTGAATTCATGGTTGCAGAACCATACGAACAGAGCGGTGGCAGGTACCAGCGAAAAGGCATTATAGCCGACAGAGAAACCGCCGTACACACACGCAGAACTGTCATGAATCACATTAAGGGCAATTCCTCCAATTACCTGGAGTGCAATTGATGCCCAGAATATCCTTCCGCAGTAATTCTTGAGCCATAATGGAGCACCGAATTTCCTGAGATATGCAGCGATGAAGAATATGAAAATGAAAGTCCCTTCAGACAATGCACCTCCAAAAACCACATTGCCATAAGGAATGCCGCAGGTTATAGTGGTGGATATGATTGCAAAAGCGACTAGCAGAACAATAAATCCTTTCCTGCTTAGTGTATTTACAATGAATGATAAGAAAGGCGCCAGAATCATCAGTGCCAGATATTTGGTGACGAACCAATATTTATCGGTAGCAACAGGTACGATAGACAGAATGATATCTTTAACTGAGATGTTGGAAAAGAATGATAAAACAGTCGTTATCAGTACGGAATAGAATGCTGTGACGCACCATATCTTGAATATTCTGTCTAATCGCAGGACATTGCTCTGGCATATGAAATAACTGCTTATCATTACAAAACAGATAACTCCCAATGAGGCGAAGGATGTCAGGGCGAGGGTTGCATAAGAATTGATTCCACCGCTTATAAATGAGATGCCTGCTGCTGCGGCTCCACTATAATTCATTCCCCAGTTTACAGTATGGGACAATACAACGAACAGCATTGACAGGACACGCAGTACCTCAATAGAAGAATATCTGTTAGTCATAATTCAAATTTCATGTGCGGGTACACCGACAACTGTTGCGCCGGCCGTATCAATATTTTTGACAACAACGGCTCCGGCACCGATTCTGACATTATCCGCAATATGGATACCCCCGATAATCTGTGCATTCTGGCCAATATCTACGTTGTCTCCAATGGTAGGAGAGTCATCGGGGAATCCACCGTCACTGCCGATGCAGCAATTGCCGTGGATAATGCAGTTCTTACCAATTCGCGCCTTGGGATTTACTATTACAGATCCATAGTGCTCCAGTTTTAGACCATCATTAAAGCACCCGGCGCTGATAATGAACCCGAGTTTAGCCCCAAGTCTGTTCTTGCGAGCCTTATACCAATAGGCAAGTAATTTGTGAGGTCGGTTAAAGGTGAATTTTTCTTCAGCACGAAGCAATTTCAGGTACCTCTTAATATAGAAACCTTCCGGACGAATCAGCCACTCAAGTATTTTTTCTTTTGTTGTCATACAATTTAATTTGAATTATTCCGACAGATTTGAGCAATATGTGCCCATGTCCGTATAGCGCAAAGAGGCAATGAGATACCGGCAATCAAGTACAAAAATGACCAAATACCGCTAATGTCAAAGCATGGATGTGATAATATGGCGTTTCTTGGGGCATTGGTTGCAGCCATTTGGATAAGTGTAATTATTATAAATGAAGCGAAATGCCCAATCAGTATAGCCATAGTATGTGTTCCTAAATTGGAGAGGTTTCTTGCTGGAAGTGTTCTTGATATCAGGCTAGAAGCAGTCAATACTAGAATTATTCCGCTAAGACTTCCGATGAGTGCATGGAAAACATTTTGATATGATCCGGCACTCACGTCCATTTGATTATATGGCCTTAATAGAGCTAAAACCAGAAATGAGGTGGCAAATAATAGTATTTTGACTTTTGTTCCGGCCTTTTCAAATTCCTCTTCAAGCGGTTTTGCAAAGTCACCAAGGCAGTAGAAAAATAAAGCGACCATTGTTGGGCCGACGTTATATCCAATTTTAACCATGGTTCCAATGTAAGCAATTGCCAGACATATTATGGGAACGATTACATTGACTTGTTTAAATAATCGTTGTAGTATTTTGTATATAATTACAGTTCTGAATAATGCAATCAAAAACCAAGTGGCGCCACCCATTGGCGTTATAGATAATTGAAGTATAATTTTTATGGCATGCTTGGTCTCATCAATCGGAATAATGGTATGGCCGCATATGGTCCTGAGTAGAATGTCAACTCCAAGAAAAATAAGATTGGCGATCACAAACGGGATATACAGCCTTTTGATTTTCTTCTTCAGGAAAGGAATCCAGGCTTCATCAGGCTTGAACAATAAACCTGACAAGAAAAAGAACAGCGGGATGTGAAATTGATATACAAAGCCTTTCACGTAAGTGAGGAGCAATGGCTCGTCTCCTGTTTTACCAATAAGGTGTCCTAAAACCACAAAAACGATACCTATGCCCTTCGCAATATCAATACTTGTATTTCGCCTGGCTTCTATCATCCAAGTATGCGGTGTTTGACCCACCGCAAAATCATCATCATTTTATCTTTTGTAGATGCCAATGGGCAGAGTTTCAAATAATTCAGCTTTCTAAGCGGCAAATACTTTATAACCAGATGGAAGTAATCATATACACATTTGTCATGAAGGTATTGCTTGGAATGGACTGAATAAAACCGTGCATCCTTTTCATTGTCAGGCTCTCCGTAATCCAGGTCCCTCAGCCATTGTGACAACTGGGTAATGCCGGCCAGCTTTTCCTTGAACCTGCTGGTGTCGGCTGAAAGATGCTGTGTCGATTGGCGGAATTTGAAAAGCATCTTTTCTGTATTTGCCACGCCGTTCAGTGACAGGGCTATCGGCGTTGCTATATCTGAACCGAAAGCACAGGGGAAATCCATAAACCCGCCTATCTGCATCAATGAGCTGCGCCGGAATGCATAATTCCCTATGCAGGAGAATGCTTTTGCTGTTATCCAATCGTGAAGGAACTCATATTTGTTGGTGAATTCCGATAAATGCCCATCATCCCA
Organism: Bacteroidales bacterium; assembly: GCA_024398365.1. GTDB lineage: Bacteria > Bacteroidota > Bacteroidia > Bacteroidales > UBA932 > Cacconaster. Next base: position 34,509 of record JAKSJG010000005.1, on the reverse strand, counting down.
CAAGTGATTTCCCTCTTCATCAATCTGCTCCACTCTTGATCTGATCAGGTCTACTTCCGGATACTTTTCAATCAGTCCAAAACAGTCCTCGCAAAAAGTGGGCGCATATATGTCATCATCCGCGGCAAGCACAATCCAATCGCCTTTTGCCAAGGTTATGCAGTAGTTCCACTGGTTGACAAGATTGCTGCCTCCAAGATTCTTTTTGTTGCGATAATATCTTAACCTGGAATCATCAAAACTGTCCACGACGCTCTTGAGATCGTCAGGGGAGCAATCATCGACTATTACCAATTCCCAGTCCGACATAGTCTGTGAAATGATACTGTCAATGGCATCATGGAGAAACTTGGCTTTATATGCCGGCATTATAAATGATAACATGATAAACTCAGATAAATTAGATTTATTTCAGTCTTTCAATTGCACGCTCTTTTCTTCCAATACTATTCAAGAATAATTTAGAGCGTGTTTTAATCGAATTTATCAGTCTCTGCCAAGGGGTCAAAGTCTTTCTCCAGGATGCATTACAGCAGTGAACAGCCACGGCTTCCGGCCGCATCATCCATGGCTGTGGACAGAACAGATCAGCAGAATATAGTTTGAATCCTTCAGCAAGTTGTTGCTCTTTGTTCAGGTATTTGAAACCATATCTCTCCGCTATCCCCGCCATAATGATTGGACTGATTATGCCCTCACGCGGAATTCCATCAGCTCCAGCATCAAAATGAATTGAATTGTAATAATCCAGGCAATCCTTAAAAAATGGATGTCCTTTTTCTGATCCGAGAATGGCAGCTTGTATTTGCAATCCGTGAATGCAGGATTGAGGGTCCCGCTTGTCTCCGTTTTCATCAATCAATCCCTCTTTTTCAATTTCTTCCAGTAGTTGAGGGTAACTTTCGATTGCAGAAAAAGCTCTGTTTTGCAGGACAAAATCCATATTCTTGCGCACAAGAACATCAGAATCGAAATATATGCCGCCTTCTGTATATAACGCATAGCAGCGAATATAATCACAGGCAAAAGCCCATTTTCTGGCCGCAACAGCCTCCTTAACAAAAGGGACAGAATCGATATCAAAATTATCTGTGTTCCACAACTTGACTGTAAAGTCCGGCAGATATTTCTCCCAAGACTTTATACACTCCCGAGCCTCCGGGGGAAGCGGGTCTCTGCTTAACCAGCAATAATGAATAACTTTAGGAATCATTCCCTTTCAATCAATTAATTTAGGATTATCGAATAAATTTCAAATACTATCGTTATGACCGCTGTCCTGTCAGGTGAGATGACCAACTCAGAATTTTTTGAGAAATCCACCAAACCAGGGCCCCAAGAGAGATGCTTGACACAATTACCAGAATAGCCCAAATCATATCATTCGGACAGATATTGTGGGGTATTGAACGACAGATATGGTTAGCCAGGTATATTTCGAAAGTCATCGCCGAGAATGTGCGAAAAAATCTGGAAAAGCCCGGCAATATTTCAAAAATATGAGCAAATACTAACATCAGAGGAATACATAAGACGAAAAATATTGAGCACCTCTGAGCAGGCCATCCTTTAATGGTAAATATAAAAGCCAGGATTGCGACAATAGCAATCAGTCCTATCAAATAAAAAAGCAGTCCATTTTTCGTTTTCGCCTCTTTACACAGATTGTTTTTGGATAAAACATAATCACCTAAATCAAAACCGAGGCAAAAAATTGGAAGACGCAGTATCCACATTCCACAATTTGGGATATGGCCTTTACAGCTAGAGTACAGCAAAGTCGCAAACACACAGCCTAATAACGTGAGTACAAAACTATTTTTAGTTATTTTTTTGATTTCAAACAAAAGTGGTGACAACAGATAACAGATACAGATATATGGAGCAAACCACAAAGAAACATCGCCCCAGAATAGAAACAGTCCGGAACTGACTAAAGCTACCTGAACCCAGGAGGCACCATACATAAAATGTCGGAACAATCCTATAGAAACAGCAATAATCAAGAATGACGGGAGAATTCTTCGTGCCCTTTTTTTATAAAAGGTGATGTATGAATTATTGTTGTTGAGGGAGCTCCAACACCCAAAGCCGGACAAGAATCCAAAAATTTCCACTCCTATGTCCCCTCGGCCAAACAATAGGCCCAACGCTTCATAATTTGTATCCTCGTACAGGTGGAAGAGGATAATAAGCCAAATAGCAATTCCCATCAAGGGTTTGCGTTGCCGGCTCAGGATATTCAAATCAATTTGCATCTTTTCAGTCTTTATATTGCTCGCTCTCTCCATCCAAATATTTTATTGGCACACCAATGACCTATAAAAGACAATTTGCTTTTATAGGATGGGAAGCAGTCTATGGAACAAAAAGAACGGAATAGTCTTACAAACTCCTTGAAGTTATATGTCCAATAATATGAACGGCTCTCGCCCTGAAGGCGGGCCTTGAATACCCGTTTCAAGTATTCATCGTTTTCATCAACCTGTACGGTATCCAACCAATGGCAAGCATTCAACACGGCATTCAACTTATCTCGGTCTATTCTTGCATTGCGTGTCACTGTTGAAATGTTTTCTCCGGAAGCTCTATAAAGAAAAATAGGACCATCAGTAGTGTGTACTATTCCATCTGCGGCCATACGGAACTGAGAAGCCGTATCGCTCTTCCACGCTAGCGGAAAGTTTACAAAACCGCCAAGTTCTTTAAATCTGCTGGTCTTGAAGACACAATTGCTAATACAGATTATGGAGTTCTTGTCCAAGAATGATTTGCCAAACTCAATTTGATCCTGCCTCTCCGGATATATAATATCATCCCTGAATTTTGTTTCTGATGAGTCAATCATACTTGTACGGCCACGGAAAATTGCGACATTCGGATATTTCTTTATGCAACTGTCAATTTGCATTAAGAAATCAGGCTCATATACATCATCGTCGGAAGCGAGGATAAAGTATGGCGAGTCGCACATATCCACAAGGAGGTCCCAATGAGAAACGAGATCCTTTTGTCCCATATTTGACTGATTGCGTCTGTAAGTCAACCTCCCATCATTCACATATTTCTCAACTATAGTCCATAGATTCTCTGGCGAAAAGTCATCCGAAACTATAAGTTGAAAATCCTGATATGTTTGGTTCAAAATGCTTTGTATGGCAGCATCAAGAAATCTTGCTTTGTAGGCAGGAAGAAGGAATGTATATTTAGGTTGGATTTGCATCATTGTATGCGTGTTTTATTTTCTCCCACCGCAGGCAAAAGCCAAAGTGCGCGGAATAATCCTGTTAAGCAACCAATACAGACCAAGGCAGACTAGCAGCACAACGGTCGGAACGCCAAAAAAGCTGATCCAGGAGCCAGTCAATCCATCCCCGAACACTCTCAGAAAGGCCCCTTTAGTCCATCCGAGTATCAGGATTTCGTGTGATGCATATATGAAAAATACTGCTGATGACAGCTTGATGAGGCGTGCGTGTATTACCTCATTGTCTAACAGTCTGTCGCAGATGTTCATAAAAGTAATCATTCCGAAAGGATAGAATGCCCTGAGCATCCATTCGTGGTATGGCGATGCATTGAAATAGCTGGCAATCAACAGAAGCACGACAGCCAGCACTGCTGCCGACCACCTGGTTTTTCTGCATATTGCAAGCATATTTACCTTCCAGGTACCCAACCATACGCCAAGGAAGAAATAGAAGATGGCTCTCATTGCGGGCAATTCAGGGTTCAGCGGGGACGCATAAAGACACAGGAGCAGTGCAAGGCTAAGCCAGCGGAATCGTTTGAAGAGAAGATATGCCAGCGGCGCTACGAGGGACATCACCATCAGATCTCTCATAAAATATAGAGGAAAATCTGCAGGACCGCGCCAGAGGCAGAACAATAAATTGGTATCAGGCATAGAATTATCTGTCCCTATCCCCATTCCGTTAAACAAGGCCGCCTTCAACGCAGGGATGCAGACCGCAAGAAGGTTCCATATCAGATACGGGATCAATAGCGACCATATCCTCTTTATCCATTTGCCTGCCACCCACTTGAAACAGAAATCACCATCATTCAGATTCCTGAAAAAGAAATATCCGGAAATGACATAGAACCAACAGACCGCAAGCCTTGCAAGGTTATGTGATATCATCTCTGACACGAAATGATATATATTCCAACCATCAAAGGTAGGGGAAATCTCAATGTTGCCGAAACTCAAGGAATGGGCAAAAACCACCAGAACAATGAGTGGGAACCTCATTGCTGCAACAAGTTCAGACTGACGAGAGTCTGATGATAATCTATCATTTCTCATTATGCATTCTTCTTCAGTGCCATCAGAACAGCTTCTCTCTAAGAGTTTACCGTCCCCCTGTCAGTATGCCATACAACTTTGTTTTTGAAAGCAATCCTGCCACGAAAATAAGTACAAATATGGTGATGACAGGTGTAATTATGAATGTCAGGTTCAAAACCAATGGTGTCCCAGGCAGGAACGAGCGTACCAGAGACTGCTCGACATTAAGCAGGAACTGGTGAGTGGCATAAATGAAGAAGGTATATCCCATCCAAGGCTTGACCTTCCATTTTTTGCCTATACTCTCCGGGACTGCCAAATCTGCTGTGAACCAAACGATTATCGGTCCGGCAATCTTGAACAAATAGAGTGCGCCGTATGACTTCATTCCGGTAATAAACAGCACAATGAACATCAGTACCATCGGTACCAGAAGCAGTATCTGATTCTTCCTGACAAGCGGACCGTTTTCATTCTTTCCAGAGGGATAGAGATATCTTCCAGCCATTGCTCCGGCTAGATAGATGGCTGCATTATATCGGAGAGACACAGAACTCCACCCGAGTATATATCCAGCAAGCGTAAAGCTGACCACAGCCACCAGGCCCACCCACTTGTTTTTAATCAGTAGAAGAATAACAGGTGACAACAAATTAAAGAATATCAGATACTTGATAAACCACAAAGGTGTAAACCGGCAATGCCACAACGCCAAAAGCCAGTCTTTTGCAGAATCCAGGCTATGAGGCATATTCATTCTGGATGCAGTGAAAGGAATCTGTCGGAGGATGTAGTAGACAAGGATAAAGAAGAGATTCCATATCAGGTATGGTATCAGAAGTGTGAAGATTCTTCTATAGAGCTTATGAGGTAGCTCTCTCCAGTCACAATCCCTGTAGAACAGCAATGCAGATATGAAATAGAAAAGAGGTACTGCGACAGCCGCCAGCTGGAGGACGCAGAATATAAACGGGTATGAATCAAAGGTGAGCTCCTTCCCGAATCTTAGTGGTGTCTCCGAATGAATCAGGACTATAAGGAATGTCGCCATTACATTCAGGAATACGACCTTGCGGGAGAAGTAACTGTTCTTTTCTGCTGTTGCCATCAGTTCCTGTATCTAATTTTCTTTATAGTCCCTGTGTCTTTTTAATAAGCCGGTTGTCCAGCAACGTCCAGCATTTGATTCTGACGCGGTCGATGAGTGTTCCCGTTGCAAACACTGTCAAAATGAGTCCGGCAATGAAGATAGGCGCAAACATCCCATGCTGGTGGGTGAAGTTGCGGCACAAACCAAGGTACATATCCCAAATGAAAGGATTCAAGTGAAACAAGTAAACTGCAAAGGAAGACTTTGCAACTGTATTCACAAAACTTGAATTGAACTTCATCTCCCTGAAGAAAAGGAACAGGAAAACAGTCGCTGCAATCGTAAGCGGGTTCAGGTACGAAAATACACACCTCGTAATGACATAGCTTAATCCTCTTCGATAAACCAGGAACGCCATCAGAGCAAGTAAAATTGAACAAGCCAGATATCCTGCAATCGCCACATACTTGTTGAAGGTCTTATTGTCGCTGTCGAAAACATAGCATCTCATATAACGGCCCAGCAGATAAAGGCCGATAAATGATATCGTAGAATAACCGAATTTGAATTCAGGCATTGTATGCAGCCATCCGAAAGTCACCATCACCAATAAAAACGCACACACTGTAAAACGTGCAGTCTTTCTGTCTGAATATTCAAAAAGGAGATTCAATGCAGGCGAGATGATACAGAGAAGCAGATAACTGTTAGCGAACCAATAGTCCTGGCCGAAGAGGAAACACCCTGCAAGGGTTTTCAATGAGATGGATGGGAATCCCTTCGCAGCCCATATTATCGCAGTCAACAGCAACGAATAGAACAGGCAGGTGAATAACAAAAACGCAAGTTTGCGCGGAGTCGTCCTGATGCCGAACCACCCTGAAATTAAAACATAGACATTCACACAGACAATACAAAGTGATTCTATAGAAAATCTCAGGAAAGACAGTCCGGGATTACTGATACAATCAGCCTGTTCCGGCAAACCCAGTGCTATACCATTGGCATGCAGAATCAGCACAAGCATCATCGCAACTATCCTGAGGAGTTCTATGTTAGATTGCCTCTGTTCAGTCATTTTATCAATCAAGTTCAGCGACCATTCTGGTTAATGGCACTTTATTGTAGATTACATATACCTTCCCACCATCTCCGATATATGCAGGATGGAATGACTGCAGAGGAGACACGTTCAGATTGAATTCCTTACCTAACAGACTGATATATCTTCTGATTGATACGTTCTGGTCGGAGCCGTCCGGATAAGTGACTGTGATATTTCCAGTGGCAGGCTCCGATATGGTAAGTGCCCGCACATCGGAAAGATTCTCACACACCGTAGGTAGTACATTAAGTTTAAGGGTATTCAGAACATGCCAGGTATAGACATCTGAAGGATAGGTATCCTTAAATGTGACGTTTTTTGCGGCAAAGTCATAATACACAACACCATTCTCGCAGGAAGCCTCTGCCTGCAGCAGCTGTTCCAGCACAGAACGGTCTTCAGCAAGGAAGCGGGCATTGAAAACCATCTTCGGAATAAAGATTGCCAACAGCATCAGAGGGATTAAGACCCCCACTGCGGAAGAGACACGAGCATATTTCCGGTACAGAATTACAGTTAGAAGCAATGCCGCAAGTTCGCATCCGAAAATCTGACGGTTGCCAAAGACTCCGACAATTACATTGAAGGCAAGCATAACAACCCACACAATCCATAGGCCCTGATCCGATGTGGTCAGTCCCTTGAACTTTGCTTTACCGGATACAAGCAGATAAATGCATAGCCCGGCAATCAAGTATGAAGCCCTGGAATAATAGAGCAGCTTGACAATGCTGTACGCCCCGTTCGACAGGAAGTCAACGCTTCCGGTCTCACTGCCAGTGCGGTGGATGGTTGCAGGAGAGAGGCACAATACAAGAGCCCCGATTCCGAAGAGTATCATCATGACCCACTGGCTCAAAGACATAGCCTTCAGATGGTTGAGCCACCAGTAGACCAATGCTGCTCCAACTCCGATTACAAGTGCCTCCTGTGACCATCCGGCAATGACGGAGAATGGAATGAGCCAGAGCAGATTCCATTTGGAACAATGATCAGCAAAACGCTGAAACAGGAGGACAAACCCGATTATCAGAGAGAACATCCAGATGTATCCAATCTGGCAGGTAGGTGTGAACTTTGTCTGAAAGCAGAGGAGAACGAGGAGAGACACGACCGCAATAGCTTTTGTATCGTCAGGCTTGATTCTCAGGGCTGCCAGTACCAACAGGATGAAAGTCACATATACTGCAGCATTGACAATGGCAAAAACACTCTGCGGTAACAGGCAGAGGAAAAACTGCACAAGGAAATGGGCTACGAACCTTCCATTCTGGCAGAAGTAGTGGGCCACCTGAGATTGACATATTTCGCCGATGCTGGAGATAGTGCCGCCTGTTGCAAAACTGGACTGATATAACAAGTCATCGCCCATCCACAAAGCGTTCATCCCCATATACAGAACGTATAAGAAGACTGCCATTAGAATGGCAATAGAACCGGTTATTTTTCTATTCCAACTCACCGTTATGTTCTCTTACGAGATATACGGGTCTTTTCTTGGTCTCATTGAACATCAGGGCCACATATTCCCCTATTATCCCTATGCAGAGAAGTTGGATGCCACCGAGAAGCAGAATCACACACAGCAGCGTCGGGAAGCCGGCGACGGGATCTCCGAATATAATGGTCTTGACAAGGACAAACAGCATATAGATGAAAGCGACTGCTGATACCAGCAGGCCGAGCCAGGTGGCAAGATGCAGAGGCGATGTTGAGAATGAGATTACACCTTTTGTTGCAAACTTGAAAAGTTTCCACATATTCCAGGATGTTTCGCCTGCCACTCTGTCGCCGCTGTCGAACTCCACATATGCTTTTTTGTAGCCAATCCAACAGAATAGGCCCTTGGTATATCGTTCAGATTCCCTCATTTTCCTTAGGGCCTCGACGCAACGTCTGTCAAGCAGTCTGAAATCGCCTACATTCTGAAGCATCTCCACCTGGCTCATTTTGTTTAACACTTTATAGAAGAGCAACGAAAGCTTCTTTCGCAACCAAGGCTCCTTGCCACGGGTACGGCGCTTGGCGTAGACATCTTCATATCCTTCTTCCCACTTCGACAGCATATCCAGTGCGACAATCGGCGGATGCTGCAGGTCGGCATCCATAATGACTGTGCAGTCGCCCGTGACATAGTCGAAGCCGGCAAGCATCGCATTCTCTTTGCCAAAGTTGCGGGAGAGATCTATATAGTTCACTCTTGAGTCAGAGTTGTGCAGGCTGCGGAGAATGTCAATCGTGCGGTCCTTCGAGCCGTCATTTATGAATAGGAATTCCCATTCATATTCAAGTGCATGAGGTTCTTTTGTGAGGTTGCAAAGGGCATCGTACATGAGCGGCAGAGATTCCTGCTCATTGAAGCAAGGGATGAGGATTGATACTTTTTTCATTTCTTATTGAAGACGAATCTGACGAGAAGGAAATTTACTGGGATGCAGATGCACCATACAGGTACCGGTGCAATCTTTGCTCCAATGCCGATCCAGAGAAAAAGGTTAAGGCAGCCCACTTGCAGGCCATAGTTGACAAGATGGCTGAGCGCGAATCCAAGCCCTTTCTTAGCTGTTGCCTTTTTCTTGAAAGTAAACTTTGCTGTCAGGAAGAAATTACATATAAAACTGATGGCATATCCCAGAGTATAAGCTATTGTCGGACCGGTGAAGCTGAGGCACAGGTAATAAATGCCATAGTTTATCGCTGTGGCAAGCACTCCCACGATACAGAACCGCAGGAACTCCGGAGAGATAAAACGTGTTTTCAATTCAGACCACAAAGGCATATATTGCAGGAGATGTAAAGCTGTTGTTTTTATTTATACGTCAGTTTATGAATGGATATCTCCTTAGTTATTCTATCTACCGGCATCAAGGTGAAGGCAGGATCATTTCTGTACTGCTGCAAATAATGAGGTAAACAATCGCTTTCGATAGGACAGTTGTACTTGCACCAATCACCTTTCACCATAACGTCAAACAATATATGCAAGAAGAAGTAGTCAGGAAGATAATCCTGCGTTTTCCACCACGCTAGTATAAAATCAGATAATGAGGATACTATCTCAGCACCTCTTGCCGAAGATATGAAGCTACTTAACAGATTCACCCTGAATCCTTTGGCCCATCCGAAATAGTAGGCATAAGTATTTCTCCAATATTTCTTGTTCGGCTCATCCTGATCTCTTTGAAAAGCGAAGAAGTCATATTGGAGATACTCCTTGGGAACAGGACCTGTCAGCATAATTGTCGCGTCCATCCAAATTCCACCATAAGCATTGAGCAGCAGAACTCTCAGGATATCAGAGAAGTGTGCGACACTCATCTTGTCACGTTTCTGCCCGATATAGTCAGGAATATCAATATAGTCACCAAGATTTGAGTCCGACAACCGTATCACTTCATACTCCCCGTGAAACCGGTCCACAGATGCCAGGCAATCCTGCACAACAGTAGGGAGATTGTCAAACCCTTGAGCCCAATACTGCCAGATAATCTTCTGCGACCCCAAGTCAATTTTGGGGCGGACCTCAGACGCCAGATGCAGATCTGTATTGTTCTCTATCAAATCCTCACATAGTTTTGCGACTTTGGTATGCTGAGCAACAATCCTTTTTTCACGAAGAACACTCCACACGCCGGTAGGGACAAGTCTCTTCAACAATGCTTTCACTTTTAAATTCCTTTCAGTTGTTTATTTAATGCTTTGGTTACAGGAGCGACAAACCATTTCTGGCAAAAAAATGTGAGGACACAACATATTGTCAGAGTAATCAACATTACCGTAAAGTGATACTCAAACTGCAACTTATGCGCAATGCTGTTGCACACCTGTATTGTCATCAAGTGAATCATATAAAAAACAAAACAATATGATCCGGCACTTGAAAGGAAATCAATGACCTTATACTCTTTGGGTCTGCAGGCAGAGGCAATGCTTGCACTCAATAACAGAACAGAAATCAGCGGCCAGAAAATCCATGCGAACTGCACATATTCAGCAGCAATGCCTCTCTCAACAATCAACGCTGCAATGCTTAAAGCCGCAATAATATAAAACAAGGTCATTTTGCCAGAACTCTTCATTATTCTTGGTCGGATGGTCATAAAACCTTTAGCCAGATATACTCCTAGAAGGAAATCAACAAACCGGATAGCTGGATTGATGTAAAGTATAGCGTGCTGCTCGGATTTCGGAGTCAAAAGACAGGCTGCCGTATATCCCAATATAACGAAAGAGACAAACGCAACATTCCTTGACAGGGATTTATCCACGATAAATCTTATCACGAAAGGAAATATCAATGCAAAAAACAAAGTGTCTGCCAGATACCAGGAGATTCCGTTCAGAGAAAAGTAAAAACCAGCATCCGGAATCCAGCTTTGGAGCAGAGCGGCATTTGCCAGAATCTGAGTTACAGAACCTAATGGTTGAGAAGAAGCGACTGCAATTGCCAGCCAGACGATGGCGCAAAGCCAATGAAGAGGATAAAACTTTATGGCTTTCGACAGTGCATATTGCCTATAGTTAAAACTTTCAGCCTTAACCTTATCATAGTAGCCAAGGGCAGAGCAATACCCGCCAAGGACAAAAAAACAAGCTACTCCGAGGTATCCACCATCCGCCAGAAATGCTGAATGGTTCAGGAAAACCATCAGCATAAAGACGATACGCAGTAAGTTCAGCTCTTTAATCACCTATATTATTCAATATTGAGTCAACCAGTTGGGGATGTTCTGCGCTGAATTTTCGTCCGAACAAACACTTGGAAGATACGATGTCATCATAATCGGCCAAATTCAGGACCGCTGCATTTGAACGGCCTATTGCCCCGTACAATAATATTTCAGATGATACTACTGTTCCGGCCAGATCCGACTGCATCAACTCTGTTGGAACGAAAAATTCATCACCGCAAAAACTCCAGCGATAGCGACGCCTTATGGTTTTCTTTTTCTTTACAAGATAGTCAATTGCCGGTTCCGTCAAACTGCACCAATTGTTAGCCCAATAGAACTTGACGTTATCGTTGATTGAAAACCCAAGTACACGCTGGATTGCAATGGATGCCTTCCAGAACCACTGGCTGATAATAGCTTTTAGCTTGATTGGAGAAGAGTAGTTTCGTAAGAAAAGATTCACCCTATGCACCTTCAGAATCTCCTGATAATGATGGTTTGTCTCCCATAAGTTACTGAACAGATTTTTCCCTTGCATTCCGATATAGAATGAATGAATCTCATTCTGACTCCTCAATGGAAGGTGTGTTCCGGATATCAGATGGTAATAATCATAAGGGCCGTTCCTCTGTGCCGTTTCAAAGAGCAGCATCTCCGTCTCGATCTGTGAATAATGTCCCCAGCGGACATCGATCCTATTATCAAGTACATATAACCCACTTTTCCTTGTCTTAATTTCCGGGAGAGTACTGACTTTCTTGTCAATGTGCACGTAGATGTCATTCCGTACATCATCAAGCACAGCGACAAGTTTTCTCAAAACTTCAAACTCATTATGAGCGATTATAAGATATGCGTGACGCATAATACTTACCCCTGAGATAATTATCGAACCAATTTCAAGTGTTTCCTTGAACATCTGTCCTTGATGAGCGAAAGGAATAATGGTAGGCCGACACCTATGACAAAATATGGCAGGCAGTGCCACGAAGAAACATCATAGCAAGGATGAGCCAAAATGTTCTCAATCCCTGCATTCCGTAGCAATACCTGTGCTATCACAATAAGCTTGAATGCAGCAAAATGCCATATTAAAATACTCATTGTATTTCGCCCGATATATGCCAGTACATTTTGAACCACCTTAGTTTTGATCAGGCTTGCACATTGAATCAAAAAAACTATTCCGGCACAAGCTACAAGAATGGAAACCATTAGTTTCAGCACTCCGATGCCGGCAATACTTCCAGTCAGGTCTGTCGTAACTGATAATACCAAAACAAGCGTTGAAACCAATATGGCAACATATTTATAGCCTCCCACAATTAACGAATTCTGCCGGATTCTGCTGGAGAGCAAATCTCCCAATGCATAGAAGATGAAATAGTACAATGTACTTGAAATGCAGAACTCATGCGGCACGACAAGACTGCAGAAACAGATTACGATTGATGTTGGTAATAACAGGCCGTGAATGTTGAATTTGTGGAATATATCGTAAATAATCTTGTACATTATGACGATTCTGAACAGTGCTATCAGGAACCAGGTCGCTCCTCCCATATTTGTCCAGGATATCCCCAAACATATCTTGACTGCCCATTTAAAGTAGGATGATATCTGCTGTCCGTCTCCTGTTATTCTATGAAGGATGAATTCAAAAACGAGGAATAGAAGGTTTGCAAGTACAAATGGAACATAGAGCCTTTTAATCTTCTTAATCAGGAAGCTTTTCCAAGGCTCATCTCTTTTGAAGAATAGTCCTGACATGAAAAAGAAGAATGCAAGATGGAACTGATTGACGTAGTTGCGGCAAAATACCAAAAATCGGCTGTCACCGCCAGCAGTTCCTTGTAAATGCCACAAAACTATGCAAAGGATTCCAAGACCCTTGACAATGTCAATTGAAATGTTCCTTTGTGTTGCGCTTGAATTCATTGATTCTTGCTCAAAGATCTTTTATGCCTTTTTCTCGCTTCGAACAAGCCTCTCGGAAGCTTGAGAATAAGATATGGTCTAGACTTGATTATTGCCCAAAATAAATCCTTGTACTTTATATAATAGTGAAAGCCGCAGCAGCATTCTACCATAAACGAGACTATCTTGCGATCTTCGGGAATTGGACGCCTATACTCTTTGTGCTGGAAATACTCCTTCAAAAAGAACAGCTGTATTCTTACAGTATCAACATACGCCAAGGCATTTGTCTGCATCATACCATTCGGATTGATTCGATAGCACCCCAAAATATCCGGGAAAAAATAAAATTTTGTATTTAAAGACAGATTCAAAAATAAAGTATAATCATAACTGTATGGCGGACAAAGTGAATCATCAAAAGCATCCTTCCGATAAACAACAGTAAGAGTTTGTGGAAAATTCCCTTTTAGCAAATCGAGGAAAATATCCCCCGACCTTGAACGGCTTAAATATATCTTTGAAGGGGGATATATAATTTTGTTCCCTACCAGATCTACTGTTTCATATGATGAATATGCCACGCCGTATTCTGGATTATTTTCAAGAAAACTAATTTGTTTCTGAAGTTTATATGGGTCAGTCCAGTAATCGTCCCCTTCGCAAAGAGCTATGTATTTTCCATGGCAAGCACTATTGAATATATGCCTCAATGAGCCATCATGCTTTGAGTATTGGTTCTCAGTCTCAAAAATAGGCTTGATTATATCTGGATATTTCTCAGCATATTCCTTGATAATCTGGGCGGAATTATCAGTGGATGCATCATCGTGAACAACTGCTTCAAAGCGGAAATCCGTCTTTTGCATTACGAAACCATCCAAGCATTGCCTAATAAAGTTCTCATGATTGTATACAAGGCATCTAATGCTTACAAGCACGGATTTGTTATTATTCACTGAGGTCATGTCTATTGTCCATAAGTTTTATTACATGAGCTGGTGCGCCAATAGCAATTGCAAAATCTGGGATGTCATGTGTGACAACAGAACCGGCCCCAACTCTGGCATATTTTCCAATGCGATGGCAAGAGGATAATATTATTGCGCGGCTTCCTATTACTGCACCGTCTTCAATGATTAGGTGAGATGGAACGGCATCCTTTGATAATCTGTAATTCGAGTGGAATGGGTGATGATGTGTTTCAATTATTACCCCGTTTGTAATCCGTACATTGTCTTTTATGATTATTTCCCCAGAATAATCAATGAAAGAATTCTTTGCTAGAAGGACATTTTTTCCAATGGAAATACTTCCATTAAGATAGTGTTGACGGTATATCAGGACATTGTGCTCAACGAGTAATCCTTCACCTGCGTTATAGTATTTTGTGTATGCTTTTGTTCGGAGGTCCCTAAGCCTAGCCTTTTCATACCTTATGTTACTGTATTTGATCAAGAACTTCTTCGTTTTTTGAAAGTCTTTTTGCCAAGAGTCCCGATGAATGCCATTTTGCCGATAAATTGCTCCTAGTTCATCCCTTTTTGACTTATCAAGTTCCCAAAAACGCTCTTGAAGATATTGGTTGCTCCACATCTTATAATGTGTGAAGCAGTAAATAATGTCAAGAAAAATCACTAACCTGCCCAACAATGATTTCCCTTTTATATCAGCAATCTGTCTCGAATGTTTCCATCCGTAGTGGAGCACTTGATTAATTCTTCTCATACTTCTCAAAAACCGAAACAATCATATCTTTAATATCGAATGATGGGGCCCAATTAAATGTTTTCATAAATACAGATGCGTCCATGCCGATACGGACTGGGTTGTCCGATTGGTCATAAATGATTTCAACTTTTGGTGTGTTGAATTCATCCTCACCGATTTTTTTAACAAGTAATGCAATCTCTTCTATAGTATTAACATAGTTTGCGCCTAGATTGTAGGTGTGCTCTAACGATATCATCGGAGCAGTGTGTATTAATGTTGTTAGCGCCTTTGCAGTGTCGCGCTCATCAATAAATGAACATTGTTGGTTGGGCGCTGTGAGACGAATCGATTTGCCTTCTATAGCGTTTTTTACGAATAACTGCACAAATCGAGCGTTTCCACAAACGCTACACAATCGAATATTTGCCCATTTGATGTTGCTCGAACTGAGCATTAATTCTGTTATTTGTTCAGAGGCATATTTGCCTAGTGAATATAACGAGTTGGGATCCAGGGATGCAGACTCTTTCCATAACGGAGAGGATGCCGTTCCGTACACACTTTGAGAGGAAATGTTTAGGAATGTGGAGATATCAGTTTCTTTTATGCACTCGATAAGCTTTTTCAAGTAATTTAACGAAGACACTATCAAATTGCCAGAGTTTGACCGTGAGAATGCTGCATTGATACATACATCAAAATGACATGGATTGTTAATGGCATACTCTTGAAAAGAATTCAAAGTGAAAATGTGTACCCTATTATTATTCAAAAATAAACTGTCAATAGAGTTAGGATGTTCAGAAAGGAGGAATAGATTATCAGAGCTATCTTGTAATAGCATTTGTGCGAGTTGCGTCGCAATTAGTCCACTTGCACCTGTTATTATGATATTCATTTTGGTGATATTCTATTTCAAAAACTTGGATTCGTCAAATGGCAGACAGAGGTTCCGTTTTTTTTCATCATAAATATTAAACATACTTTTGATCTGTTTGGCACATTCTACAAATGACTGCCTTGATTCTGAAAGCACCATAAATCTAAATATAATTTGATGCAAAGTATCACCATCCGGTATTACAGATCCGATATTATAGCGTTGCTCATAATCAATAACCTCTGGCAACGACTTGAGTACATCCTCAGTCCCGGAAATGCTCCCTAATATACCACCTTTGGAAACGAAGGATAATACACCGCATGTCTTACCATTCATATAAGGGTTATCCTGCCCTATCATATTATCTTGGACATATCCTAATAAAAGATAATCAACAATGTTTTTCATGAAGTTTGTACCATTGACTCTCTCAATAAATCTATATGGAGCCTCACCAGCACATCGAAGACCTGATTCGAAAATGCAAAAACTATTTTCTTCGGGATTGTAGAGCCCCTGTATGAACACAACGCCCACATCTAATTTTAAACTTTGGATAAGCTTCAGCACGTCGGCATTCACCTGTTTAATGAACTCATCGATGAATGTGCACGGGTATATCCGGGCTAATGGAATAGATGTAACATCTCCTTCATGGACTTTAATAGGATACCTATTGTCTATAGAAGATAGTGACACCTTGCCATTTGTAACTGTGTAATGTGCTGTAAATTCTCTTCCTGGACAATATTGTTCAATGATAATTTGCTTTGAGTCGGAGGCTTCTTCAGCCGTGCGAATTGCTTGTTGTATCTCAGATGGAAAATTGCAGATTGAAATGCCAATAGAAGCGCCACAATCAACAGGCTTAACAATTACTGGATAAGTGATTTTTTCTAATTCTTCTTCGCTGGGATTTCCACCGATGAAAAAAGTCATGGGGCTAGGAACATTGAATCTCTGGCACATATTTCTAAAATTGCCTTTGTTTTCAATAGCATCCCATTGACTTCGATTGAAATAAAAACGTAATCCCGTTTTCTCGGCTAAAGCCTGTGCTTGTAAAAGATTGAATTCGCTAACTCCTGCAAAGACAGCATTTATTTTATAATCCCTAATTAGGTTTTCTAGTGTATCGGTGTCCCCAGTACTAATTTGGAATTTCTTATCGGCAATTTGCTTGGCTGGTGATTGCCCCTCGGGGAAAAAATCTGTGACAAATACTTCTGCGCCCTCACTTCTAGCATAGTTTACTATATCCACAGAACCAACATTAGTTCCAAGCAACAATAGTTTTTTTCCGACAAATTTATTCATAAAGCATTTAGCTATTTCACCCCCCCCCCCAATAACCTCCAATCATCTTATTTTGTAATGATTGTCAACAATTCTTTTTGAGCAGAGATGGCCTTTTCAAGACCTTCTTCATCCTTGAATTTTAATACCAACGTTCCTATCGCATCATTTGCTGCCTTAAACCCCTGAACATGATCTCCGAGTTTCACCCAGAGGTCTTTTTCCACAACTTCTGCAGGGAGAGAAGGCGCAATCTGCAAACCGGCGAATTCCCCTTCTTTATCTGCGTGAAGGATGATTTCTGCCCAGTGACCATTGTATGGCTTCTGTTCGATAGGCTCAGGTTCATCTCCCACCATTGCGCGGGTAATGGCTGTAATCATATCCACTCCTGTGGCATATCGAAGCATCTCGCAAAGACGGTTCCCACCACCTCGTGGGGTCAGTTCCATTATATATGGTTTGTTATTGATGCCAACACGGGTCTCTATATTGAAGACACAAGTCTTCATTCCAAGAAGGGTAATGAGTCGTTGTATCTCATTGGTCAGGTACAGTTCCTCTTCCTTGGTAAATGTTGACGGCCAGGAGTATGCGGCGGGTGTGTATGGATTTGCAGCGTTGATATCAAATCGCTGTGCACAGAAACTGACGAATTTCAATTTGCCGTTGTATGAGTAACTGTCGGTGTCGGATGAGCAGCCTTTCTTCTCCAGGAATTCTTCGATGATTATGTGCCCAGAAATCGAGTATTTGAAGGCATATTCGATAGCAGCCATCAATTCATCTTCATTATCTACGCGGGTACACCCTTTGCTTCCTGCCGAATCAGTGGGCTTTATGATGAGCGGATATTCAAATTGGGAGCGAGCCTGCCAGGCTTCTTCTTTGCTTGAAAAGCTGAGCGCCCATGGGACATTGAAGCCATTTTCCTTAAGGAAAGTCCGGAACCTGTCTTTGTTCTGGAGAATTACAACGGATTCGTAAGGCCCGAAGGATGGAAGACCCATCTGTTCCTGAACATACGATGCTGCAATCACTCCGGGATCGCAGGCAAAGGACATGATTCCGTCTATTCGCAGTTCTTTTGCTTTTGCCAGGACTGCTTCTTTGTCAATGATGCTGACATTGCAGTATTCGTCGCTATACTTATGCGCAATATTATCAGGCAGATAGTCTGCGGTAATGACATAATAACCCTGCCGGTGAGCTGCTTCAATTACCGGCAACAGGTAGCGTAAGCCACCAAGGAGCATTATTTTTTTCTGTTTCACTATTATTTGTTGATAATAATGCCAATTATCCTGTTCAAATCTTCTTCTGTGAGCTCGTGATGCATCGGCAAACATATCACGCTTTCGGCCATCCTGTGAGCATTCGGGAGGTTTTCAGGTGAGGCGCTCGGAAGACCGCTATAGGTGCTGAAGGTACTGATGAGAGGGTAGAAGTAACGGCGGCCGAGTATGTTGTGCTGGCGCAGCTCATTATATAGTTCGTCACGGGTGCGGCCATATTTTTCAGCGTCCACAAAGATGGGAAAGTAACTGTAGTTGTGCTTGACACCAGGCATGTCATCGAAGAAGGTGATGCCTTCAACATCGCGGAGTGCCTCGCGGTACTTGATCGCAACCTGGTGCCGTGCCTCGATGGCATCATCGATGATCTTGAGTTCGCACAGACCGTATGCTGCGCGGACTTCATCCATCTTGCTGTTGATGCCCGGGCCTACGACCACCGTCTCTCCTGCGAAGCCGAAGTTCTTGAGGTAATCGATTCTTTTCTTTGTCTCGGCGTCCCTCATCACCAGAGCGCCGCCCTCAATAGTGTTAAAGACTTTTGTGGCGTGGAAACTGAGCGTGGACAGATCGCCGGAGGTGAGTATGCTTTCGCCGTCAACTTCGACACCGAAAGCGTGGGCTGCGTCATAAATGACCTTGAGCCCGTATTTGTCCGCAATTTCCTGTATCTCCTTAGTGCGGCAGGGCTTGCCATATACGTGGACCGGCATTATAGCCGTGGTCCTTGTGGTGATGGCGGCTTCGATGCGCTCCGGGTCCATATCTCCAGTAGCGGGATCTATGTCCACGAATACCGGCGTGGCTCCGTTCCACCAGATAGCATGAGTGGTGGCCACGAAACTGTATGGTGTGGTAATTACCTCCCCGGTGATATGTAGAGCTTGAAGTGCCGTAATCAGCGGAAGTGTGCCATTGGTGAACAAACTGATATACGGTACCTTCAGGTACTCGCAGAGCGCATCTTCGAGCTGTCTGTGATATTTGCCGTTATTGGTTATCCACTTTCCCGACCATATATCGCTCAAATATTTATTGAGTTCCTCAATATCCGGAAGGAGAGGAGAGGTGACTGTTATCTGCTTCTCGACCATAGACTACTTTCTTTTAATGAGGTTTATCAGTTCCTGAAGTTCGGGGAACTTGAAAATATATGAACCGGCTCCATATATGACGACTCCGGCAAGGATGCCGACTATCAGTTGTGCCCAAATGTTAGGGATAATGCTTACAAGCAACCATACTGCTGCACCCATCGTAAAGGTAAGAATCAAAATTGGAATCATATCCTTAAATTGCTTACGGAATCCATATGATATTAATCGCTCATTGTAATATGTATTAATATATACACATATCCATGAAGATATAATTCGGCCGACACACATGGCGACCAAGCCCATAGGCAGAGTAATGCAAAGGATGGCAATGCCCACTATTTTTTTTATTATTTCTAATTTCAGAAAATAATCGGAACGCCCTTTGACTAATAATATATTCAGATTGATTGCATGGATTGGATATAGCATCAGCGCAAAACAAATAATTTGAAGATAAATGATGCAGGCTTCCCATTTGTCAGTGAGTAATAGTCTGATTAACGGGTCAGCAACTGCTGCCATCCCAACCATCATGGGGAAAACCACGAAAGCGCTGAGATTGAGCAGTCGTTTGTATGCGCTGCGGAGGCGCTCTTCGTCATTTTGGATAGAACTAAGAGCCGGATATGTTACTGTTTGCAATAATGAAGTTGCGCTGGATGATGGGAAAGCCGCAAACGATTCAGCCCGGTTATAATTACCGAGCGCGGATGGAGAAAAGGCTTTACCGATAACCAACGTGTAGATGTTGTTGTAAAGGGTGTCAAGCAGTGATGATCCTAATAACTTCGAACCGAACCCGAACATCTCCCTGAATGAATCCTTTGAGAAGATGATGCGTGGTCTCCAGCGTACCACAATCCATATCAATATTGTGCGGAGTATACTGCCGGCTATGGATTGGATAACCAGTGCCCAGACTCCGTGCCCGGCCGCGGCCATTATAAGGCCGACAATACCGGTAGTGATAACACAAATGATAGTGACAACAGCCCTCTTCTTGAAATCCATCTCTATGCAGAGATGAGTCTGGTGTACTGCTCTGAAAGCATTGATGACCAGAGTGAGGCTTAATATCCTCGTGACCTTGGTCAGCAGCGGTATCTTGTAGAAGGCTGCGATGGCAGGGGCTGTGAGCCAGAGCAGTGCGCAGAAGAAGGTGGAAACACCGACATTGAACCAGAAGACTGTGCTGTAATCTGCCTCGCTGCGGTTCTGCTTGCGAATCAGGGCTGTGGCAAAGCCGCTGTCTATGAAAGTCTGGGAGACTGCCAGAAAGATGTTGAGCATCGCCACCACTCCGTAGTCCTCCGGCAGGAGGATGCGGGCGATGAGGATGTTGAATACGAACTGTATTCCCTGCGAGGAGAAGCGCTCAACTGCGCTCCACGCCACACCTTTGACAGTCTTGTCTTTTAATTCGGACAATTTAAATTTCTTTTGAACTTGTTTCCTCTTTCATCCCCTTCCTGCTCGAGAAGTAGAAAATGATTCCGAGCACGGTCCAGATGCCGAGGCAGATGTATGCCTCGGGGCCGAGGCAGCAGCCGAGGTTGCCGATAGGGACGAGGAGCAGCACGCAGAAGGCGAGGGAGATGAGGACTCCGAGGGCGCCGGAGGCTGCGATGCCGTATTTCTTTTCTTTCCGTGCGTGCTTGAATGCCGCTGCGGAGGTGTAGCCGTAACCGATCGCCGCGCCGATGGAAGACATGTCAACAATCCAGTTGAGTGCGGAGCGTCCGAAGAACGGGGCGGTTAGGGAGATGAGCATCACGAAGATTACGGCGTTCTTCGGGGTGCTGTATTTCGGATGGAGGGTGCCGAACCATTTCGGCAGATATTGGTTGCGCGCCATGGCGTAGAGCAGGCGGCTGGTGGCCATGTAGAAGCCCACGATGCCGGAGAGAATGGCGGCGAGGACGGCAATGCCGAGGAAAACGAGACCCGCTCCGCCGAGGATCTGGTATGCAGCATTGAAGGTAGGCAGGGATTTCACTCCGTGGAGGTTCGGCAGGTCAGCCAGGTATTCCGGCCAAGCGGCGTATCCTTCAGGTACCACAGCGGCTGTAACGGTGTTGAGCACAACGTAAACCAGTCCGCCGAAGAGCAGGGAGATGATCATGATCGCCTTGGTCTTGCGAGGGGAGAAGTTGAACTCCTCCGCGGCCTGCGGGATGGTGTCGAAGCCCAGGAAGGTCCAAGGTGCGATCGCTATGATGGCGAGGATGCCGGCAATCGGGGCGACGTCCGGATGGAAGCCCGGTGCCAGGCTTGCCATCGATGTCTGCGGGCTGATGAGCGCTCCTGCGCCGATGATTGCCACGCCCGCAACGAGCGCGAATACCAGGATGGTCTGGAATCCGCCGGAGAATTTGATGTCGCGGATGTTGATCCAGGCGAAGATGACCAGTGCGGCGACGGCCAGCAGAAGTTCTCCGCAGTAGATGTCATATCCTGCGACGGTGTAATGGAAACCGAACTGGAAGACATTGCCCAGCAGGTTTCTGCCGAGCAATGCCAGTGCGGTGGCGTTCAGCGGGACGATGGTCAGATAGGAGAGTCCCAGGAACCAGGAGCAGACGAACGCGTGATTGCGCCCGAACGAGTGGCGTGCGAATGCAAATCCGCCTCCCGCCTCCGGGTAGATGTTGATCATGTAGTCGTAGTTGAACGCAAGAACTATCATTATGACTGCTGCCACGGCCATGGCGATCGCGGTACCGAGCGGTCCTGCAGTGATCAGGAATTTGTTGCCCGGCATCACGAATGCGCCCCAGCCTATGATGCAGCCGAGGGCCAATGCCCATACGTTGACAGGAGAGAGCTTTCTCTTCAGTCCCGTTTCTCTGTTATCGGCCCTTTTTGCCATAATCAGAATTGGAATTGGTTATGTGAATAATTTCTGAATTCTAGTGAACGAGGCACATTACCACACGGTTCTGCTCAGGGATCTCGAACGGCTGTACGGTATCGCCCTTGAAGTCGGTGATGATGCGTTCTTCAGCAATTCCGCGCTCCATGAGGATCTTCTTGACAGCCTTCACACGACGCTCTGAGAGCGGGAGGTTGTAGCGAGGGGTACCGGTACCGCGGTCAGCATATCCGCAGAGTCCTACCTTGTAGTCAGGATATTCGTTCATGAACTTGACGAGATCGTCAACCTTGCCCATTTCCTGCTGTCTTACAACAGAGCGGTCAAGTGCGAAGAAGATGTTGCAGCTGTGCTCTACGCAATCCTGCTTGTACTTGGCGGCGGCAGCCTCTGCAGCAGCCTTCTCAGCAGCGATGCGAGCTGCTTCTGCCTCAGCGGCAGCTTTCTCAGCGGCAGCCTTTTCTGCAGCGAGACGGGCAGCCTCTGCTTCAGCGGCAGCCTTTTCAGCAGCGGCCTTCTCGGCAGCGATGGCGGCTTCCCTTGCTGCAGCCTGTGCTGCGAGGTAAGCCTGGCTTACGGTGAAGCCCTTGCCCATCTTGTACTTGAGACCGGCGAGTACGTTGATCTGTTTGTCAGGACGGCCTTCGAACTTGGAGTTGAACTCGTCCTTGGTGATGAAGTAATTGCCTTCGAGAGTAGCGGATACGTGGTTGGTGATCTTGAAGTCGAAGTGAACGCCTGCATGGCCTGCAGGGAAGAATTTGGTAGGTTCCCAAGCGTCTGGTACGAAGAAGCTTGCTGAGTTGTTGTCAGTACCGAGGTTGCCTACGAATCCGACGAAAGGATATACGTTTACAGCCCAGTTGTGGCGGTAGCCGAGGAGGAGGTTGGTGAGGTTGAGGGTAGCATCAGCCTGAAGCTGTGCGATGTTTGCGCCATAACCTCTGAAGTGAGGGGCGTCGATGTAACCGCGGTTCTGTGCGTAACCGAAGTTGGCACGGAGACCGAAGTATGGGTTGAAGTCATAACCTCCACCGAGCTGGAAGATATTGGACATCAGTTTGCCAGGATCCGGTGCCTCGCCGAATGTGTAGGTTAGACCATCCTGGAACTGTACGTACCAGCGTGGCTGGAATTCATACCTGTCGTCAGACTTGCTGACCTGCTGCGCAAATGCGCTGCCGAATGTCATGAGGAAGGCAGCGGCGCAGATGATTAATTTGTTGATTTTCATCGTTTTGATAGATATTGATTATTGAATTTGCTTGCTATTTTTAAATGGCTTCGCCCTTGCACCGGTACAAAACCGACGCAAAAATGCCTAATCACGCAAAGGTAACAATAATTTGCGATAAATAGTTATTATTTAGATTTTTTCGAGATGTGAAGCCGGCAGCTTGGCCCGGGCCTGGAGCATGCCGCAGAGTGAGATGGAGACATAGGTGCAGCCGTCGGCCTCGATCACGTCACCTTCCACGCCGAGGAGGTCGCCTGCGATGACTCTGACGCGGTCTCCGGCCTGAAGTATTATGCCCGGATTCTCATTGTCGGCCAATGAGAATTCATAGACGCGCATGAAGTCTTCCATCTGCTTGTCAGGGATGACAAGGGCGGAACTGTTGCCACAGCGGTCCGGAATCAGGTGTACAGGCAGCCCGCGGTAGTTGATCAGGTCGCAGACATCCTGTTTTACCGCGCGGATGAATACCAGGTTGCCGGCCAGCGGCTTTTCCACCATGCGCTTGCGGCCGGAGCGTATGGCAAGAGTTTTGAGCGTGGGTACGAAGTGCTCTACGCCCCACTTTTCGAGCTTGCGTTTTGCACTGATTGTCTGGCAGTTGCCGGCTCTGGATGCGTACCAGCGGGGGATGTTGTCAACGCCGGGCATGTCTAGAATTTCTTGCCGAAAACTATGTTGATGAAGGTCTGGAAGAGGATCTTGATGTCAAAGGCCCAGGACCTGTTCTTGAGGTAGTAGAGGTCGAACTGGAGGCGTCTGAGCATCTTCTCCATGGAATCGGTGTAGCCGTTCTTGAGGGTGGAGTAGGAGGTGACTCCAGGGCGTATCTGGTACAGGTACACATAGCGCGGGTCTTTCTCTATGATCTGATCTATGTAGAACTGCCTCTCAGGACGGTATCCGATGAATGCCATGTCTCCTCGCAGGACATTGATGAGCTGTGGGAGCTCGTCCAGATGATGCTGGCGCAGGAATTTGCCGACCTTGGTCAGGCGAGGGTCGTCGTCGCCTGCGTACAGCGCCGGTCCCGCGGCCTCGGCATCGACTCTCATCGAGCGGAACTTCAATATGTTGAACGGCCTGCCGAAACGGCCTATGCGTTCCTGCTTGAATATGGCCGGCCCGTGGTCCTCGCACTTGATGGCGATGTAGCATATCAGGAAGAGCGGGGAGAAGATGATGATCAGGATGAGGGAGATGAAGAAATCCACCGCTCTCTTGACATTCCTCTCAAAGCCTGACATGCCGTCGGCTATGAAGCCCGGCTCATATGCATTGCTGAAGATGTTCTCGGCATTGCCGGTCTGTGTGGTGGAGGTTTCCCGGGCATGCGGGGTGACTTCAACCTGAGGGGAGATGAGTGTGTTTACTCCTGTGTCGGAGCACCACTGCACTATTTTGTCCTTCTGATCCTCTTCGTCCGTGCGTGTGGCGAAGATGATACCTTCTATGCCGCCGAGGGAGGCGCAGAGCTTCTGGAACTCTTCCTGGCTTTCACAGGTATATACTTTGCGGTCGTGTATGATGTGCCCGTCGTAGCCTTTGTCGGTGGTGATGAATGCTAGGGGGTTATAATGGGAGGAGGAGAAGAGCCTCTGCAGCAGAGCTGTGGATTTGTTGGATATGCCGTAGATGAGTATGCTCATGCGGCTGACGTTGAATTCGATGGAGTTGCGGTTGCGCTCCATGATACCGACCACCAGGGCTCTGACGAGTATCATCAGGGTCAGGCAGCAGATGCTGTCAAGCAGGAGGATGAGCAGTTTCGCCTTGATGGATCCGACCAGAAATACGCCTGTGAAGATGAACAGTGCCAACAGCAGTTCCTTGATGAGAACGGCCGCCGCCAGCTTGCTGGTGCTGCGTATGGTGGAATAGACGAGCGAAATCTTGTGGCTGCCCACAATCAGGAAGCCGATGATTGAGGAGAAAAGAGCCAGGGATTCCCACTGGAGCACAATCGCGGAGAACGATGGCATGGGCTTGGAGAGCCACCTGACGAACAGGATGGCGAACAGTGATGCCAGCAGGGATATGGCCAGGTCCATGACCAATACGAGGTATGGTTCGTTTGCTGAATGACTGGTGCCTTTGCTACTCATACCACAAAGGTAATACTTATTTCTCAATTATTGAAATACGCAAAAATATACTTACCTTAGAGCCGTGAAAATCAAATCTCAATATATCCTGCGCGAGCTGGGCGACACTTTCATTGTGGTCGTGGACGATCCGGGCTCGTCGGCCAATCTGTCAAGTGTGCTGTCTTTCAACGAGTCGGCTGCATGGCTGTGGCGTCAGGCTGCGGGCTCTGACTTCGATGAGGCATCCCTGACCGCAAGCCTGTGCGAAGAGTATGACATCGAAGCGTCATACGCCACTTCTGAAGTGGCCCGCATAGTGGCTCAGTGGCGCGAATACGGTCTGCTGGAGGAGTGATGCGTAAACACGTGGCCACACAACTTCTCAGGTTTGTCCGCATGGCGATATGGGGCCGTGCGGAGGATTCTGCTGCGTTGACGGATGCAGAATGGAAGGCTGTGCTGGACGAGGCGAAGCGCCAGTCCGTGCAAGGTCTGGTATGCGAGGCGGTGTCACAGCTCGACAAAGCGCTTATGCCGCCCGTCGCTCTGCGCATCACCCTGCTGGCGGAGAGCGATGCCGTGCAGAAACGTTCGGCGCACGTGGAGAAGGTGGCGGAGCAGCTGACCGCCGCATTTTCTGGCCGCGGCCTGAATCCGGTCATCCAGAAGGGCACTTCTGTGGCCTGCTTCTATCCGAATCCGCATGCGCGGCGCAGCGGGGATGTGGACCTGTATTTCCCTGAGGCTGAGTTCGAGAGCGCCCGCAAGATGGCGGAGAATGCAGGGGTGACGGTTAACGATGCCCCTGACGGCAGTATCAACTATATCTGGAATGACGTCACGGTGGAGCACCACCGCCGCTACTATGACTGCCTGGCATCCTTTGAGGATGTCCCTGTGCCTTCCGCGGAGGCCACAATGCTGCTTCTGAGCTCGCACATACTCAAGCACGCCATCGGAGTCGGTATCGGCCTCAAGCAGTTCTGCGACATCGCCCTGGCCTGCAGGGCTCTGGACGGGCAGTACGATGCGGCTTCGTATCTGACGCATCTTCGCGCTGCGGGAATGATGCGCTGGGAGAGGATGCTTGAGACATTCCTTGAAGAGTATATGGGAGTGGAGAGACGGTATCTGCCGGCGCTTTCAGCCGGAATGAAACGTCTGGACGCCTCAAGGCTGCTCGCCATTGTGCTTGAAGGCGGCAATTTCGGACATTACAATCCTGCAAGGCATCTGGATGCCCCTCAGCAGAGGCGCAAGCGCAATACTTTCATATTTTTCGTGAAGCGTGCGCCTTTCGCGCTGCGTGTCTCACCGCGGGAGTGGTTCCACACCGTGGGCTGTCTGGTGCGCGGTAATCTCAGCCATTGAGGCCCATCCCGGCGGCCTTCTGTTCCATCAGAGCATAAGCGGCATCATACTCGTTGGGGATGACTCCGTCAAGTATGGCTTCCTTGATGAATTCCTTGATAACACCGATCTCCTTGCAAGGCTTCAGACCGTATTTCTCCATGATGAGTTCGCCTGTGATCGGGTTCTTGAAGTTGCGCACGGCATCCTTGGCCTCGACTTCCACAAGCTTTTCCTTGACGTGCTCGTACTGGCGCTTGAAGCGCTCGACCTTCATCTCGTTCTTGGAGGTGATGTCGGCCTTGCACAGTATCATCAGGTCGTCCACGTCATCACCGGCATCGAAGAGCAGGCGGCGCACCGCTGAGTCTGTCACTTCGTCCGTTACGAGTGCGATGGGGCGCAGGTGCAGGGAGACGAGCTTCTGGACATACTTCATGTCATCGTTCTGAGACATCTTGAGCTTGTTGAAGATGCCCTTGACCATTTTGCTGCCTATGTATTCGTGGCCGTGGAAGGTCCATCCCAGTTCCGGGTCCCAGCGCTTGGTCTGGGCCTTGCCGACATCGTGCAGCAGGGCGGCCCAGCGCAGCCATATCTTGTCGCTGGCCTCCGCCACGTTGTCCAGTACCTGGAGGGAATGCAGGAAGTTGTCCTTGTGCCCCCTGCCGTCGCGGGTCTCGACGCCCTTGAGATTGTCCAGTGCGGGGAGTATGTAGGGCAGCAGACCGCATTCGTCCATCAGTTTCCAGCCGACGGACGGCTTGGGTGTCATCATTATCTTGTGCAGCTCCTCGGCTATGCGCTCGAATGAGAGTATGTCGAGACGCTCGCGGTTGCGGAATATGGATTCCTTGGATTCCGGTACGATGGTGAAGCCCAGCTGTGTCGCGAACCTTATGGCGCGCAGCATGCGCAGCGGGTCGTCGCTGTAGGTGGTGTCAGGGTCGAGCGGGGTGCGGATGACGCCGTCGTTGAGGTCGCGTATGCCTCCGAACGGATCGACCAGCGCTCCGAAGTCCTCTTGCTGGAGGCTGAAGGCCAGTGCGTTGATGGTGAAGTCGCGGCGCTCCTGGTCTTCCTGGAGAGTGCCGTCCTCCACTATTGGCTTGCGCGAATTGCGGTTGTAGGATTCCTTGCGCGCACCGACGAATTCCACTTCCATCCTGTCGCAGTGCAGCATGGCGGTGCCGAAATTTTTGAATACTGTGACCTTGGTCTTTACGCGCCTGGCCACGGCTTCGGCAATGGCTATGCCGCTGCCCTCCACCACGACGTCAATGTCGTTGCAGGGGCGCTGCAGGAAGAAGTCGCGGACGTAGCCTCCTATGACGAAGGCCCTGACGCCCTGGGCGGCGGCTTCCTCGGATATTATATGGAATATGCGTTTATTGAGAGCTTCTGTCATTGTTGCAGCATTTCTTCATACTTCGGCACTTCGGCGGTGAAACGGAATTCGCCGCTCGCAGCATCGCGGCTGCAAAGATAGGAAGTATTTCCGTTGGTGACGAGGATATATTTTACGGAAAGCACGCGGTTGTATCTCATGGCCTGTTCTATCACGCTCCGGTCGATGGCTACGGAAGGCGCCTTGCATTCGACCAGGAGCAGCGGGTTGAGGCTGCGGTCGAAGACCACGATGTCGGCGCGGTACTGGCGTCCGTTGAAGACGAATCCGTATTCGCTGACCATCAGGGTCATCGGTGTGCCAAGTTCTCTGTTGAGCCAGGCGATAACGCTCTGGCGGACTTCCTCCTCGGGAGTGCGCCTGACGTTTTTCCTTCTCAGCGGATCGTAAATCTCATTGTCCATCACACCGCGAAGATAAGAATTTATTCGTATATTTGCCTTGTTATGGCTAAACAGACCAGCGATACCACACAGCAGTTCAATGAGCTCCGCACGTCGATCCTTGCGGGGGACATCAAGCCTTTCTACCTGCTCTTCGGCAAGGAGCATTACTTCATTGACGAACTGTGCAATGCCATCATGGACAAGGCCCTGCCTCCCGAGGAGCGGGACTTCGGTCAGGTCGTATATTATGGCGCCGACGTGTCTGCCGCCCAGGTTGTGAGCACTGCAAGGCAGTTCCCGATGATGGTGTCCCGTCAGGTGGTCATAGTCAAGGAGGCTCAGATGATGCACAAGCTGGAGGATATCGCTGTGTATTTCGAGGCCATGATGCCCACCACCGTGCTCGTGATCTGCTACAAGACCCCGAATGATCCGACCAAAAGTTCCAAGTCCGTTGACAAGCGCACATCCTTCTACAAGCAGGCCTGCAAGGTCGGAGTGGTCTTCGAGTCCAACCAGATCGCGGATTACAAGATGGCCGGCTGGATAGAGAAATATTTCCCGACCAGAGGGCTGAAGATTGCCCCGGATGCCGCGGCCCTGCTGGCCGAATACGCCGGAATAGATATCTCCAAGATCGCGCTTGAGGTGGACAAGCTGCTCAAACTCATGCCGGAGGGCCACAGGGATGTGACAGTCGCCGATATTGAGGCCAATGTGGGGATGAGCCGCGACTATACTGCCTTTGAATTGTCCAAGGCTCTTTCATATAAGGATACGGCCAAATGTTTCCGCATCGTGAGCTTCTTCGGCGAATCTGAAAAGCGCTTCCCTATACAGATGACGCTTGCAGCGCTTTCGAGCCATTTCCTCAAATTGCTGCGCATGCATGCGCTTCAGCAGGCCGGGGTGCCGCGCAGTGCCATACTTTCCCAGATGGGAATCAATCCTTATTTCGCAAAGGAATATGATCAGGCGCTGGCCAATTATCCTGTCCGTAAGATCATGAGGGTCATTTCCCTGCTCAGGGAGTATGACTGGCGCAGCAAGAGCAACGCCCGCGGACTCGCCACCGACGGCGACCTTCTCCTCGAGCTGGTCAGCAAAATCCTCGCATAACCCCCGGGGGTGCAACCCCCGTCTGCAATAGTAAGGCGCCATCAGGCGCCCGGCGGAGGCCGGGTCCCGCAGGGACAGGAAGGCCGGGAGCCCGCAGGGGTTCGGGGGTGCAACCCCCGTCTAAAAGCTGGTCATGATAATGCCCAGCTGCATAGTCTCATTCCAGAGCCAGACCTGTCTGGAATCAGCCTTGACTGCGGAGAACTGGACGATGACCTTGGTCTCGCCGCTGTTCTTCAGTCGGTACAGGACTGTACATACCGCATTGTCGCCTGCGGACTGAGGTATCTTATCCCTGAAGATGATATTGAGATACTCACTCTGGTCATCGGCCTGGATCCTGAAGGTGCGGCGCTTGTGGTTGGTGGCCATCTGGAAGCAGTCCTCGTCATAGGTCAGGGCGGCATTGTCATTGAGATAGATGCCAGTGGCCGATTCGGCCTCGAATGCCCTTGCCTCCTCGGACTTGGTTATGCTGCCGTTGCCTGTGGTCACAGGAGTGATCTCTTCAGGCTGCGGACAGGCCACGGCCATCGTGGTCGCCACGATGACAAGCGCCGCGGCTATGCGGGCCATGCGGCCGAGATGTTTCAGAATATCATTTGACATGGCCTTCGACTTTGAAATTCTTAACTATGCTTTCCTCGCTTCCGTCAGGATAATGTATCACCGCCTTGATGGAGTAAGAGCCTTCGTTCTGCACGGTCAGCGTGCCTTCGTTGTTGACCACTCCGTTGACATACCAGATGACCGAGGACACATCCTCCGTCATGTTGTGGAGTCGCAGTCTGATCTCCTCCCCGATGTGATGCGGACCCTGCATTCCCGCGATGAGCGGGAAATCCGTGAGCATCTCTGACGTGTGGAAATCCATGCTGCAGGACTTTCCGCTGATGCCTTCGAAGACGTAGGTGATGGCGCAGCTGTAGGCCGAGCCAGGCTTGAGGCCCTCGAAAGTGTAGGATGTGGACTGGGTATATACCGTGTCGGCCTCCACCGCTGTCACATCGCCCCAGACCAGTCTCCATTTGCCGCCGAGGCTCTTGCTGGCCTCCCAGTCGAGGAGGGCGGAGGTCTGCTCTGGATGTATCGAGTAATCTGTGATGACAGGCAGGTTCCAGCTGTTGTCCTCCACCACTTCGGCGGACAGTCCGTTTGCCGTCCTGGCTATCGAAGTGAGGCCGAAACCGACTCCGCGGGAGCTCCAGTCCAGAAGAGGGAAGGTCTCTGCGGAATGTATGGTGGTGACATCGTTGAGTCCAGGGAAGAAATAGCCGTGCGCGCTGGTCCGGCCGTTTGCGGCTATTGGCCTGAAGCATTCGTGGTCGGCGCAGCAGTTGACGGTGTTGAGGCTCCATCTCATTGCGGCTGTCATCGAGCCGGCCGCATTCGTGGACTTGTCCACGTGGTAGATGACCAGTCCGGAACCACCTATGTAGCTGTCCCATTTCTCTCCGTCGCGGTATTCGAGATAGAAGTTCTCATCCACGTAGGATGTCCTGAATCTGTATGCCGTGCCGGAATGCTGTACCGGTGTCAGATCTATGTGTCCCTTGGTGGAGATTGGCTGAGGCTCGGCCAGCCCGAGCATCTCGCGCTCAACTATGGTCAGATATGGTGGTGTCTTGCCAGAGTTGCTGTAGTTGCCGAGGTCCATGATGGACAGGGCGCCCGGGGTGCCGGAGGCCAGACCTTCGGAGTCTCCGTTGGAATCGTAGAGGTCCCTCAGACCCAGTATGTGGCAGTATTCGTGACATATCGTGCCTATGCCGGCGAATTCCTCGCCATCAGCTCCGCTGAATTCGGAATAGCAGGAGAAATTGGATATCCTCACGCCGTCCAATGATGTCTGGGTGTCGGAGATGTTCCAGCTCTGCGGCCAGATGCAGTCGTCGCCTCCGCCTTCGGCCTCATTGTGGCCGGCGAATATGATGAATACGTTATCCACCGCTCCGTCCCTGTCGGAATCGTATCTGGAGAAGTCGATGCCGCTGTCATCTGCCAGGCAGCAGGCCTGGACCACCATCTGCTTGATGTTGAGGTCTGTGGTGCCGGACAGGTTGCCGCCGTACCAGCTGGCATCATGTGGCAGCTGTACCGGGTCGCAGACGTCAAAGGTGAAATTGAAGGACGGCCCGAAATTGTCTCTCAGGTAGTCCCTGACGCTTCCCGTGGCACCGTCATAGGAATAGTTGATCTGGTTGAAGAGGTTGAATATCCTGGATTTGGCTCCGGATATGCTGAAGCCTTTGTCGTGGAATTCCACAGGTATGACCAGCATCCTCATCTCGGATGATGCCCTGGTCGGACCCGCGATGCCCATGATGTCGGAGGCGCAGCGCTCCCTGCGGTAGGATACAGCCTGCAGAGCTGATGCCGGTATGGTCTTGCCAAGCCCGCGGCCTCCGTTGGTGGCGCGCCTTGCCGAAAGCACCGGAACTCCTGTGGTGTAGTCTGCGTAGTAGTAGAATCCGTCGCCGCCCTGGGCTATGAGGTAGCCGTCAGCGGTGGTCTTGTAGGAGTAGTTTTCGTCGCCGAAGATGCGTATCTGCAGGCACGAGCCGTCCGGCTGCCTTACCGTTATGGGGTAGGGCACGCCCTTCGAGGCCCTGAGGGGCAGCATGGCGATGAAGGCCAGTGCTATTATGCTGAGGACACGTCGGCTCATAGTACCACTTTTAAACCACATATTTAGACATTTTTTATGAAATTGCCAAAACAAAATGATAACTTTGTGCTTATGAACGTGACTTCGCAATACAGATTCACCATCCTGGTGCCCTATTATAACGAGCGTGAGAATATCCCAGCTCTCGAAAACCGTCTCGGAGCATATCTGCAGCACTGCCCGGCTTCGCCGGCCTGCGTGCTTTTCGTCAATGACGGCTCCACCGACGGCGGCGAGGCTCTGGTGCATGAGGCATGCGGCCGCAACAAGGATTTCTATTATCTGGACTTGGAGGCAAATACCGGTCTGAGCGGGGCCCTGAAGGCCGGAATCTCGGTCTGCGAGTCTGAGTATGTCGGCTATATAGATGCTGACCTCCAGACGGATCCGGAGGATTTCAGCCTCCTGCTGGAGCATATCTCCGAATACGAACTGGTGCTGGGCATACGCGCGCAGCGCAAGGACGGCTTCGTCAAGCGCGCATCTTCGAAGATCGCGAATTCCTGGCGCAGGATGATGACCGGCGACGGCATCACGGATACGGGCTGCCCTCTCAAAGTGCTGCAGACACCGTATGCGAAGGAACTGCCGCTGTTCAAGGGTATGCACCGCTTCATACCTGCTCTGGTGCAGATGCAGGGCGGCCGCTGCCTCGAGATACCGGTGCGCCACTATCCCCGCACTGCCGGCACCGCCAAATACAATCTCGGCAACAGGCTCTGGGGGCCGTTCGTGGACTGCTTCGCCTTCCGCTGGATGAGGAAGCGTTATAAGAAAATCAAAATAAGCGCAGGCAATCTCTGATGGACAGCAGCCCTTTCGTCTATATACTCGGTTTCATCGCGCAGGGTCTCTTCTCCGCGAGGATTCTTGTGCAGTGGATAATGTCCGAGAGGGCGAAGAAGGTGGTCTCGCCGACCGTATTCTGGGTGCTGAGCCTCGTCGCCTCGTGGATATTCTTCATCTACGGCTGGCTTCGCCACGATTTCTCCATTATGCTGGGCCAGCTGATAGGCTATTATGTCTATATATGGAACCTCAATGCCAAGGGCCTTTGGGCGAAGTTGCGTCCCGGCCTGCGGCAGGCCGTCGTCGGTCTGCTGCTGCTGACTCCGGTGATAGGGGTGGGGCTCATGCTGCGTGACCCTCAGGCTGTGGCGCAGACCCTCTTCGGCAATGACAAGCTGCCTCTGTGGATGATCATTTTCGGCTCCGCCGGACAGGTGATATTCTCCCTGAGGTTCATATATCAGTTTATATATTCCTCCCGCCACGGGGAGTCCGTGCTGCCTGCGGGCTTCTGGATCATATCCCTCACCGGCTCGGCGATTATCATAGCATACGGCATCTTCAGGCTTGACCCTGTCATCATACTCGGGCAGGCCTGCGGCTTCATCTCCTATACACGCAATCTGATGATATGGAAACGAAGTCACGCCTGAATCCCGATTTCCTGCTGCGCTGTGCGCTGGTCTTCGCGCTGCTGCTGCCTGTGCTGCTCCTGCGCGGAGTGACGCCTGACAACGAGCTGAAGTATCTGCAGATAGCGGACGAGGCGCTGCGCGACGGACATTTCTGGTGCCTCTACCACAATGGCGCGCTGTATGCCGACAAGCCGCCGCTATACCTGTGGATTGTCATGCTTTTCCGTCAGCTGACGGGACGACACTGTCTTTTCCTTCTTGAGATGTTCTCCCTCATACCGGCCTTCGTGACGCTCGGAGTGATGGAAAGGTGGGCCGGAGAAGAGTTGCGCGGCCGTTTCCGCATCGCGGCGTTCTTCACCCTGATGACCTGCGCGTACTTCCTCGGAGGCGCGGTGGTGCTTAGGATGGATATGCTGATGACGATGTTCATCACCCTGGCCCTGTGGACTTTCTGGCGCATGTACAAGGGGGATGACAGCCTGCGGCTGAAAATACTTTTCCCGCTGTATGTGTTCATGGCCATTTTCTCCAAGGGGCCTGTCGGCATAATGATTCCGCTGCTCTGCATTCCGATATACCTGCTTTGCGTCGG
>JAKSJG010000049.1 GCA_024398365.1 Bacteroidales bacterium | reverse complement strand
AACTGCAGCGCGAAGAATGGCGGCGGCATAGCCGTATGGAAAAACGCAACTCTGGATGAAAATGTCCTTATCAAAGGATGTACAGCTACTGATAATGGCGGCGGCGTATTCGTAACGTACAACGCAAGCAACACAAGCTACGGCCAGCTTACCATTCAGGGCAATGCCAAGATCGAGGACTGCAGCGCAGCGTATGGTGGCGGAATATACACAGACAACATATCTGTCATAGCCGTTACTATGACCGGCAATGCATCCGTCATCAACTGCCTTGCCAAGGCTTCCGGCGATGTGACCGGCGGCGCGGTCTATTCAAACGCGAAGTTCACTGCCAACGGCAATGTACTCTTCTCCGGCAATGACGTACAGTCAGCCAATTCCGGTGCCATCATAGCTGCC
Source organism: Bacteroidales bacterium (assembly GCA_024398365.1). GTDB lineage: Bacteria > Bacteroidota > Bacteroidia > Bacteroidales > UBA932 > Cacconaster. The sequence continues at coordinate 14,204 of JAKSJG010000049.1, read as the reverse complement.
GACGGCAGCTATGGCAATGTCACAATAAGTGGTGGTACGTTCGTATCCAACTCAAGCAGCAACAGCTTTGCAAAGGCAGGTTCATGTTCAATCACATTGGACGGCGGCTACTTCAACAAGGCTGTGGACGGTGCTACCGTCAAATCAGGCTATGTATTTGGTGCCAACCCTAACACATCGGCTGAAGACAAGGCTGCATACGCTTTGGGATGCATCTATAAGGTGGTAGCCCCGTAGGGCGCCAACTGAATAACTTAAAATGAAAGCCCGGGATCGATGGTCCCGGGCTTCGTTGTATAAAAGATGAATCAGTTTTACTCTTCTATGAAAGGGTTCCTGATAAGTGCCTGAAGCTCGACCGGCTTGTTGGTGGTGATATAGTTGCAGCCGAGGTACATATATTTGACCATGTCGGCTTCGGAATCCACTGTCCAAACATTGGTGACAAGTCCAAGGGACGCGCAGGTTTTGATATAATCAATATGGGAATTGTATGTGCCCATTATGTAATCAATGCCAGAAAGACCCGCATCCTTGACCTGCTGAGGGGTCCTGAGAGCGCTTTCCGTCTGACAGAGATACTGCACATGAGCATCGGGAACCTTTGAGTGTATGTAGCAGCAGAGATCCCAGCTGAACGTAATCCAGGCCATCTGGTCTTCCATCTTCTTCTCCTGAACCAGTCTCCAGGCCTCATCGAAGCAGGCGTTGTTGCGATCTGCCGAACCGTGGTCCTTGATCTCGCAGATCATCTTGACTGACGGCTTCTTGAGACCCTGCTCCAGATATGCGTCCAGAGTAGGCACTTTCTCACCATTTGCAAGTCTCACTGCGGACAGATCGGAATACCTGGAACTCTTGATGACGTGGGAATCGCCGCTGAATGTGCTGTTGTGGTTGACGACGCACACTCCGTCGGCTGTAATCCATATATCGAACTCCGAACCATACACATCGATATTCTGGGCGGCCTTGAGGGCTGCGATCGAATTCTCTGTGGCAGTGGTATGGAGACCGCGGTGCGCGACAACCTTGATATCGGATATCCTTGTCGGAGTGCTGCCGACAGTGATGGTTGCCTTGCCGAGCTGATATTCAGCGGAACCTCTGAGAGCCACAATGCGGTACTTGCCGCTTGTAAAGCCTGACGGGATCAGGGCCTTGGCCATTCCGTTCTCTATTGTGGTCTCACATTCGTATGATATGCCGCTGTCTGCGATGGACTCGAAACGTATCCTGTCTCCTGAGCGGAATCCGTCACCCTTGATGCAATATTTATTGCCCGCGGCAAGAACGCAGTCACCTAACAGACTTATGTTGTCTATGCAGAAGAACTCACGGCTTGTCTGCTTGTCCTTGACTTCCGAATAGAGAGCTGCTACATCATCGGCGGTAAGGGACTTGCTGTAAACTCTGGCAATGGCGACATCGCCTTTCCATCCGCTGTTGGCCTTGCCGCTTGCGGCATCGCCGCCCACTGCAAACCAATATGAATTTACACTGGACTGACGGTGATATGTGCCCGGAGATGGCTTTGTACCCTTGAGCTCTCCATCCACGTAGATGCTGGTGGTGGCGGAAGCCTTGTCATAAACGCCGACAGCGTGATAATAACGGCCCGGCTCCGGATTGATGGAGCTGCTGCACCAGATATAATTGCTTGAAGAGCCCGTGGAAATGTTAGGAAGGAATGTCAGCGCGCAGCCGTTTGCGGTCTTCGAGATGAGGAATCCGAGTCCGCCGGAATCCATGGCACTGAACATTTTCCATTCAAGGGTGCCGTCGCTCTTCTTGTCGATGCAGAAAAGGCATTCCATTGAGAATCCGTTCTTCAGGGCCATGTCGGTCGCATCGCCCTGGGCGTAGCTGAACTTGTAGTAACCGGATGTGATGTCCTCGCCATTATGGTTGAAATGACCGGTCCAGAGATTATAGTCCTTGTTGAACCAGGTAACCGTGCCGGGGCCGTCCACCAGTGTGGCCGGCATATGGTTCGCTGAAACGTCCTTCGCCGAGCCATCCTGCGCAAATACTACGTCGAGAAGGTCCGCAGCAGGTACCGGATCAGGCAGTTTCTTGATTAATATCGGCAATATGGTAACCATTGAACGCTCGACCGTAAGCTTTGCCCCTGTCTTGGCGGTAAAGTTGAAACTGCTGCCGTCGGCGGTGTTCACTTCTATCGAAAATCCGGTATAGCTGTTTGCCGGAAGAGCGATGAAGAAATGCGTAATCCCTGTCCCGACAGCCACGCTGCCGCAATTCAAAGTGACGCCTCCCTTCCCGCCGACAACAGCCGCATTGTCCTTGACGGTGTAAGTGCCGGACAATCCCTGGTCAGCGCTTAGCTTGATGTTGCGTACCTTGACATCGGACAGCGCAGAAACATCCAGCCGCACGATGCCACAGAGATTCTTGAATGATATGTGATCACCGTCGATTGTACCCATCATCGGGGAATTCTTGATATTGTCGGCAACATAACTCTGATTTGCAGGCAGATTGTACGCTGAGATATTCGAAGGATAAAAAGCCACTGCCTCGCCAACGGGATCGGTACCGCCCGAGCGTCTCAACTCGGTGCTGGTGGATCCGCCTGCAAGGGCCTTGTAGTATACCGTGTTGACTCCGTCAGTGATTGCCACCAAGTCTCCTTCCACCCAGTTCACATGATAGATATCTCCGTCCTGCTCCAGAGCCGTACGTGTGCCCTCGGCTATGGAAGCCTTGTAAATCCTGCCGGAATCCACCGACACGTCCGTATCTGCGGAATTGCACGATGCCAGAAACAGAACCGACGAAAAGATCATATTGACAATGGTGAATCTCTTCATTTATAATCTTTAAAATATTACAGTCCGAATTCGCAAGTGGTGTCGTAGTCGTTCCAGTTACGCAGGTAGAGCTTGATGGCGGACTGGTCATAGACATTGCTGTACTGGGTGTCCTCGATCATGCCGTTTGGCCATACGAGGTCCTTCCAATGCACGAGTGAGAGGCATTCCTGAGCCTCAGCAAAGTTGGCCACACCGTTGCGCGACCCGAGGTATTCCTCAACCTTGGCATATCTTTCCCAACTGTGGCTGTTAGGATTGCCGACCTCAGGGTCAGGTTCGGTGGTATAGTACTTCGGATCGAGCAGGTGATTGGTCACGTGCATGTAGTTCATGGCGGCATCCTTGCGGACAATCATTGTCTTCCAGCCGTCATTCTTGTCGAACTCTATCACCGCGCAGTCGCCCTGTGCATCCGCCACCATATAGTGATAACCCGAACCGACACCGGCGTCGTGCCTTACGTCAACTGTGGCGAGCAGGTCGAGAGCCTCCTGCACTGTGGCGCAGCGGTCAAGGAAGAGACGCATGATGATGGTTGTGCCAACGGCAGGCTTGCCCGTATTCTGTTGCGAAGCCTGATTAGGCAGGGCCATGATGGAGGTGCAGAGGCCCTTCTCGTTGATGCCGTCCACAGGGGCGTAGATGGAAGCGATGCAGAGCACCTTGTTCTTGAACGAATCAGGAACCTTGTCGAGGCTGTAGCCGAAATGCGACATATCGCTGACAGCGATTGAGGCATATCCCTTCTTCGGGTGGGATACGGTCACGAGCGTAGGATTCTTGAAGAAATCATAATTACGGCCGTACCAGTAGCCCTCTTCTCCGTCCTTTTTGGCCTGGAAGCTGGTGCAGTTGGCCACTGCAGGCTCCATCTTACCGGCATCGGAGGTCTGTGAGCTGTTGATCTTGAACTTTATGCCCTTGCCAACCTTGGATACCACATATTCGAGCAGCTTGCTGTTCTCGTCGATATTGGCCGCCATGACCTCGTCCAGGTCATACTTGGCGCTGTATTGCATCTGATACAGATACTTGTTGTCACCGACCTGCTTCACTGAAGCGACAGTCCTTATCTCCCTGCCCCAGATGAGCGCTGCCGCAACGACTGCAATGAGAATGACTGTCAGCAGGGTCTTGAAAATGAATTTGAAGAATCTTTTCATGGCTTGTGATATTGATTATCGTGTGATTTTCGCACTGGCGAGATTGACGTGGTGCTTGAAAGTGGTGTTGCCCCTGTAATAGTACAGAGCCAGATTGGTGTCATTCTCGAAGTATATGTTGTTGAGGGACGCGCCCTTTCTGCCGAGAGGCTCAACCCATGCTATGTAATAGGCGGCGCTGGACTTGCGGTAAGCCACAACCACCGCATAGCCGCGCATCCTGATGAGGGCGGCACGGTACTTCGGGCTGTTCTCCTTCTTCGCGGCCTTGAACGCCTCCACGAGCGAGCTCTCAGCCGGCAGCGCGCCGAACACCACCTTGCTGGCGCTGGTCAGAGCCTTGGGATTGTACTCCAGCCACCACTCGATGGCCTGGTCGCTCATCAGATTGCCGCGGCTGAGCTCCACGAAATTCGGATTTTCCGCCTGGCGGGCGATGGCCCACTGCATCTCAGGGCGCTCCGTACCGACAAGCATGGTCTTGTTGCTGCTGCCCTCGATGCGGCCGTCCTTGAGATATTTGCCTGAAAACGTCACGCTCTGTATGCCGTCGGTATCAAGGTTGTAAAGCACCTCGGTGCTGGCGGCGGCAGTTCCGTTCTCGCGAAGCGCGCCGAAAGTGAAGAAGCGCTGTCCGCCGAATGTCCTCACCACGGCCGAGTCGTCGAATGCCTTGAAGCGCAGACCGTCCACCATGTCAAAGGCAACGTAGTTGACGCTGCTCTCCTCCACCCATTTACCGCTCTTGGGCATAAGGGAAGTCACTTTTATATAATTGGAATCCACGGAAGGGCTGAACACATATACGCGCGGCCCCTGGGCCTTCTGCACAGGGCAGGCCAGTGACGGTGTGGAGGATGCAGCGGCTGGCGCCGGCGCATGGACATTGGCTATGCTATCGGCCTCCGCCTGAGTCGGGAGCTCCACCTTGACATTTGTGCTCTGCTTCGTGCCTCCCACTCCGCAGGATACGGCCAGCAGCGCCATCGCCGCAAGGCCGAGGAAGTCGTATCTTTTCATATTATTCTCAAGTGTATCTTTCAAAGTTATAAAACAATGTACGAATTATCAAATGAACAGCCTTCCGATGATATCGTCGGAGACGAACCATCTGTCGGCGGGGATGCGCAGGCGGCCGCCGGCCACGGGAGCCAGCAGGCCTTCAGCCAGCATTCCGTCAATGCGCGGCTGTATTCGGGCAAGCAGCGCAGGATCCACGGAAGCGAGATCGAAGCCTTCTGCGCGGCGCAGAGACAGCATCAGCGTCTCATTGAATGCATCCACGTCAGAGAGCCTCTCGCAGCCGCATGCACTTCCGTCCGGAGCGCCTTCCGCGGCCCGGGCCGCCAGGTAATCCTCCAGGGAATCGACGTTCCAGCTGCGCGTCCTGTCCCCGTCGAAACTGTGCGCCGCCGGCCCGAGCCCGACATAGGGCTCGCGTTTCCAGTAGGCGCTGTTGTGACGCGACTCACGGCCCGGCAGCGCGAAATTGGATATCTCATACTGACGGTAGCCGGCCTCCGCCAGCCTCTGCTGAAGCAGGGAATACTGCCCTGCACACACTTCCTGGGCAGGCTCCACATATTTGCCTGAGGCGGCCAGGGCCCCCAGAGCGCTGCCGCTCTCAATGCTCATCTGGTAGCAGGATATGTGCTCCGGATGCAGCGCCACGGCCTGCGCTATGCTGTCCTCCCATTCCCGGCGCTCCAGGGAGGCATAGCCGAATATCAGGTCTATGGATATGTTGTCGAACCCCGCCTCGCGCGCCATGGCGAACGCCCGTTTCGCCTCGGCGGCATCGTGCCTGCGTCGCATCCAGCGCAGATGAGCGTCATCGAAGGACTGCACGCCCATGCTCAGGCGGTTCACCCCCAGACTGCGCCAGAGCGCCAGCTTGTCAGCCGTGACATCGTCCGGATTGGCCTCCAGCGTGAACTCCTCAAAGTCCCCAACGCCGTATGCCCCGCGGACAGCCCCGACTATCGCCTCCAGCTGCCGGGCAGACAAAAGGGAAGGAGTCCCGCCTCCGACATACAGTGTCGAGGGCTGGACTCCATCATTGAAAAAGTCTCTTCTTGAAAAGGCCTCGCGGCCAAGGGCGGCGGCATAGTCGTCCATCCTCCGGGAACTCAGCTCCGAATAGAAATCGCAATAGATGCAGAATGAGGAGCAGAACGGGATATGGACATATATGCCCGCCATAACGCTACTTCAGGACGAGGTCAGCCGAACCGAGCTTGACTTCTCCGGAATAAACGTCCACGGTGTAGATACCCTTGACGAATGCGTTTGGATTTGCATAATAGATGCATACCTCAACTTCGTCGCCCTGGTAGTCCACCTCGCGGGATGCGGTGCACATCATGCTCTGACCGCCACAGGTGAAGGAAGTGGACTGCTCGCCTGTCATGAGCGAACCGTCAGGACCGCTGACCACGATGTAAACGCGGCGCGGACCCTTGCTGGCAATGCTGTTCTCAATGAGGCTGAGACAGGTCTTGAGCTTGACAACGCGGCTGCTGCGGTCCGTGACCTTGTTGGAGGCGTTGATGGCAGTCACTGATACTCCGCGTCCCTTGACAACTGCACCTGCAGATGCCTTGGCTGCATATTCCTCTGTCGTGGTGACGAGCTTCTCATATCTCTCGCGGCTCTCTGCGGCATCCTTCCTCGCATCCGCAGCCTCGTGGCGCAGTGAGGTGTTGAGGGTGTTGAGGGAGTCGATCTGTGAGATATAGCTCTTCATTATGGTTCTGAGGGTACCGATTTCCTTCTCGTACTGGCGGATCTTCGCACGGTTGGTGGCCTCTGTCCTCTGGAGATTCTCGATGAGCTGTCCCACCTTCTCCTTCTCCACTGCGAGGGAATCGTTGATGGCCTGGTTGGTGGAGCTCAGCTCCGAATAATCCTGCTGGAGGGCGTTCAGCTCAGTAGCGAGCTCCGCCTTCTCGTCATTGAGTTCGTCCACCAGTTTCTTCTTGTTGATGAACATCACGGCAAGCACGGCAAGCAGAGCTGCAGCCACAACGCCGAGCACGATGGAGAGTGTCTTCATGGAACCTCCTCCGCCATTTCCGCCGTTGCCGCCCCTGTTTCCACGGCCCTTGCCTTCGTCCTGTTTTCCGTATCTGCGCTCGAATTCGAGCATCTCTTCGTCAAGTTCTTCCATATCGTCAATTATGATTTGTCAGTTTATCTTGCAAAAATAGTTAAATTTGCCGCAGCAACAATCTAAAGACAAAAATTATGCAATACTTGAGACGTTCCGTCAAATACCTTTTCTACTTTCTGGCAATCTTTTTCATCATCGTGGGGCTGGTATGGCTCCTGACCATACGCAAGAGCGGTCAGGTTGGCTTCGCCGACCTGTTCCAGGAAGGCTCTTTCCCGAAACTGGTCATCTTCTTCCTCGCAGTGGCCGCCATCTACCCTTCACTTGGCTTCGTGACACGCAAATTCCGCATTGACGGCAGCTTCGCCGACAACCGTGACATCATCAAGGAGGTGTTCGAGCTGATGGGCTACGAGATCGTGGCCGAAGACAGCAGCAAGATGGATTTCCGCCTGAAGACAAAGAGCATGCGCTTCAGCAGGATGTACGAGGACCTGATCAGCATCGACATAACCGACAATCCGCTCAAGGTAAGCGGATACCGCAGGGATGTGGAACGCATACTGCGCAACCTCGACTTCAAGGTACGCGAGAAATATATGGAGGACCACCCCGAAAGCGGGGAGGACGCCTAGTCCCTGTACAGCGCGGCAGCGGCGTCGAGAGCTTCGTAGAACTCTTCGCCGAATGCACTGATTATAGGCTCCCGGAGGAATTTATAGACCGGGAGCTTTTCTTTTGCCCCCTTCTCGAATGCGCATTTGCATATGTCCCAGCGGTGCAGGTTGAGCGCCTTCGTGCCGTTGGAGAGCTCCAGCACCCTTATAGGATAAAGGCGGCAGGAGATAGGCTTGACGAAGCGGCATTTGCCGTCGCAGTGCGCGCGCTCCACGGCGCAGAGGCAGTTGTCACCCTCGAAGCGGGTGAAGGCGCATTCCTCCGAATCGCCGAGCAGCGGTGTGACCATGTCCCCGTCGCGGTCTATCTCGAAGAAGCCCGTGCGGTCCACGCAGCTGCGGCCCTCCTCGGACATATATGAAGAGTAGTGTGGGTAATCTCTTTCGAGGCATTCGGCCTCCTCTTCCGTCAGCGGTGCACCGCTTTCGCCAATGATGCAGCAGGCTCCCTTGCAGACGGGATAATCGCAGCAGAAGTACTCTGTCACGACCTCCGATGATATGAGAATATCACCGATTTGGATAATTGATGGTTTTTCGTTCGGCATATCTTTTGCAAAATTAAACAATAGTTGTTACTTTTGACCACTCAATTTAAAACACGACAATGAAAAAATTATTCATTTCTCTCTGCATCGCAGTATGCGCTATGGGCGTTGCAAACGCTCAGGACCTCGAAAAGCTCACCGAAATGTATAACGCCGCCGCTACAGCTCTCACTGCTGGCAACAAGGCTGAGGCGCTCCCACAGTTCGAGCAGGTTCTCGCTGCGGCCACAGCTCTCGGAGAAACTGGCAATGATATCGCTAACAATTGCAAGAACGTGATCCCTCAGCTGTATGTATCAGTTGCAAAGGCTCTCGCCAACAACAAGGAACTCGACAAGGCTATCGAGATGCTCCAGAAGGCAATCACCACAGGTAAGGAATACAACGACCAGCTCACAGCTGAAGAAGCTGAAGGTCTTATCAGCACCCTCAAGGCCAACGCCATGATGACCAATGCCAACAATCTCTTTAACGAGAAGAAGTACGCTGAGGCAGCCGAGGCTTACAAGGAGATTGCAGCTATGGATCCTACCAATGCTACTGCAGTGCTCCGTCAGGGCATGGCTCTCAGCAGCGCAGGCAACTTCGACGCTTCCATCGAGTGCCTCACAGCAGCTCTCGAGAAGTTCGCCGACAACGAGTCACAGCTCAACCTCGTGAAGAAGAACCTCGCCAACACCTTCCTCAAGAAGTCAAACGGCCTGCTCAAGACCAAGGACTGGAAGGGTGCTCTCGAAGCAGCTCAGAAGTCAGCCGAGTACGGTGACAGCGCAAACGCTCAGAAGATCATCGGCAACGCAGCTTCACAGCTCAAGCAGAACAAGGTTGCAGCCGAAGCATTCGAGGCATACCTCGCACTCAAGCCTAATGCAGGTGACAAGGTTCAGACCATCTACCAGCTCGCTACAGCCCTCATGGCTATGGGTGACAACGCAAAGGCTTGCGGTTACTTCAAGGAGATCGCCGAAGACCCTAAGTTCGGCGAGGCTGCAAGATACCAGATCACACAGCTCAAATGCAACTAGAATTACTGGCTCCGGCCCGCAATAAGGACATCGGCATCGCGGCGATTGACTGCGGTGCCGATGCCGTATATATTGCAGGCCCTTCATTCGGCGCACGCTATGCAGCCGGCAATCCCATAGAGGAGATCGCTGAGCTGTGCAGCTACGCGCACCGATTCGGCGCCAGGATATACGCCACGGTCAACACTCTGCTCGACGAGCAGGAGAAGCCTCAGGCCGAGGCCATGATGCAGGAGCTCTACGAAGCCGGCATCGACGCATTCATAGTACAGGATCCGGCAATATTGTCGCTGAAGAGACCCCCTCTGCCGCTGTACGCCTCAACCCAGTCTGTCATCCGCACCCCGGAAAGGGCCGCGGAGCTCGAAAAGGCCGGGTATTCACGTCTCATACTGGAGCGCCAGCTGTCGCTGGATCAGATAAGGGCCATACGTGAGGCCGTCAGCTGCGAGATAGAATGCTTCGTCCACGGAGCGCTCTGCGTGTCCTACAGCGGACAGTGCTACCTCAGCGAAGGCCTGCTCGGACGCAGCGCCAACCGCGGCTGCTGCGCTCAGCCGTGCCGTTCGCTCTACACGCTAACCGATGCCGACGGCAAGGTGCTGGTCAAGGACCGCAGCCTGCTCTCGCTCAAGGATTTCAGGCTGGACAGCCATATCGCGCAGCTTGTGGACGCAGGCGTGAATTCCTTCAAGATCGAGGGTCGCCTCAAGAACGCATCATACGTCAAGAACATAGTAAGGCATTACGACAGGCTCCTCAATGAGTATGTCGCCACCCACCCGGAACACAGCAGGGCCTCGCTGGGCCGCTGCAAAGGCGGATTCACACCGGACCCGGACCTGACATTCAACAGAGGCTACACCAAAGCCTTCATAGACGGCACGCGCGGCAAATGGAACAGCGCCGACGCCGCGAAATCCATGGGAGAATTCATAGGAGTCATCAGCTCTGTCAAAGGCAATACCATCACCCTGGACAGCGACAGGCAGCTCTCCAACGGGGACGGACTCTCCTTCGTCAGCCGCAATGAGGAGGTGGCGGGAATGCGCGCAGAGGTGGTGGAAGGCAGACGTGTCAGCGTCAAGGACGCTTCCGCCCTGTCCAATGGAATGAAGGTATATCGCAGCAGCAACATACGCTTCGAACGCGAACTGGAGAAGAACATGCCGCAGAGGCTCATTGAAGCCACTGTCAACTACCGCAGCGCAGCTGGGACAACCGTGCTGGAAGCCTGCCTGGCGGGAGGCATGAGGGCGGAGATATCCTTTGACGACGACGCTCCGGAAGCTGCGAAGCCTGACACCGCCATCGACAACATCCGCAGGCAGATGAGCAAGATCACCGGCAGCTTTGATTTCTCGGCCGGAAGCGTGGAGACGGACGTGCCCCGCTTCTATCCAATCTCAAGGCTCAACGCCCTGCGCCGCAGCCTGTCGGAGAAACTTGAGGCCGCCATCGTGGAGGCGACCGTCTCCTCCCGTGCCGCAGCACCTTCGGCGGATGCCAAGGCGCCGGCTTTCCCGCAGCCGGACAGGCATGAAGTGATGCGCACCAAGTATTGCATACGCCACGAACTGGGCTTCTGCCCGAAACAGCACCCGGCATCAAGTCCGAAGGAGCCTCTGTATCTGACAAATGTCGGATACAAATTAAGACTGGGCTTCGATTGCAAAAATTGCGAAATGATTGTATTTTTGTAGGATTATGCAGTTTGCGGATATTATAGGCAACGGAGAACTCAAGCAGAGACTCGCACAGATGGTCGATGACGACCGCCTGTCCCACGCCATACTCCTTACTGAGAGCGGTGACTGGGGCGGCGTGGCCATCGCCACGGCCCTGGCGCAGTATGTCAACTGCGAGCATCCCCACGACGGAGATTCCTGCGGAGAATGCAACTCCTGCCACAAATATTCGAAACTCATACATCCCGACCTGCATTACGTATTCCCTGTCAGTTCGTCCAAGGACCTTTCGGAAGCCGAGAAGAAAGCCCCGATATCGGACTATTTCGTCAAGGACTTCCGTGAGCTGCTGCTCTATGACAAGTATTTCGGCGAGCAGACGCTCTACGAGGCCATAGGTCTGGAGGGCAAGAGCGGAATCATCGGCGTCAACGAGGCCAGGCGCATCTTCGAGAAGCTGTCGCTCAAATCCTTCGAGGGCAAGTACAAGACCATGGTCATCTACCTGCCGGAGAAGATGAACCAGGAGGCGGCCAACAAGCTGCTCAAGCTGCTCGAGGAACCACCGGCAGGCACACTCTTCATACTGGTGTCACACGCACCGGAGAAGATACTGTCCACCATACGCTCGAGGTGCCAGATGATACAGCTGATGCCTCTCTCCCGCGAGGAACGCAAGGCCGCAGGCAAGGGCACACAGTCCAATCCCGAATTCCAGGAGCTGCTCACCGGCATCATCAAGGCCGGCCTGGGCAAGGCCCTGGCGGATACCATCCCTATCTGGGAGGCCCTGGCGGAGATGGGACGCGAGAAGCAGAAGGACTTCTGCATCTATTCGGAAAATTATATCAGAAAATTATATATGGCCGCATCCGCGATGGACAGCATTGCGGAATACGACACGTCAGAGGAGGCGGCAATACGCGAGCTGGCTCCGAAAATCAAGCCGGCATTCTACGAAAGGGCTTTCAATGCCTTTGAGACGGCCATTGCCTCAGTCGAGAGCAATGTCAACGCCAAGCTGACTTTCTGCAACCTCTGCAACATATTGTACACATCATTGTAGATATGAAAGAGACTATCAAGGACAAGGGCGAGAAGATATACGACTGCTCCCGCGGATGTGACGTAGAGCGTACGCCCATTGGCGAGCTCAACATCAATTACAACCGCCGCTGCTGCAAGCTGGAGGATTTCAACTGGCTGGACGGCATTCCCGAGGACACGAGCAAGAACCTCTTCGAAGTGAGATTCAAGAATACGCGCAAGCTGTATTTCAAGAACGATTCGGGCCAGCTCATCAAGGAAGGTGACATAGTGGTGGTGGAAGCCACCAACGGCCACGACGTGGGCATCGTGACACTTTCCGGACCGCTTGTGCTGCGCCAGATGATACGTCACAAATATGACCCGGAGACCTACGAATTCCGCAAGATATACCGCAAGGCCAAGATTCTTGACATCGAGAGATGGCAGGAGGCCATAGCGCGCGAACATTCGGTGATGATACGTTCACGCCAGCTCGCCGCAAGGCTGGGCCTCAACATGAAGATAGGCGACGTGGAATTCCAGGGTGACGGCACCAAGGCCATTTTCTATTATATCGCTGACGAACGCGTCGATTTCCGCCAGCTGATCAAGGACTTTGCGGAGGAATTCCGCATCAGGGTGGAGATGAAGCAGATCGGTGCGCGCCAGGAAGCAGGCCTCATCGGAGGTCTCGGCGTATGCGGCAGACAGCTCTGCTGCTCGGGCCACATGTCCGATTTCCAGTCCATCACCACTCAGGCAGCGCGCTACCAGGACCTCTCCCTCAACCCTCAGAAGCTTGCTGGACAGTGCAGCAAGCTCAAGTGCTGCATCAATTACGAGGCTTCGGTATATATTGACGCACAGAAGCAGATCCCTCAGGTGCGCGAGCCGCTGGAGTTCGAGGACGGCCCTGCATGGCTGGTCAAGACCGACACTCTCCGCAACCTGATGTACTTCTCATACGACAAGGACAGCCAGGCCAAGATGTGGCCGCTCTCCGGCGAACAGGTGCGCGAGATTATCGCCATGAACCGCAAGGGCCAGAAGCCGGAATCCCTCCAGGACACTGAGGACGACAAGGAGACCGGATTCGTGAGCGCAGTCGGCGATGACAGCATCACTCGTTTCGACGAACGCAAGAAGAAAAAGCACCGCAACAACCACAAGGGCCACGGAGACAGGAAGGAGGGCGAACAGCACAGAAGCGGTGAACAGAAGAAGGAAGGCGAGCCTCGCAAGGACGGAGAAGGCCGCAGGGAAGGAGAAGGCCGCAGGGAAGGCAGACATGGCGGACACGGCGGTCAGAGAAGGGAGAAACCTGCCCCAAAGAAAGAAAATGAGCAGTAAACATCTCACGATACTGATACTTTGCTTCATCCTGGCATCCTGCGGCAAACCGCAGGACCGCTTCGAATTTGCATATACCCCGAAGAATTTCAGCGACACCTCGGCATTCCGCTTTGAAATGACCCTGGACGAGCCGCAGACTTCATATTCCACGCGACTGGCGTGCCGCCTGGACGCGTCGGCCATCAGGAAAAACAACATCCCGCTGCTCATCACGGTGAGCTCTCCCGAGGGTGAGGATTTCAGCGAGCTGGTGGACTTCCCTGTCACTGCCTCGAACGGCTTGGTGAGGACAGGCAAGGGCGCCGGTCCGCTGGTGGACATAGACTGGCCTTACAGGGAAAAGATTGTGCCCGGGAAGGACACCGGACTATGGAAGGTGGCCATCAGGCCTGTAGACAGGTCCATGATAAAGAACATCTACGGCATGGGATGGTCCTATAAAGCAGAAAACTGATATGAGCTCAAAGGATAAACTCAAGAGATTTGCGGAGAACGAGACCTTCTCCTGCCTGCTGCAGCCGCGCACGGATGAAGTGCTGGGCTGCGACCACCCCATCAAGGGCAACTGGGGCAGGGACATGTTCGGCAACGATAACCCTATAGTGCTGGAGCTCGGCTGCGGCCGCGGCGAATACACCATCGCGCTGGCGGAGAAGTTTCCGGAGAAGAACTTCATAGGCATAGATATCAAGGGCGCCCGCCTGTGGCGCGGCTCCAAATATGCCACGGAGCATAATATGCCCAACGTGGCCTTCCTGCGCACGAGGATAGA
>JAKSJG010000048.1 GCA_024398365.1 Bacteroidales bacterium | reverse complement strand
GGCAAGAACAAGAGCAGAAGCATCATCGAAGTCCTCGAAGACAGCGAACTCGGTGCGAACGCACTTCCTGACCTCAGCGGCAAGGCCATCACCATCATCGGTAACGGCCATACCTGGGATGTCTCAGAGCGTACACTCCAGATTGCTACAGACGAGAAGACCGATGTCAAGATAGAAGGTCTCATAATTGACGGCAAGGACGTTGTAAGCGACAAGCGTTTCTACTACAACACTGGTATCCTTACCCTCGGTCTCGGCACTGAACTTAAGAACCTTACATTTGAGCAGCCTGTATCCAATGCTGTCTGCGGTGTGATCTGCAATGACGGTGGCGGTATCATCAATATCGATGGTGCATACATCCACGACATCATGTCCAGGAACGCTACTGAAAGCGGCAACTGCCATGGCGGATTCATTTCAAACTTCAAGGGTACTGTCAATATGACCGGCGGTACTGTTGAGAATCTCTCTTGCGAAGGTACTGGTGAATACGGTGGTTCATTTATCGAGAGCCAAAACTCAGGCTGCGCTGTAAACATCACCGGCGCTTCATTCAAGAACTGCAAGGCAAATATCGGTGGCGTCATCAACTGCCAGACCGGTACACTCAATCTTGCCAACTCATCATTCACAAATTGCTCCGGAAAGAAGGGCGGTGCTATCTTCTTCAACGGCAAGGGTACAATCACCAACACCAAGTTCACAAATTGTACAGCAACCGACCTCGGTGGTGCAATCCGCGTAAACGGTACTGCAACCCAGCTCACCATCACAGATTGTACTATCTCAGATTGTGCAAGTGCAAACAACGCAGGTGCCATCAGCGCAACCGCCGGTGTCATCAACGTTAATGGCAATACCTCAATTCTGAATTGTACTGCGACTACCTACGGCGGCGGTATTCATCTGGACACTTCAGCCAAGATGAACATATCCGGCAATACAAAGATTGATGCCTGCAAGTCAACCCGTGGTGGTGCAATATTCACAGCTCACAGTGCCAATGTCTCCTGCACAATCTCAGAGAATGTGACAATCAGCAACTGTATCGCAGAAGTGGTGAATAAGACCAACTGGGGAGGTGGCGCCATCTGGGCGGCATCGAAGTTCGAGATCAAGGGCGGCAGATTCATAAACAACACCATCAAGACCACGGCAGGCCAGCAGCTTTATGGTGCTGTTCTCACATCAGGTACAGGTGCCAATGCCGCTGTCACCATTTCCGGCGGTGTATTCATTTCCGACATCAATGCAAGTATGTTGTGTACCGCAGATAAGGGTGCCACAATGTCTGTCACAGGAGGTACCTTTGTCAACTTGAATCAGGGCGCTTCAGCAACTATATTTACATGTGCATTTACTTACAGCATCAAGCCTGTGATGAAGGGCGGTTACTTCAACAAGCAGTTCAACAAGTGGGTTGACTACACTGGCTATCAGCTCGTGGATAACCCTCAGGCTACTGCTGCTGACCAGGCTGCCTATGCAGAAGGCGCTACTCTCAAGCTTGTAGCAAAATAGTCTGAATGCATAATAGCAACAATCAAAGCCAGTCCCGTTGGGGCTGGCTTTTTTGAATTATTATGTCCGTGCGGGACTATTTGCCTGCAGCGTAATGAGCCTTCATCGCCGCGAGGTCCGTCGGTATGTAGTTATTATCCGAATATGTCATTATTAATTAGTTATGTATTTTGCAAAAAATAATTCTTGATTATCAATTATACTATAATAATTTGTAACTTTACACATTAAGTACTGATAGGAAGACTATTTTCAAACAATATCAATAACTAACAAGAAGTCCAACTATGAAAAAACACATTGCACGATTCCTGCTTCTTTCGGCAGTGATTTTCCTGGCCTCAGCCTGCGCAAGGGATGAGTTCCAGTCCCTCAAGAAGGGGGATTCCCTTGTATTCAGGGGAAGAATCGAGAACACCGACACAAGGACCGTAGTCCTTTCAGACGGCACTGAAGGCAAGGTTTACTGGGTTGACGGCGACGAAGTACGCATCAACGGTATCCCTTACATCGCAACAGTTGACGAGGAGGACCCGAGGTCAGCAACCTTCACCAAGAAGGATGAGAACGACCCTGATCCTGAACCTTATGAAGGCATGTACTATGCCACATATTCCTGCACCTACGACCCTGAGATCGAGGTAGGTCAGCTTCCACCGTCCCAGTACTACGCAGACAACAGCCCTATGTGTGCACCTATGTTCGCACAGAGCGAGAGCGCTGACCTCTTCCTGGCATTCAAGAACATCAACGCGCTCCTCGAGATCACCCTCAAGGGCACAGGTACCATAAGGTCCATCAAGCTCTCATCCGACAATGTCGGCATGACCGGCAAGTTCGCAGTGAAGGACGGCCAGTCAGCATACATCGTTGACGAGGACAAGAAGGCTGTGACACTGTACTGCATCAGCGGCGTGCCTGTAAATGAGGAAGGCGTCAAGTTCTACGTGTCAATCCCTTCAGGTGAATATGAGGCAATGAATGTCCTCATCACCGACATCGCAGGCAACACCTGGGAGACCACAGCAAAGAACACCGCAGTGGTTGAATCCAACAAGATTTATCCTCTCACATTCGAAGCGTCATTCCCTATCAGCGACTTCACAGGCTTCGGCGCCAAGTACACAGATGACGGCGGCAAGACCTGGTACGGTGCAGAATCCCTCGCAGAGGCCCTTGAGAACATTGCGGGCAAGAACAAGAGCAGAAGCATCATCGAAGTCCTCGAAGACAGCGAACTCGGTGCGAACGCACTTCCTGACCTCAGCGGCAAGGCCATCACCATTATCGGTAACGGTCATGTATGGGATATCTCAGAGCGCACAGAACGCATGGGAACTGATGCCAAGACGGACGTGAAGTTCGAAGGATTGGTATTTGACGGCAAGTCCGCCAAGGTGGACTGCAGACTCGCATACAACCTCGGTGCTCTTACATTCACCAACTGCGAATTCAACGATATCATCTACGCCCACTCTGAAACAGGCAAGTGCGGTATCATCCTCAATGAAGGCATACTCACCTTTGATACCATGAAGATCAAAGGCTGCTCTTCCGAGACCAGCGGCTCTGTTTACGGCGGTATTGTAGCGAACTACGGCGGCACACTCAATACAACCGCCACCAAGGTGGATGACTGCCAGTCCGTAGGTACAGGCGACAGCGTGCGCGGAGCATTTGTTTACAATACTTCCAGCGGCATTGCGAATATCAGCGGTACAACTTTCAACAATTGTACTTCAGCATGCGGTGGCGCCATCTATCACTACAGCGGCACGCTGAACCTCTCAAAGTGCCAGTTCAATGACTGCGTCGTAACTGTCAACGGCGGTGCGATCTATGCCAACGGCGGTACCATGGATATCAAGGATTGCTCATTCGCCGGCTGCAGCAACAACAGCAACGGCGGTGCGATCTACAACTACGCCAAGACAACCATTACCAACAGCGTATTCACCAACTGCTCATCCATGTACGGCGGAGCTATCGACAACCGCAACCAACTCACTGTAAAGGGTGGTGACATCAACAACTGTACAGCTTCCTCATGGGGCGGCGGTATCTACAATACAGCCAATGCATTGCTCAACCTCGATGGCGCATATATCAATGACTGTACAGGTTTATCCGGCGGATGTGTCAGCGTCAATTCAGGTACTGTAAATATCTACGAAGGCACACTTATCAAGCTGGTCAACGTTTCATCATATGCTGTGTCCAAGACTACCAACAGCACTGCTGCTACCATCAACATGTACGGCGGTACCATCTGGGCAGCCAAGTCACGCTCCCTTAGCATGGCATCCAAGGGCGGTACATTCAACCTATATGGCGGTACCATTATGTCGGACAACCCAACTTCAAGTCCTATCTATATCAAGACCAGTACTCTCAACATTTCTGAAACTGATCCGGAAAACCCTGTTGCAGTTAAGGGTATCGAATCTGCTATATACGTTGATGCCAGTACTGTCGACATTTCAGGCGGTTCATTCACATCAACGAAGGACAGCGGAATGGAAGTATGGGCCGGCACTGCTGAGAGCAAGATCACTGTGTCAGGCGGTACATTCACTGCACCTGCAAATTATGGAATCTATGTTGATAGGAATGACGATTCCGCAAAGAAGGTTACTCTCGAGATTACCGGCGGTAAGTTCGATTCCAAGAGTTATTCTGTCAGCTGCGGTCGCGCTCCAGCAGGATCAAGCATCGTAATCTCCGGCGGTCTGTACTCCAAGATTTCCGATACCATGAAGAGCAAACTGAAGTCAGGCCTCGCATTCATTGACAACGGCGATGGTTTCTACAAGGTCGGCGAAGCTTCTGAAGGCAGCAAACGTATGGCTAGGAATGAAAGTCTCGTTGACGACAACGACGGTAACTGGTAAAACAGAGGAAGAAAAGATATGAAGAAACTTTTCTATTGCGAAGCAGCCGCATTTGCGGCTGCTCTCGTTCTTTCTTCCTGCCAGAACGACAATATCGAGCAGGCAGAGAAGGCAAGGACAATGACCATCAGCGCAGCCACAGAGCTGCCTGATATGACCAGGACATCAATAGGAGAGGACGGACACCAGGTTATATGGACCGAAGGCAATGAGATAGCCATATTCGGATCGGACAATCTTTCTGCACATTCCATATTCACACTGTCTTCGGGCGCTGGTGAGACCTCTGGCGAATTCACAGGAGAAGCTGTCAGCGGTGATGAGCTTATTGCGGTATATCCTGCATCATACCTTGCCGAAGGGGCAAGTGTAAGCAAGACAGGCGACATCTATTCCATACCTGTAACAATTCCTGAGACCCAGGCATATGCTGAAGCCAGCTTCCCTGACGACTCATTCCTGGCAGTTGCCAAGGGTACAGAGGAAGGCATCGAGTTCAAGAACCTCATGGGCGTGCTCAAACTCCAACTCTATGGTACATCTGCCCGTAAAATCAGTGAGATTCAGCTTGCTGCCGCAGAGCCGCTTGCAGGTGATGCTGTCATCAAGTACGATGGCGCAGGCGAGCCGACACTCGAATTCACAGGCAATGTCAAGAAGGTGGTCAGCGTGACTGTCAACCCTGCATTCACACTCAGCACAGATGCGAATAACCCATCAGTAATCTATCTTGCTGTCCCTGCCGGTGCTCTTAAGGGCGGTATGTCTGTCAGCCTCACAAACAGCAACATCCGTTCATTCATAAGAACCACGAAGGACAATACCATCAGCCGTAGCAAAATTAAGGCTATGCCTGTCACTTCAACCTCTTTCAGCGTGGATGTGAATAAACTTGCAAATACCTTTATTGTCAATCCGGAGGGCAGCATCAGTATCTATCCATTCCGTCCGGACGGCAAACTTATAGGTCATGTGAAATCCACTTCCTTCACACAGAAATTCTACAGTGCAGTCAGTGGACAATCAGCCAAGGGAACAATTACGGCATATACCAATTATTGCAAATTTGTTGCATCGGCCAACGAAGGAGACGTGGTGCTCATCGCTTCCGACGCAGACGGAGTCGTATGGTCATGGACAGTATGGATCACCGATACTCCTGCTGACGTCACTCTCAAGGATGGTTCTGTCATCATGGACCGTAACCTCGGTGCTACTGCAAGCGACATCACAAATGTCACAGCCACAGCCACAGAGACCAGAGGATTGTATTACCAGTGGGGAAGAAAGGACCCTTGCTTCAATGCTACGACAAACTCAGTCGAGACATCTGCCGAAGTAGGTACAGTGGCGTATGCAATTGCCAACCCTACCCAGTTCATCAGACCTTCATCCAATGGTGGAAACGAGGGCGACTGGCTCTGGGAAGCTGACAATACACTCTGGGGTGCAACCAAGACCATCTATGACCCATGTCCTGCAGGATATCAGGTATCTTGCGGTGGAACCGGTACATCATCCATCTGGACCGCAAATGACTTCCAGACTAATGCGGGTACATACGACTCAACGAATACCGGCTACTATTTTTCTGTAACCAACGGTGATCCTATCTGGTTCACGTCAGCTGCATACTACCTGTATGATGCGGCTTCCGCATCGGTCAAGTTCTATGCAGGAGGTTATTATTGGAATTACAATTCAGTGGATATGACAAGCGGTGCCAAGTATGGACGCCTGTTCAAGATGACAAGTTCTGATGTTTCGAATTCATCAAACCTCAAACGTTCTGCCGGATGCAGCATCCGTTGCATGAAGATCAAGTAACGTTGAGATATATCAATAAGAAAAGGCCACCCGAGCGGGTGGCCTTTTCTTTTATTCGACCACTATGCGGCGGCCGCGCTTTACCACATCGGGCGCAGCCAGCGGGATGATCTGCATGAAAGCAGGACTTGAGAGCTTGAAGACTATCTCTTCGACCTGATTGTCGGACATCCTGTCAGATGCCTCGGACGCCATTATCTGATAATTGAAGATGCAAAGCTGAATGGTGTCCTGAGCCCAGTAGTTCGCCACCTCACCGCAGAGGATATGGGTGGAATCCGCAGATGCAATTGTTCCTGCGGCAGCATACAGCACCGTATCCTTGAGTGGACCGGCAGATTGCGGGATGCACCAGGCAATGTCACAACCGGTTTTGTTGACCAGAGTGAAGATGGGTTCAGCAGAGGAAGCATAAGATTCATCAGGCTCGAGATAATCATTGCATGAAGCAAGGCCCAATACTGCAATAAGTGCTATAAGAGTATATCTGATCTGTCTTTTCATAATCTGTTCCTCCTGTTATTTGTTGAATGTGAAGCCAATGCCTATGCTGAGCAATGGGTTGATGCCTGTACCGCTCATGAGTTCCTTGGTGTCTGTGCACAGTTTTGCCTGCCAGTCGCGTGTCTGGATATCTCCGCTGAGATATCTGACAGCTCCGGACCAGCTCTCATCGGAGGTGAAAGTGCGTGCTATCACCGGATTCTTGCCTGGACAGCCGAATACGCTGCAGTTGCCGAAGAGGTACAGCACTTCATTGATGTGATATGAAGCCTGCAACTGTGCGGACAGGGCGAGGGTCTGAGGAGCGGAATTGCCTGCAACGACGATTTCAGGTGCTGCGCCTTCAGGACCACGTTTGATAAATGAATAATCATTTGGTGTGGCAAAGCCGAGACCGGCTCCTGCACGGAAACTCCAGTTGTCCTTGTTGATGCGGTACAGCGCTCCGAAGGTCATCGTGGTGTTGGAATAGAGGGATTCCATGTTCACAGGTGAACTCAACAGGCAATGGCGCGCATAGAGACCTATATGGTCTGAAGGGAAGAACTGCATCTGTATGTCGTAATTGCGCATGCTCAGCATGGTATTGCGGCTGAGGGTGCCGGCATCAAATACATTAAGAGAGGAGAGGCCTCCGCCAAACTGAAGGGAAAGGTCTGTGCCATACGGTTCGTAGGCCAGAGCCTGGGACGTCGCCAGGACTGTGGCCAGAAGCGTTGAAATGATTAATTTTTTCATATTTATCATAGTATTATCCAATAACACGACAAAAATACAACATTAGAAAGGACTTTGTGAAAAAAGTTTTGTTACTTTGCAATGCTGTTCACTCAGTGACATATTGAAAGTGTATTGCTATCAGCCCGTAGCACGAAATCTGGAAAATTTCAAAAATCAACTGGGACCTCAATACGCTCTTACACTCTGTATGCTTGCGTCACCCTTAATTGGGGCAAACATAAAAGAGTGTGGTGAGATGCGGACTAGTTGATTGGTATTTCCAGGCCACGTGCTACTCTGCAAATCGCCACACTCTCGTTTTTTCTGAAATATCGTCACCTGTTGACCTGCCGCATCGCCGTTGCTGTTCCGGCGTGCCCCGGGGCTTCAGGTGATTTCTGTATCAGAACAGGAAGAACATCGATACGCCGGATACGGCTACGAGTGCGCCGATGATTTCCTTTATGGTTACTCTCTGCTTGAACAGAAGCCAGGTAGGGAGGATTATCAGTATAGGGGTGAGTGCCATGATGGTCTGGGCTATGCCGGCCTCGGTATAGAGGGTCGCCATCAGTGAAAGGCTCACGCCGATGAATGGTCCGGTGATGGTGGCACCGAGCGCGAAGAGCATTCCGCGGCTGTCGTGCGCAGCTCTGCCAAGGTCGGCCGCATGCCCGCTGAGCAGAGTCCACAGCGTGAATCCCAGCAGGCCCATCACTGCACGTATGGCAGTGGAAGAGAAGGGTATCACGTTGCGCATTGAGTCAGGGTCGATGCCGGAGTGAAGGAGGGAGGCCTCGTAACAGGTGAGGCCCTTGGCGCTGCACACCAGTCCGATGCCCTGGCATATTCCGGCTATCGCGCCGAAAATTATGCCTTTGGCAGGAAGCTTTCCACTCCTGCTGTCTTCAGAAGGCTTGCGGTAGAGCGAAAGGGCGATACCGGTCATGGTGACAATCATGCCGGCAATCTTGGTCCAGGCCATGCTCTGGCCGAGTATTATGCGTCCTGAGATGGCTGCTGCGGCCGGGGCCAGCGTCATGAGCAGCTGGCCGTACCGCGAACCTATAAGTATGTAGCAGTTGAAGAGGCAGAAGTCGCCGAGCACGTAGCCGATCAGTCCGGACAGAAGGAGCCAGCCCCAGGTGGAAGCATCAGCTCCGTACGGATACGGATGTCCTGTGAATATCCACATCACGCCCACGAGCATGAGCAGCGACAGCGCCATTCTTATGACGTTGAGCGGGAGCGAACCCATACGTTTGCTGGCCACTTCGGCGAACAATGCGCAGAATGTCCACGAGATGGCAACAGACAGGGATATGAGTTCGCCAGTGTACATCAATTAGTTGTCTGACGGTTCAAGACCCTTTACAACCGGATCGCCATTGAGAGGTTTGTAAATAATGACGTAGCAGTTGCCCTGATTGCCGACGGAGTCGCGGTATGCGCAGAGGAACTTGTAGTTTGTACCGTTTACGACCTGGCGTGCGACGGATATAGGCACCAGTTCTGTGGATTCATTTCCCATAAGGGAGTTGAACATTGCGAGTTCCTCGTCGGATGGCTGGTCCGGAGAGGTGTAGCCACCGCAGATCTGTTCGTTGGCAGGTGCCTGTTCAGCCGCTTTCCTGCCGCTTCCAGCGCAGGAAGCGAGGCTTGCAGCCACAACGATAAGACATAAAATTTTTCTCATATATATTTTCTTTTTAACAGGGGCAAAGGTAATTATTAATTCAATTTTTGTAACTTCGCAAGATACAATTTTGACGATTATGGAGAAGAATTCCGCAAAACAGGTGTTTGATATTTTCAGGGAGCTCAACGGAGTTCCGCGTCCGTCACACAATGAAGGCAAGGCAGCAGACTGGCTCTGTGCATTCGCCGAAAGGCTTGGCCTCGATTATGACAGGGACGGGAACAACTGCGTGGTGATACGCAAGGCCGCGACCCCCGGCTACGAAGACCATGAGCCGCTTGTGATACTCAACCACATGGATATGGTATGCGTCGCCGACCCTGGTGTGGAGTTCGATCCCGACAACGATCCGATACAGGCCTATGTCGAAGACGGCTGGATGAAGGCGAAGGGTACTTCCCTCGGCTCAGACAACGGTATGGGGCTCTCCATGGCCCTTGCCATACTGCAGGATGACAGCATTGCGCATCCTGCGCTCGAGGTGCTCGCCACCACCAACGAGGAGGACGGCATGTCAGGCGCATCCGGCCTCAGCGCCGATTTCATCAAGGGCCGCAAGGTGCTCAACCTGGATTCCGAAGATTACGACACCATCACCGTGGGCGCAGCAGGAGCATACCTGCAGTCACACGAGATAGCATATCACAGCGTACCTGCGCCTGCAGGATACAGCTTCTTCCGCCTGAGCGTGGAAGGAGGCCTCGGAGGTCACTCCGGCGTGGATATCAACAAGGGCAGGGGCAACTCCAACAAGCTGCTCTTCGCATGCATCAGAAGCATCGCCGATGCCATGCCGCTGGTCATCGCCTCCGTTGACGGTGGTCAGGCTAACGCCTCCATCGCTTCCGCCTCCAGCGCCGTGATAGCCGTACCGGCGGACAAGGCTTCCGATGCCGTCAAGGCAGCGGAAGCGTTCGCAGCGCAGCTGAAGGCAGAATACGGACAGAGCGACCCTGATCTGAAGGCTCTCATCACTGAGACCGGGGCTTGCGACGAGGTGCTCTGCGACAGGGCTGCCGCCAAGCTCATTCAGGCCATCTGCGACATACCTTGCGGCGTTGTCGATCCTCAGGGCTGCGACAGCGAAACGACTCCGGTGACATCCAACAACATCGGCATAGTCAGGAGCAACGGCAGCAGCGTCAGCATCACCACCCATACCAGAAGCTTCATCGATGCGGACATGGTGGCGCTCGGCGAAAGGATCAAGGATATCGTCGATGCAGACACCACGCTCGTGATGTCGGCACCTGCATGGAGGGAGGACAAGGATTCCGACTACCTCGCCATGGTGTCCAGGACCTTCGAGGACGTGCTGGGCTTCGCGCCGAAGAAGGTGGAGATGCATTTCGTGCTGGAAGCCGGATACTATGTGAGCAAGTATCCGGGCATACAGATAGCCAGCATCGGTCCTAAGATCGTATGCCCTCACTCCACCAAGGAAAGGGTTGATATCAGCACCGTGGAGAACATCTGGGAAGTAGTCAGGAGGATATTGCCCCAGATGTAGAACATGCCTTCACAGAAACGACATATCTCTCTTTTCAAGCGGCTTGTCATCGCTCTGATGGCTGCCGCAGGGCTCTTTGTGCTCTTCGTGGCAGGATGCTACATAGCCGTCAGCCTGACCGCGCGCGGCCGCTGCTATGACAAGGTGGAGCTGCTGCCGGAGCGCAACGTGGCCGTGGTATTCGGCACCAGTCCGCTTACCGTCAGACGCCGCGAGAACCTCTACTTCAAGTACAGGATACAGGCGGCTGCCGAGCTCTACAGGGAGGGCAAGGTACATTACTTCATCGTCAGCGGCGACAACTCCACGATGCAGTACAATGAACCGAGGGCTATGAAGGATTCGCTGTCGGCACACGGCGTGCCGTACGACAGCATCTACTGCGACTATGCAGGTTTCAACACTCTGAGTTCCGTGATCAGGGCCAACAAGGTCTTCCAGCAAGACTCTTTGATATTCGTAAGCCAGAAATGGCATAACCAGCGTGCGGTTGCACTCGCCAGGGCCAATGACATCGACGCTCTGGCATACAACGCCAGGGATGTCGCATTCCGCTGGGTAAGCATAAAGAATCTCACACGTGAGAACTTCGCACGCGTAAAAATGTATCTGGACATCTTCTCGGGCAGAGGGCCGAAATACCTCGGGGAGCCAATCGAGATAGGAAGTCCGACTGATACGAGCACAGTATTATGAAATTGAAATTTATCAATATTGCCACGCTGCTCATGCTTGTTTCAAGCTTTGCGGCGATGGCACAGGACGAACTTGATTCCACGGCAATAAAGGCATCCGCGCTGGCGGATCAGATCATAGAGGAGGCCAGGACACATCTCGGCGCTCCTTACGTATATGGCTCCAAAGGGCCGAGAAGCTTCGACTGCTCAGGCTTCACGCGCTTCGTGTTCTCCAAATTCGGATATGAGCTCTCGCCGAATTCAGCATCGCAGGTGGGACAGGGCAGGCGCGTTTCCGGCCATGTGAGCAATCTGCAGAAGGGTGACCTCGTATTCTTCAGCGGCCGCGGAGGCCGAGGAAGGGTGGGACACGTCGGTATCTTCATTGAGCCGGACGAGAGTGGTGACGGTTTCAGGTTCATCCACGCCGCAGTACACGGCGGAATACGCATTTCCAATGTCAAGGAGCCATATTACGCATCCCGCTTCCTGGGGGCATGCAGGATCATTCCCGACTTCGGGAGCCATCTCACGGCCCAGACGGACAGCGTGTATGTCGAGCCTATACTCGTGGACAGCGTGGATTACGTCGTAGCGGTCAGGGACACCCTCAATCTGGGCGAGAAGGACCGCAGGATACTGCTGCTGTCCGACGGCAGCTGGGCATATGTATCACCGGAAGGGGAGGTCTGCAGGCCTGACAGCACGCTGCGCATAGTCCTCACGCCGGACGGCAGATGGTCAGCCGCAGATATCACTCTGAAGCAGCTTCCGGTCATTGCCGAAACGAAACCCGCTGACAGCACGGCAGTTCAGCCTGCAGCCAGCAAATCCTCCAGCAGCTCCGGCAGCGGCGCGAGATATCATACGATACGCTCAGGCGAAACTCTTTACAGCATTGCCAAGAAGAACGGCACCACCGTTGACAAGCTCTGCAGGCTCAACGGCATGAAGTCAAACCAGGTGCTCAGGGTAGGCAAGAAAATCAGGGTCAAATAGCAGGGGAGGCCTGCTTATTTCCAGCTCACGGAGATTGTATATGGCACTCCGTTGAGCAGGTCGGTGCTGCCGTAGCTGTCGCAGCGGCCGGGTTCCACGGTCACGCTGTCCTCGCATTGCACTCCGATATAATATGTGCCCTCAGGCAGGCTGGAGAATCTCAATTCCTTGACAAGGCTGCCGTTCGCAACCTGATACTGAGCGTCCTCCGCAAAGGCGAAAGTGCCTTCTGCGAGCCTCAGACTGAGATTATGGTCAGCAAGCACATTGAGCCTTATCCTGATATCGCGGGCCTTTGCAGGCAATGCGAATGCAAAATGATGGCACTGGCGGTCTCCGATCTTCGTATGCTCTGGGACATTGTCCTCTGTTGAAGAAGTCATGTCCCAGCTCTGGCCGTTGGCAAGGACGGTCTTGACCTTCGCGCAGCCGCGTCCGTCGATGGCATAGCGCAGTATCGCCGCCATAAGGTCGCGGCGCTCTCCGCCCTCAGCGAGTTCGGGATGGCCTCCGCAAGGCACCAGACGGCCTGTGGATGCGCTGTTCTTGCGCGCTATGATGGATGTGTTGCCATCAAGTCTGCTGCCCGGAAGGCTGTTGACGGCCAGACTCTCAGTGCCGGGCACGCTCTGCCAGAGGGAGAAGAACGGACCGTTGCAATGCTCCACGCTGTCCACCTTGAAGTCACCGCCGAAGTCGCAGTATTTCAAAAGAGGGGAGTCCTCCGGTATGATATAGGTCGGGAAAATGTCCTCTACGGCATGCTCGTCGCAGGTTCCGGGCCAGAGGCCGAGATATCCCGGGCGGAATTTGGTCAGGTCGAAGCCCTTGCAGCAGATGAATGCACCCGCGCAGGAGCCGGTGTAGCTGCCGCCATTCTCGAAGAAGCTGCGAAAACGTTCACGTCCCTGTTCGCCGAGGGAGAGACCATGCGCATTGGCAAGGCCGCCATAGACATATATGCAGCTGAAACGCGGCGCACCGTCCGGATATAGCAGTCTGCCGTTGCTGTCCTCCTTGCTGCCGCAGATTATGGCATTCTGTATGGAATCAGTCACAGGGCTGCTGTCTCCGAGGCGCATGAATTCCTGGCTGAGGCCCAGCAGGTCGGCTGCCGGCATATCGTCGTGCTCCACGATCTGGATGCCGCAGTCTATGAAAAGGTCCTTGAAAAAGGCCTTCTCAGGCACATCAGTGCGGATGACAGGGGAGGCAGGAACCGCCGCACGCCGTCTGGCTGAAGTGACCGGTTGGGACAGTATGGCAAGGACTGCGACCGCGATTATCAGACGGGTCGCGCATGCGCTGATGGAGGTAGCTTTTGTCATAATTGAGTCTGTAATTTGATAAACTGATTCTTCTACGCAAATATAGCCGAAAAATGGTATCTTTGTAGGATATAATGCTTATGAATTACGCAATAATCAGTTTTATCACAGGCGTCTTCAAGACGGCCATCACCGATTCGGTCAAGAATTCGATTCTGGACACGACGGGCAGGAGCGATATAGAGAAAGACTTCATCTCCTCAATCAAAACCGTTACTGCCACGCCACCGGACCAGCTGGTCGTATCTCTGGGCGAAAAGATACTTCATTTCGGGCTTAAGTTGCTGGCCGCCATAGTGATATACCTCATAGGAGCATGGCTGGTAAAGCTGGCCAGAAGGGCTCTGGGAGGCTTTTTCACCAAAAAGAAGGCTGAACCGGCTGTAGTATCATTCGTCACAAGTCTCGTAACAGCTGTTATGTGGCTGATAATCATCATAATAGCGGTCGGAACGCTGGGCGTGGAGACAACATCGCTGGCGGCATTGCTGGCAGCCGGCGGCATGGCCATAGGCATGGCCTTGAGCGGCACTGTACAGAATTTCGCCGGAGGCTTCATGATACTGGTATTCAAGCCGTTCAAAGTCGGAGATTATATTGAGGCACAGGGATTTGCGGGTACCGTATCGGAAGTCAACATCACTACGACAAAGCTCGTGACGCTCGACAACCGCGTCATAGTGCTGCCGAACGGTGCGTTGCAGAGCGGATCGGTCAACAATTACTCTGAAAAAGAGTTCAGGAGAGTCGATTTGACGATAGGAGTCGAATATGGCTCAGATTCTGACAAGGTGAAGCAGTTATTGCTCGAAATAGCGGATTCTGACGAAAGGATACTTACGACAGCTCAAGGAGCTCCGGCAGATCCGTTCGTAGCCGTGAACGCATTGAGTCCGAGCAGCGTGGATTTCATCATCAAACTCTGGTGCAAGTCCGAGGATTACTGGGGCGTGTATTACGATACAAACGAACGCATATACAAGACTCTGCCTGCGAACGGCATTGAATTCCCGTTCCAGCAGGTATCTGTACACCTGGAGGGCATGGGTGGCAATAAGCCTATTTAACATAATATAAATTGTGTAAATAATCATAATATGAGCAGAAAGAAGAAACCATATATTACAGACGTGACCATTGAGGCTGTCGCAGCTGAAGGAAACGGTCTTGCACACGTGGACGGCAAAGTGCTGT
>JAKSJG010000047.1 GCA_024398365.1 Bacteroidales bacterium | reverse complement strand
ATCTAGGAGGTGGCGCTGGGCAGTGCGATTCCTAGCCGGCACTCCGGTCGCCTGTACACGATGCTGAAGGACTGGTACGGCAAGCCTTTCGCCGGATGCCCGCTGTTCTACCGGGAGTGGACCGACGAGGCTTCGGGGCTTGATATCGCGATGGACCGCGAGTTCTTCGCCCTGCTGCAGGCTCTCAAGGTGGATACGACTCACATTGAGACGCTGCTCGCTCATTATGAGGCCGTCGATGCGGCCGGAATGACCCGCAAGCTGCGCAGCATAGATTCCCTTTCGACCATTCTTTCGCCGATGAGGCAGACGCCCGAAGGCTGGATGCCTGACTTCGAGAGCCGCTATTTCACGGAGGATTTCCCGTTCGGCCTGAGCTTCATCAAGGAGCTCAGCGCCGCCCGCGGCCTTGCCACTCCTCATATTGACAAGGTCCTCGCCTGGGGCCTCTCCAAGATTTGCAGAAATGAAAAATAACAATTTATCAGCCGCCGGCCAGCCTGGCGCAAACAAACCCGCCACAAGTCCTGCGACCCAACCAGCGCTGAACAACCAGCCCGCTGCGAGCCCTGCAGGCAGCCATTCCTTCGCAAGCCCTTCAGGCAACCGGCCCGACTCAAAGCAGCCCGGCCTGAAGCGTCAGTTGTCGCCGATGCATGTGTGGGCGATAGCTTTCGGCTGCATAGTCGGCTGGGGCGCATTTGTCAATCCCGGCAAGAAGTTCCTGCCCAACTCCGGCGTTTTCGGCACTGCGATAGCCATGGTGCTGGGAGCGCTGGTGATGTTCATCATTGCGTATTCCTACGCCTACATGGTGCCTCGCAATCCGAGGGCGGGAGGGGAGTTCAACTTTACCCGCAAGGCATTCGGCCGCACGGCTGCATATATCTGCGGATGGTTTCTGGTGGCCGCTTATCTGACCAACGTGCCGATGAACAGCACTGCCATCGGCCTGATCGTCGACGGCCTCGACGGTCCGCTTGACCTGCTCAAGTGGGGTTTCCATTACAGCGTGGCCGGCTTCGACGTCTGGGCGGGGGAGGCGATATTCGCCTCGGCCATACTCATACTTTTCGGCTGGCTAAATATCATAGGCGTACGCAAGGCCGGCTTCATACAGACCGTCCTGACCTCGCTGCTGGCCGTCTCTGTCTTCACTCTGACCATAGCCGCAATCTTCAGCCCGGCCGCCCAGTGGGCGAATATCCAGATGCCTTGGGGCTTCGACAGGGCCGCCGCACTTGACGCTTTGAAGGCCTTCGCCTCCACGGCCACTGGTCTTTCCGATGCCGCCACATCTGTCACCGCTTCGCAGGGCCTCGCCGCTTTCGCGAAAACAGGTCCTACAGGTATTCTCGCGGCCATTATGGCGACATTTGCCATAGCTCCGTGGGCATTCGTCGGCTTCGAGACCATACCTCAGGTGGCAGAGGAATTCAAGTTCAAGCACAGCAAAGTAATGCTCATAATGGGTATCGCCATACTTTTCGGCACCTTCGTCTATATCGCCAACAATACCGTCGCCGCACTGGCGGTGAACAACTGGCCTGAACGCGTTATGGCCGGCGAATGGGTGCTGCTGGTGGCCGCGGAGGAGATGCTCGGCGGCTTCGGCAAAGTGCTTCTTGGCATAGCGGTCAGCTGCGCCGTGCTCAGCGGTATCATGGGATTCTACCTGGCTTCTTCCCGTCTGATGTACGCCATGGCGCGTGACGGCTATCTGCCGAAATTCTTCGGCAAAATCAGCCCTAAATACGGCACTCCGGTCAATGCGATGCTCTTCTGCATAATAATTTCGCTGAGCGGACCTGTGCTGGGCCGCGAGGCGCTGGGATGGTTCGTGGATATGAGCGCGGTAGGAGCGTCCATAGGCTTCTTTTTCACCTGCGCCTCCACTGTCGTCTCGATGAACTGGGACCCGGAATGCACCTACGGCAACAAGCTGCTGGCGGCTCTGGGATGCATATTGAGCTTCTCCTTCATCCAGCTTCAGCTCCTGCCTATCGAGGGCCTGAAGGGCGTGCATTTCTGCAAGCAGTCTTATCTGATGTTCGTCATCTGGTGCGTCATCGGCATTATATTCTTTATCAAGCAACGTAAATATTTCCTGACAAGTCAGGAGGATTGACAATATGAAAACAGCGGTGATAATGGCGGCGGGCCTGGGCTCGCGCTTCGGCAAACATACTGAAATGATGCCCAAGGGCTTTGTGGAGTTCAAGGGCAAGGCTATGGTGGTGCGCAGCATCGAGACTCTTATCGACTGCGGCATAGAGCGTATCATCATCGGTACCGGATGGCACCGTGAGGTGTATGAGAAGCTGGCGCAGGAACTCTGCGCGCAGCATCCGGGTCTTTGCATAGACTGCATCTACAGCCCGCGCTACGCCGAGACAAACAGCATGTACACGCTGTACAATTGCCGCGAGGCGATAGGGGACGAGGATTTCCTGCTGCTCGAGTCCGATCTGGTCTTCGAGCGCCGTGCCATCGCCGACCTTATGTCCTGCAGCTACGACAGCGCAATGCTCATCGCGCCTGTGACGAAGTTTCAGGACCAGTATTATGTCCAGATGAACGAACGTTGCGAACTGGTCAACTGCTCTACTGACAAGAGCGCCATCACGCCTTCTGGCGAACTGGTGGGCATTCACAA
Source organism: Bacteroidales bacterium (assembly GCA_024398365.1). Taxonomy (GTDB): domain Bacteria; phylum Bacteroidota; class Bacteroidia; order Bacteroidales; family UBA932; genus Cacconaster. Next base: position 12,358 of record JAKSJG010000047.1, on the reverse strand, counting down.
GCTTAGCAGCGCATTCTATCATACCTGTGTGGCAGAGTATGAAAAAATTGTAGCCGAGCGTCCAAAGCTCGGCTACGAATATCTGCTTCTCGATGTCAGCCAGCGCGTCACTCCGATGAACGTACTGCTTATCGACGGCCTTCAGTGGTACGAGATCGACGATGAGGCCGACCTCGCATTCGCTGAAGAGCATGTTTCTATTTGAGGTTTACGTCAAACGTGTATGTAAGGCCGGCATTGACTGAGAATGCAGGGCCGAAGTTGGTCTGGCTCCAGATGTTGTTTGCGTAGTTGTTGGCTGCGCCCACGAGGTGCACCCTCAGGCTGCGGTCTGCGAACGGATAGTACTCGATGCCGAGACCTCCGAAGATATAGTCCTTGTTGGAGCTGATGTACTGCGGTACGATGGTGCCGTCGAAGTTCCAGCTTTCGAGATCTTCGGTGGTGGAGAAGTATGTGAAATATTCATCCTTGTTGCAGGCCTCCCAGCCGCCCTTCGCGAAAATGTCGATCTTCGGGAAGGAGTAGCGCAGTTCGAGGAGGCTTGTGATCTCTTCCTGGAAGAGGGTTACAGGGTTGAATGCCCTGAAGTTAAGGTCCAGTGTCGCGCTGAAGTTGCCGGCCGTATATCTGTCACCTAATGAGAGGAGCCAGAGGTTCTGGTATTCCTTGAATTCGTCTCCGGTGCGCATCACGCCGAGGGACCACATGGTCTCGTCATTGCCTACCGCACCGTTCCAGCCTATTGTGGCGCAGAAGAGCTTGTCCTGGAAAGGATATTCGCTCATTGGGGATGCCACGCACTGCAGGAATACATTGTTGTCTTCGTCGAGGTTGTAGCCGAGGCGGCCGCCCCAGAGGAAGGACTGGATGTTGTGCCATGAGTTGCTGCAGAGGTCGAGGTAAGGGTAGCAGATGTCCGCATCCTGCTCGAAGCCTCCGAAGGCGAGGTTCTCCTTGCCGAGGGAAATGTCGAAGTTGCCGAGGCTGTATGTCAGTGAGAACATGTCAAGCCAGCTGCATTCGTCGCTCCTGAAGGTGTTGTGGTAGAGCCATCCCGGTTCCTTGTCGAGGAGGTGGAAGCAGGCGTAGATGCTGAGGTTTTCGGTGATGTTGCCGTCAAGGATGGAGTAAAGCATCGTGTTGCCGAGTGAGAACTTCCGGTCTGAACCTTCGATGTATTTCCATGTCATGGCTGAACCTTCAAGACGTGGAATGATGGAGAGGGTGAGTCCGCTTTCTTCCTCAGCGGTGTTCTCTGGCTCAGTTGCCTGAGCAAAGATTGCCTGGGACGAAAGTGCCAGGACGATGGTTGCTGCAAAGAGTTTTTTCATTTCTGTTTATTAGTGTAGTGTGGTTTGGTTTGCTTTGCTTTAGAAAAGGAAGCCGAGTCTGTACTGGATGTATGGTGAGCAATAGAGTTCCTTGGCAAGGTAACCGAAGCTCGGTCCTACGGTGAATTCGTGGAACCAATGTGCCAGGAACACTCTGCGTATGCCATATACAGGCGTCAGGCTGACGTCGCCCACTCCGTCGAAGCCGACAGCGGCTGAGAAACGGAAGGAGATGAAATCGCCTGAATTCATGTAGATGTTGCGGCCCTGGCGCGCCCTTTTGTAAAACGAGGTATAGACACGGGGCTCAAGAGTCACTCCCGCCATTGAGGTGAAGTTGAAGTCGCATTCCGAAAGTCTGTGGCTGTAGTTGAAGTTCAGGGTGCTCGGCTGGAATCCGACTCGGCCTATGACGGAGACAATCTCGCCCAGAGGGTATTCGTATCCGTACTCGAGGCCTACTACTGTGGCTGAGACTGACTGGTTTGGCATGAGCCAGCTCTGACGTTCGCCTATCATCTCTGGTGACATGTAAGCGACCTCCGGAGTGCGTCTGCGGATGTCTGACAGGTTGCCGAGCCTTTCTTTCAAGGTCTGGGCGCTGAGTGACATGCCCGCCGCAAGCACAAGTGCGATGGCGGTAAGTGTTCTTTTCATTTGTGTGAAATTAATTTGAAAGAACTCCGAGTATGTTGATGAGTTCCTGTTCTACAGGCTTGTCCATCTTGGTGGCGCGGCTGAACGGTACGTAAACGACCTTGTCGTTGTCGATACCCATCATCACGTTGCGCTGGCCTTCCTGCAGGGCTTCGATGGCTGCTACGCCGAGACGGCTCGCGAGTATGCGGTCATAGGCGCTGGGCTTGCCGCCGCGCTGGAGATAGCCGAGTATGGTGACGCGCACGTCATAGTCCGGGAATGCCTGCTTCATGCGATCCGCATAATTCATTATTCCTCCGCTGGCAGGGCTTTCGGAGACTATCACGATGCTGCTGTTCTTGTTCTTGCGCACACCGCGGCTGATGAAGTCGTCAAGCTGGTCGTAGGTGGTGTGTTCCTCAGGGATGATGGCAGCTTCGGCTCCGGCGGCGATGGCGCTGTTCTGAGCGAGGAAGCCCGCGTCGCGCCCCATCACTTCCACGAAGAAGATGCGGTCGTGGGAGCAGGCTGTGTCGCGTATTTTATCTACTGCCTCGACTATGGTGTTGAGTGCGGTGTCATATCCAATGGTTGCGTCAGTGCCGTAGATATCGTTGTCAATGGTGCCCGGGATGCCGATGCAGGGGATATCATATTCCTTTGCGAATATTTCCGCTCCCGTGAGGGAACCGTTTCCGCCGATTATGATCAGCGCGTCGATGTCGTAGCGCTTCACTGTCTGGTAGGCCTTTTTGCGACCCTCAGCTGTCATGAATTCCTTGCTGCGGGCGGTCTTGAGTATGGTGCCGCCGCGCTGTATGATGTTGCTCACGCTCTGGGTCGTGAGTTCTCCGCATTCATTGTTGATGAGGCCTTCGAAACCTCTGTATATGCCGACTACCTTCAATCCTGCGCAAAGTGCGCTGCGGGTGACGGCACGGATGGCGGCGTTCATTCCAGGAGCGTCGCCTCCGGATGTAAGTACTCCTATTGTGGAAATCTGTTTCATTTCTTCCTAATTATCCATATTATGCAAATGTAGTATTTTTTGCGTATCTTTGAAAGATAAATGATTCGCACTGTGGAATTATGATATCCAAGAATGAGATAAAGCAGGTCAAGGCTCTGTCGCAGAAGAAGTTCCGCGATGAGAACGGCCTCTTTGCCGTAGAAGGTGAGAAAATGGTCGCCGAGGCTCTTGCATCCGGTCTGGATGTCGTGAAGGTGTTCCGCAGCGCGGAGATCGGGGAGGAGGCGATGTCGCGCATATCCAACCTCTCCTCGCCGTCACCGGCATTCGCTGTAGTGCGTATCCCGAAGACGGTGGAAGGCTTTGTACCTGAGCAGGACGAACTCATACTCGCGCTGGACTCTCTCCGCGATCCCGGCAATGTCGGGACCATCATCAGGCTCGCCGACTGGTTCGGCATCAGGACCATCATAGCCAGCCGTGATACTGTAGATATCTACAACCCGAAGGTGGTGCAGGCCACCATGGGCGCGATATTCCGCGTGCGCTTCATCTACTGCGACCTGCCTCAGACCCTCGCGCAGTACCGCCAGAAGGGCATTCCGGTATATGGTACCTTCCTCGAAGGTGACAATATCTACCGCACGCAGCTCAGCCGTGGCGGAGTCCTTGTGATGGGCTCCGAATCCTTCGGCATTTCCGACGCCGTGCGCGCTAACGTAAGTCACAAGCTCTTCATACCTCCGTATCCGGAAACTGGTACGGGCAGCGAATCTCTCAACGTGGCTGTGGCCACTGCCATAAGCTGCAGCGAATTCAGGAGGAGGACCGAATGATGCGCCGCAGTCTCACTCTCATAATGGCTCTTTCGCTGCTTCTGGCGGCCGTATCATGCTCCACCACGCGTGCGCTTGGGGAGAATGAGTGCCGACTGGTGGAGAACAAGGTCATTGTGGAAGGGGAGGACGGCCCTCCCGCAAGCGAGCTTGAATCTTATATCAAACAGAAGCCGAATACTTATTTCATCGGCAAGTGGAACCCTTTCCTTTATGTCTATAACTGGTCGCGCGGCAAGGGCTCGGAGTGGGACCTCTTCTTCGAGAAACTGGGCGTGGCGCCTGTCGTCTTCAATCCATTCCTTGTGGATGGCAGCAACAGGGGCATACTCTCACACATGGAGTACCTCGGCTATTACGGCTCCGACGTTCACGCCGAGGTGGATGTGGCGGACCAGAAGGCAAAGGTCACTTATATAGTCAAGCCGGGCAAGCGCTTTGTCATAGATACCCTGCGCTACGAGGTGCGCGATTCGAATCTTGTCAGGTATGTCCTGCGCGACTCGTCTCTAAGCGTCATTCAGCCTGGCACTTTCCTGTCCCAGAAGGTCCTTGAGGACGAGTCCGAAAAGATGGCCTCCAGGCTCCGTAACATGGGCTTCTACGGCTTTACCAAGAACTATTATTTCTTCACCGCCGATACTAGCGCGATGGACGGCACTGCCGACCTCACGGTCAATGTCGAGGATTACACCCGCAACGAACAGCCTGCTGCGGCGCGCCCTCATCTTCAGTACCGTTTCGGCAACGTGAACATACATACCAGCGGACGCACGAAGATACGTCCTGGTTTCCTCGAGGACATCAACCGCATCAAGCCTGGCAATCTGTATATGGAGGCCATAGTTGACAATACATACAGCAGGTTCTCCAGCCTCGGACTCTTTAATTCTGTGAACATTCAGCTCCAGGAGCGTGACAGCGCCCTGGTGGACTGCGACATCAACCTCGCTTCTTCCAAACTGCAGAGTATAAAGATGAACCTTGAAGGTTCCACCAACTCCACAGGCCTCTTCGGCATCACGCCGTCTGTGTCATATTCTCACCGCAACCTTTTCGGCGGAGGCGAGCTGTTCTCCCTGGGACTGCGCGGCAATTTCCAGTTCAGGCTATACGATCCTACGCACAGCAACGAATTCGCAATGAATTCAAGCATCATTTTCCCGCGTTTCGTACCGCTGCCAGCCAGACTCTTCAAGAGTTCCGTGCCTCAGACAGAGGTGTCCCTGCTCTTCAACTACCAGAGCCGTCCGGAATATACCCGCAATATCGTGTCCCTGGGCTATGGATACAACTGGTCGGTGAAGCGCCGCTACATGTATCAGGTATATCCGATTAAGCTCAACTTCGTGCGCATCTACAACATATCTGATGATTTCTATTCCGCGCTGCGCGACCCTTATCTGAGGAACGCGTATCAAAACCACCTTGACTTCGGCAGCGGAGCTAATCTGTACTTCACCACGTCTCCGACGGTCAATGCCAAGCGCAGCTACTTCTATACGCGTCTGAATGTGGATGTGGCCGGCAATGTGCTCAGCCTGCTTGACGGCATTCTGCCCGATGACGGTACTGGATCACATACTATAGCCGGCGTGCCATACGCGCAGTATCTGCGCGGTGAGCTGCAGGCGGTCCAGACTCTGCGATTCGGACGTTCCCGTCGTTGGTCATTTGCCGTACGCGGCCTTGCAGGTGCGGGATATGCCTATGGTAATTCCTACGCTCTGCCATTTGAAAAGCTCTTCTATGCCGGCGGCGCGAACAGCCTCCGTGGCTGGCAGGCGCGCTCCGTGGGTCCGGGCAACGCACCTCTTGACAAGACCTTCGCCATTGCGAACCAGTCCGGTGACATGCATCTTGAGACCAATGCCGAGCTCCGTTTCCCTCTCTTCTGGAAGTTGCAGGGCGGCCTTTTCGTGGATGCCGGCAATATCTGGTATCTGCATGATGATGTGGACCATCTCAATGTGGGCGTTTTCCACTGGTCTGACTGTCTGCAGACCACTGCGCTCGACTGGGGTTTCGGTCTGCGTCTCGACTTCGATATGCTGCTTGTCCGCCTGGACGCCGGTTTCAAGGCACATGATCCTCTCACCCAAAGCTGGACAGCACCGAAGAGCTGGTTCAGCACTGACGGCTATGCCATACATTTCGGCATAGGCTATCCTTTCTAGATACTTAAGATTTACATTTATATGAAGAAGTTTTTTGCAGTAATGCTTGCGCTTGCGGGAGTTATGACTCTCTCTACAAGCTGCCTCAAGGAAGAGGTCAGCGATGTACTCGTCGCTTTGACAATTCATCAGGATATCAATGCATATTTCGGCCTGAATGATGCTGACAAGGCCATTGTCAAAGATCAGACACAGGCCATCGAGGATGCCTTTACAGCCGCACTCAATGCCACCAGACTTGAGCAGGATATCGACAGATACTGGATCGCCCGCAATCAGCGCAGCAACAAGAGTGTCTATGAGATGGTGGCATCTGCCGGCGAACAGGCTTACTCAAACGCCAAGAGCATCAAGCCTCTTATACCGATCACTGTCAGCCTCAGCATCGACTCGATGTTCGGCAAGGAAACAGTGGCTGATTACAGTTTCTAAATGAAGAAGAATATCATCCTGATAGTTGGTGTGACGCTGGCGCTGGTGGCTATACTGGTGCTTGGTAGCATTGTCAGCATTGGCGACAAGATAGGGGAGTTCGCAGGCCCGGTCGGTGAGCTTGTCTTCTATGGTGTCATAGCAGTGCTTCTGGCCATTTTCATTATCGTGCCGCTGGTCAAGGTCTGGGCTGCGCCTGAAATGCCGGCTCTCACCACAGATGATGCGCAGGACCCCGAAGCCCTTGCCAAACTCGGCCACAAGCTGAGTGCCAACTGCGGCTATCTCTCCGACGGCAAGGCACGCGAAGACCATAAGGCAGGCCTGGCCCAAAGCTTGAAGGCCGCTGACGGCAATGCGGATGCTCTGCGTGGCCTGATCAACGATGAGATCGACCTTCGCATCAAGGGCAGCAACGAGCTTGGCGTCGTAGGCATTGACAAGCGTATCCGAGAATGGTCACGCACCGTATTCATGGTCACCGCCATCTCGCAGAACAGCAAATTTGATTCGCTGTCGGTGATCGCACTCAATTATAAGATGATTGAGGATATCATACTTTCTTCCGGTTTCAGACCTACTCGTCCGCAGATGTTCCGCATCTATGCGCGTGTGCTCGGCACATCTCTCATAAGTATGGTCGCTTCCGATGCCATCGATGAACTTGGCAGCGACCTGGCCGGTGGCAGTGCCGCAGGTGATATTGCCGTCTCTGGGAATGGCAAGTTCCTCGATTCGCTTCATCGCCTGAAGATACCTGAGATCGTACTTGGATCCGCAGTGGACGGTGCGCTCAACGCTCTTCTCACACTCCGTATAGGTTATGTGACCAAGGCTTATATTCTGAAAGGCACAAAATCCCTTCAGGACAATCAGATACGTAAGGAAGTCAAGCGCAAGGCCATCAAGGATGCCTACGCGACCCTTCCTGCCATCATCTCCAGCTCCGCCACTGTGCTCGGCAAGGGCCTGGCAGGCAAGCTGGTATCATTCTTCACACACCATTCCTCCAATGAAGAGGTAATGGCGTAAGCCTCCTCCGGCGTGCTTATTCCAGTGTAAACTCTGCTTGAGTGCCGCAGGCGCTGACGATGAACTTGCCTGCTTCAATGAAACGTGTGCCCTGTGAGTCAGGGAAAGAAAGATCGCGCTCCGGCTGTATCTCGAATGTGAATGTCTCACTGGCGCCGGCAGGGATGATTTTCTTCTCGAAGTGGCGAAGCTCCTTTTCCGGGCGGGTGACTCGTCTGCAGCTTGGGTCGCTGATGAACCATAACACTGTCTGGGCACCGTCCACAGCCGATGTGTTCTTTACTGTGACGCTTGCTGTGATCTTACCTCCTTTACTGAGCTTGTCAGCGGAAAGTGTTACCGGAGAACTTTCGAAGTTTGAATAGCTAAGGCCGTGACCGAAAGGGTAGAGCGGTTTGACGGTGACATCAAAATAGTATCCCTGGTTGCCTCTGCGTGCGGGAAGTCTCTTGTTGTAATAGATTGGAATCTGGCCTTGGTGAGCAGGGAATGTGACAGGCAGTTTGCCTGATGGGTTGTAGCGTCCGGAAAGGGTGCCGGCCACTGCGGCGGCACCGCGGGTGCCTGGGAACCATGCTTCCAGGATGGCGTCTGCCATAGGCTCATCTTGGGTGAGTACCAGCGGGCGTCCGTTGAACAGCACCACTACCATGGGTTTACCGGCCTTCTTGACCTCGCGGAGCAGTTCCTGTTGGATTTCAGGAAGTTCTATATTTGCGCGAGATGCGTTTTCTCCAGACCAACCGGACTTTTCTCCGAGTGCAAGTACCACTGCATCTGCACTCTGTGCGGCCTGCAACGCCTCTGCGAAACCTGAACGGTCTTCGCCCTTGAAGCTGCAGCCTTCGACCACAGTCACACGACCGTCGAACTCCCGTTGCATGGCTGCTGCCAGCGTTTCGGTCTCATCGGCCCGTCCCTTGCCCCTCCAGGAGCCGAGAAGATCTTTCTTCGCTTCCGCGAGAGGGCCTATCAGGGCTATGTGCGCACCTTTCCGAAGCGGCAGCACACTGCTGTCGTTTTTCAGCAGGACCATGGATTCGGCCGCTGCCTTTTCCGAAAGTTCGAGACTTTCCTGCTGCATGAACACCTCTTCTTGAGGTTTGTTCTCTCGATATGGATCATCGAAGAGGCCGAGGCGGAATTTCACGCGGAGTATTCGGGCCACCGCATCATCGATGCGCTTGATGCTGACCTTGCCTTCTTTTACCAGTTGCTCAAGGTGCTCGGCGTAGGCATTGTCCTTCATGTCAAGGTCAACACCTGCATTCACGGACAGTTCTGCACATTCGGCGGCATCCTGAGCCATGCCGTTGAGCTTGATCTGGGCTATGGCGTCCCAGTCGGAGACCACCAGGCCGTCGAAACCCCAGCCATTCTTGAGGATGTCGGTGAGCGTGTGCCTGTTGGCGCTGGCTGGTATGCCGTTGATATTGTTGAAGGCACTCATTACTGTCTGGGCGCCAGCCTTTACGCCGGCTTCGTAAGGCGGCAGGTAGGTGTCCCACATTGTCTGATCAGAGACTTCAGTATAGACATAATCGCGGCCCGCCTCGGAGGCTCCGTAGCATACGAAATGTTTCAAACAGGCAGCGATGGTGCCCTTATCACTGAGGTTTTTACCCTGAAAGCCCTTCACTGCTGCCTCGCAGAAGACGGAGTTGGTGTAAGGGTCCTCCCCGTAGCACTCCACGATGCGGCCCCAGCGAGGGTCGCGGCAGACATCTATCATCGGGGCGAAAGTCCAGTCAATTCCCGCACTGTAGGCTTCTGAGGCTGCGATGGCGTTCAATTTGCTGGTCATGCCCGGATTGAAGGAGGCGGCCTGGGCAAGTGGTACCGGGAATACTGTCCTGTAGCCGTGAATCACGTCGAAGCCAAGCAGGACCGGGATGCCGAGGCGGGTCTGTTCCATCGCGCGTTTCTGAATATCGTTGCGGGTTTCCGGGTCCTCGTAGAAGTATATCAGCGAGCCGATTTCGGGAGGTATTTTCGCGACCACCTTGCCCCGGTTGTTGGAGTTGTCATTGCGGCCGATGATGTATTGGTTCATCTGCATGATCTTTTCCTGCAGCGTCATACGCTTGAGGAGGTCCTGTACCCTTTTCTCAACGGGCTGGGATGCATCTTTGTAGACCGGAGTCTTCCAGCTGAATGCGGACAATACGACTGCGGCGAGGATGATTGCTATGGCTTTTATTGTTTTCATACCAAGTTTATTTTATACGCTAAGATACGTAAAAGATTGGATGTTCCGATATTTCAAGAGGTGGTATTCTCAGCCGGTCAGGCGCGTGGTCATCAAGTATGCCTTCGCCATATTGTTTGTGAAGTAGCCGAACTCGCTGACGCTTAATAAACATACATCACTCTGTTGAATATCAGTTGATTAATAAACAAGCCTTGCGTCAATGGCGCAAGGCTTGTTGCTTAAAATATTATGCCTCAGCGCTTTGCGAAATACGGGCGAAGCGCTACTCGTTGATGACTATGTCGTCGATGCTGTTGACAGTGACCTGGATGCTTCCCTGGTAGAGGGTGAGGATACCGGTGATGTCGATGGTTGTGACTCCGTCGAGGACGCTCTGAGGTATCTCTGCATCAGCGAACTTGCAGTAACCGCTGGTGCGGATCTGTATCTCGCGGTCGTCCATCTTGAAGTACTGGCTCACTGAGTAAGCTGACTTCTCGACACCCGGATAGCGTCCGTCTCCCTTCAGGTCAGCAAGTGTCTGGCCGGTGTAATCGTTGCCGCTTCCCACGCGATATTTGTCCCAGACTCCGCTGCAAAGCATTTCTGTCATCTTTTTCTTGGACAATGCCCAGGTTGTGATGCCTGATGTAGGGTTGGATGCCACGTTGGAAGGGGAGAGGAACACACGGTTCTTGTACGACTTCTTGTCCTGGCTGGAGTTGAGATAGAGGAGCACGAAGGCCTCATTGGCGTAGCGCAGACCCTTGAGGGTGACGAGCTTGCCGATGTAGTGATTTGTCTCCTGTGTCTCGTTGATGGCAGGAAGCTGGCTGGCGCTGATGACTTCAGGTTTCACGAGCGGTCCGGTCTCACCCTTGAAGATATGTGTGTCTATCAGAAGACTGTTCTCCAGATATGAGGTCTCGTAAGCCCCGCTCGGGTCATTGTAACCTATCTGTACCATGCCGTATCCGCCGTAATTGCCGGTCTTGTAGCCGTACATTCCGAGGGTAAGGCCCTTGCACTTTACAAAGATGCGCTGGCCCGGCTGATAGTCATTGTAGAGACCGTTCTTGCCGAACTTCAACTCTATGCCACCGGTTTCGTCCTGTATGTAAAGGCTCTTGTAGAAGTTGCCCGGCTGGTCCGTGGTGGATACAATGCCTGAGATGATGATGTTTTTCTTGATCTGCTGCGGCTTGCCGGTTTCGTACATGGCTGCGAGTTCGGCAATCGTGGTGTTGGCTTCCATTCTTGCCGGCTGCCATACTTCAGGCTGCTCGTATTCAAGGGTGAATACCGGCTGGAATTCCTCCTTGAGGGAGGTGCAGGATGCGAGGGCGAGTGCCGCTGTCAATATGATGAATGACTTTTTCATACGCTTAGAATCTCAGATAAAGGTTCAACATATAATTGATGCCACACATATAGAAGTACTTCTGGTCGAATCTGTAGTAGCGGTCGTTTCCTGTGCTCTTTATGAGTCGGGTCTGTTCGTAACCTCCGGTCTTGACGTCCTTCTGATTGAGGATGTTCTTCACCTCGAGTGAGAAGCCGTAGTTGTAGTGGCGGTTGATCATCCAGCTCTTGCCTATGCTGGCGTTGAGCAGGAATGCAGGGTCGAATTTCTCCTGTGATGTCATGTATTCGATCTCGACAGGGGTGATGATGCCGTCCGGACCGGCGCAGGCCATGTCTGTACGGTAGAGCGGGTTCATGTCGAGGTAGGAGTTCGCGAAATACTGTCCGTTGAGTTCGAAGAACCAGTAGGACTTCAGGCGGTAGTTGAGCGCGAGCTCGGAAGCGAGCTGCGGCGTGCTTGGCACGTAATGCTTCTGCTCCTTCTCAGTGATGTAGTTGCCGTCCGGGTCCCTGTCATATACCACGCTGCCGTCAGCGAGTGTGGCCTTCTTGAGTATCGGTGTGCTCTTCCAGTATTTGAGCTCCTGATTCTCGAAGATGACCTCGGTGCTGTTGTCGATAGTCTGGGTCATCAGAGGGTTGGATGTGTAGATGTATTCGCCGAGGCTCAGCACACCGGATACGGTCAGGCCTTCGACTGGCAGCGGAGCCTTAATGCCCAGCTCTATGCCTGCGTGACGCTGGTCAATGCCTGACATCGCGAAGTTGGTGAAGGAATGCTGTGAGTCGTCATAGAAGCTCATCACGTCTGTCTGGTCCTTGATCTTGGTCCAGAATGCTGTCACGCGGGCATTGTAGCCGTTGTGGCTGTACTGGTAGTTCAGGTCGGCGGACATTGTCTTTGTGGTGGTGAGGTTAGGTATGATGCTGTTGCGTGTACGCGGTGACATAAATGCCTGGTTGAAGGTCGGAGCGTCGTTGAAGTATCCCGCATTCGCGCTGATGCGGTGTCCGCCTGCGAAGGTGTAGGACAGTCCGGCTTTCGCCGAATAGGAGAAGAAGTTGCAGACTTCTGATTTGCCCTTTGAGCTGATGACCTTGCCGTCGGCGTCGTAGCTGGTGAGCTTCTGGTTGCCCCAGAACATCTCGTTGCCCTCATCATCGAGGCCAGCGAAGAGGCCCTTGCGCATCAGACCTTCTCTCCAGAAGGTGTTGGCGCCGGCGCTGATGCCGAGGTTGGCGTTGAAGCGGCCCAGGGTGAACGCACCGTTGAGCCAGCCCTGAGTGTCATATACATATGCGTAGTAGTCGTAGCCGTATTTGTCGCCCTGATATATGTCCTGTGCGTGGCCGTTGACGAGATAGTAGTCGAGGTCGTTCTG
>JAKSJG010000046.1 GCA_024398365.1 Bacteroidales bacterium | reverse complement strand
CGCAGGCTGAGGCCAGGAAAATCACTGCTGAAAGAAGCAGGAATCGTGCAATGTGCTTTTTCATAGCTTTTGTTAATATTAAAAAAATAGGATAGAATATCGTGTTTAAACAGTTCAATTCCAAATATAAGCATTTTATCTTTTTTCTGCAAATTTTACTTCCAGTTGCGGGCCAGCTTGTAGCCGAAGCGGGAGAAGAGTATCTCCATGAGAAGTTCGAATGCCGCAGCGGTGAGGGAGCAGAACAGGGCCTGCCTGAATGTCCAGCCGAACAGCGGCACGCTTACCACCAGAGCGAAGGTCAGGTTGTCCACGAACTGGGCCAGCGCCGTGGATACGAAGCTGCGCATGGCGAATTCCTTGAATCCGTCATTGTGCAGCAGCGCCGCTATGGACATGTTGACGAGGGAGTTGGTGATGGAGGAGAGCAGCATGGCCAGGGCGGAGCCGAGCACTATCCAGCTCGAACCTCCTATGGTGCTGTTGAGGGCGGCGTTGACCTCCTCCATGCCTGTGGCGTAATAGCCGCCCCACATTCCCGGGGTCATCGAGACGAGCTTGAATATGATGAACACGAGCAGGTTGATGGCGATTGCCAGTACTGAAATGCGTACGGCGTCCCTGCCTCCATAGACTTTGCAGAAGCAGTCCATCAGCAGGAAAGGTATCCAGGACAGCACGAAACCGCAGTCCAGAGCCACCCAGGAGGTATGGAAGAGTTCCTTGTTGGCCAGCAGGTTCATGGAAACGACCGCCAGGATGAAGGCGGTCAGCGCGAGGGCGGGCACTTTGCCGAGCAGGCTGCGATAGCTGCGGTATTCGCCCCTGAGGAAGGATAGTATCATTGCTCTTTGTGTTTTAATTTGTAACGCGGAGGATGACAAGCCTAGAACTCCGCTTTGATTTCGCGAAGATATGGAAAAATAATTATATCTTTGCTTGTTTGAAGATAAATAACATTGCATCAGTATGAAGCGTCTTTTCCTCATTGACGGCCATTCCCTGATTTTCAGGATGTACTACGCGTTCATGCGCAGGCCGATGATCAACTCCAAGGGTGAAGACACCTCCATACTCTTCGGTTTCACCAAATTCCTCCTCGAGCTCATACGCCGCGAGCAGCCGAGCCATCTGGCGGTGGCCTTCGACCCGCCTGCAAAGACCTTCAGGCATGAACTCTGCCCTGACTACAAGGCCAACCGCAGTGCGACTCCGGAACTGGTCAAGGCCGCGCTGGACCCTCTGGTGGAGATAGTGGAGGCTCTGGACATACCGGTGATCATGCGTCCCGGCTTCGAGGCGGACGATGTCATCGGCTCCCTCGCCAAGAAGGCTGCCGCCAGGGGCTTCGACGTGTTTATGGTGACGCCGGACAAGGACCTCGGCCAGATCATCGACGAGCATATCTTCCAGTACAAGCCGGGCAAGTCCGGCGGTGACAACGAGATATGGGACAGGGCGAAGCTCTGCGAGGAATTCGGCATACAGGATCCGAAGCAGATCATAGACATACTGGCCATCTGGGGCGATGCCGCCGACAATATCAAGGGTGTCAACGGCGTCGGCGAGGTGGGGGCGAAGAAGCTGGTCGGCAAATACGGCTCGGTGGACGGCATACTCAGTCATCTGGACGAGCTGCCGCCGAAGCAGCAGGCCAATTTCCGCGAGGCGCAGGACCATCTCGACCTGAGCAGGACCCTGGCCACCATCAAGACGGACCTTGAGGTGGGGGTCACTGACGATGAACTTGTGATGGATGCGTGTGCCAGCGCGAAGGTCCTCGAGCTCTTCGACCATTATGAATTCAACTCCCTCCGCAACCTTCTGCCTGAAGGTGCGGATATCCCGCAGGCCCCGGAGCCGCAGGTGACAAGCATCGAGCCGCGCGAAGTGACATTCGCGGACCTGGCCGCCAGAGTGGCGGAGGCCGGCAAGGTGGCGGTGCGCATCGACGCTGACGTGATACTGGCTGTGGGGGAGGAGTACTGCCGCACCGACCTCAAGGAGGCCGCGGGCCTGCTGGCGGACAGCAGCATAGTCAAGACCGCATTTTCCCTCAAGAGCACTGCGGTGCAGGGGGAACTCTACGATATAGAGATAATGCATTATCTCATCAATCCGGAGCGCAGCCACAAGCTGCCTTTCCTGGCCAAGTCCTATCTCAATGCCGAGCTCGAGGCGGCCGCCTCTGACGGCGCCGGGCTGCTGGCCTTCGATTTCGAGGACAAGACAGGACCGCGCGAATGTGTGGCCGTATCCCTGATAGAGCCGCTTCTGAGCAGGGAGCTGGAGGAATGTGGCATGATGGAGCTCTACCGCAAGGTGGAGATGCCCCTGATACCGGTGCTGGCCGACATGGAGGCCACCGGAGTCCGCGTCGATCCGCGTCAGCTGCGCGAATACCGCGATTCGCTCGCTCGCGAGCTGGATGCCATAGAGGCGGATGCGCGCAGGATGGCGGAGGACCCGCAGCTCAACCTGTCCTCCCCGCGTCAGGTCGGAACTGTGATATACGAGAAATTCAATCTCGACCCGAAGGCGAAGAAGAGCGCGAAGACAGGCAGCTACTCTACCGATGAGGAGACGCTGGCGGCTCTGCCGGTAAAGCATCCTTTCGTGGACGCAGTGCTGGAATACCGCGCGCTCAAGAAGCTCATCTCCTCGTATCTGGATCCGCTTCCGTCACTGATGAGTCCGGTCAGCGGCAAGATACACACCACTTTCAATCAGGCACTGACGGCGACAGGCCGCCTGAGCAGCTCCAAGCCGAATCTTCAGAACATCCCTGTGCGCTCGGCCAGGGGCCGCGAGATACGCAAGGCCTTCGTGCCTTCGGATCCGGAGGGCTTCATAGTGTCAGCCGATTATTCGCAGATAGAGCTGCGCCTCATGGCGGAACTGAGCCGGGACCCGGCTCTGCTGGAAGGCTTCAACAACGGAGCGGACATACACGCCGACACTGCCTCGCGCATCTTCCACACTCCTCTGGCCGAGGTGACGCCGGAGCAGCGAAGACAGGCGAAAGTGGCCAATTTTGGCATCATATACGGCATATCGGCCTTCGGCCTCGCGCAGAGGATGTCCATCCCGCGCACGGAAGCCAAGGCGTTCATAGAACAATATTTCATACATTATCCGAAGGTGCGCGAGTATATGGACCGCGCAGTGTCCGACGCCCGCGAGAAGGGCTACGTGGAGACGGCCTTCGGCCGCAAGCGTTATCTGCCGGACATCAATTCGCGCAACCAGGTGGTGCGCTCCCTCGCGGAACGCAATGCCATCAACGCGCCGATCCAGGGCAGCGCTGCGGATATCATCAAACTGGCAATGATCAACGTGCACAGACGCCTGAAGGAAGGCGGATTCAGGAGCCGTATGGTGCTCCAGGTGCACGACGAACTTGTATTTGACGCAGTCCCGTCTGAGCTTGACAGCCTCATGGCCATGGTTCGTGAGGAGATGGAAGGCGTATGCAGACTCTCCATACCTCTTACAGTAGAATGCAATTATGGAAAAAACTGGCTTGAAGCGCACTGATCTGACTGACAAACAGCTCATAGAACTGGCCCTCGAACAGGACCAGGGGGCCTTTTCCACTCTGCTGGCGAGGTACAAGAACTCCCTGACATCCCACATACTCAACTATGTGCCGGTGGCGGCCGATGCGGATGACATCTGCCAGCGCAGCTTTGAGAAGGCATTCCGTGAGATAGGCAATTACAACCCGCGCTACGCATTCTCCACATGGTTGTACGCGATAGCGCAGAATGAGGCCATAGACCACCTGCGCAGGAGCCGCAACGGCCTCAATTCGGTGTCCCTGGAGACCCCGGGCGTGCTGGCCATCGCCGGCGTGGTGACTCCCGAGGACAAGATCATGGAGGACCAGGCTGTCTCGGAGCTCATCACTTTCATCGAGGAGCTTCCTCCGAGCTACCGTGAGGTGGCGGAGATGAGGTTCATACGCGACTATGCCTACGAGGACATAGCGGAGGACCTTTCCATTCCTCTGGGAACCGTCAAGACGCGCATCAACAGGGCGCGCAAGATGCTTTTCAATATGGTGGAAAACAAAACTGAAGATGCAGACAATTAATAAATATTTCCCTGACCTGACCCCGGTGCAGCAGGAGCGCTTTGCCGCTCTGGATGCGCTGTACCGCGACTGGAACTCCAAGATCAATGTCATTTCCCGCAAGGATATGGACAGCCTCTACCTGCATCACGTGCTCCACAGCCTGGCCATTGCCAAGGCGGTGCAGTTCGAGCCGGGCAGCACGGTGCTCGACGTGGGTACGGGCGGCGGCTTCCCGGGCATCCCGCTGGCCATCCTGTTCCCGGAGGTGAAGTTCACCCTCTGCGATTCCATAGGCAAGAAGATCAAGGTCGCCTCGTCCGTTGCTGAAAGCCTCGGCCTGGACAATGTGTGCTGCGTCAACGCCAGGGTGGAGACCCTGCCGGACAATTATGACTACATAGTCTCACGCGCCGTCACCAATATGACCGACTTCTACGGATGGATACGCGGCCGCTGGCGCAAGTCCCTGATATGCCTCAAGGGAGGCGACGTGGAGGAGGAGATAGCCGCCTGCGCGGCGCGCCACCGCCTTAATCCGGCCAAGTTTACCATATGTGATGTAAGCCTGTGGTTTGAAGAGGAATTCTTCGAAGGAAAAAAGATGGTAATTATGGGTCAATAAAATTTGTATTTTGAAACAAAAGCATTACCTTTGCAACCCACTTTTGGAAAAAATAAGCAATTACTATAATGAAACGTACATTTCAACCTTCACAGCGTAAAAGACGCAACAAGCATGGCTTCCGCGAGCGTATGTCAACTCCTAACGGCCGCCGCGTACTCGCAGCACGTCGTCGTCACGGACGCAAGAACTTGACAGTATCTTCAGAGGATCTCTGGTAGGAGTCCTCTGCCATTTAATATATGGCAAGTACTTCAAAAAATAAAGAGACGTGGAACTGGTTTCTGCGTAATCTTATTTGGGCGATTATTTTTATATTCGCCCTTGTTGTCGTATTGCAGGTCCTTCTCAATGTCTTCACACATCACGGCAAGGTGTCACCGGCTCCGGATTTCACCGGCATGACGGTCAAGGAGGCCCAGGTCTGCGCACGGCGCAACGGTGTCAGGGTGGACGTGGTTGACTCCGTGTATGTGAGCCACATTCCTCTCGGCACTGTATTCTCACAGAATCCCCGCATTGACGCAAATGTCAAGAAGGGCCGCAGGATTCACCTCGTCATCAATGCCACTGTCCCCAAGACAGTCCCTATGCCTAACCTCGTAGGTCTGACCCTCAGGGGTGCGAAGGCCACCATAGTTTCAAGGGGTCTCACGGTCGGCACCCTTACCTATGTGCCGGACATGGCGACCAATTACGTTCTGGCTCAGAAGGTCAAGGGCAAGACGGTGAAGCCAGGCAAGATGGTCAATGCCGAGACCGCCATCGATCTCACGCTGGGCGTCAACGCCGGTGAATCCCTGACCTACATCCCTTATCTTTCCGGTCTTACCATACAGATGGCAAGGGAGCTGCTTACGGACAATGCCCTCAATGTCGGCAGGGTCCGTTACGACAGTACGGTCAAGACCTATGCGGATTCACTTCAGGCTCAGGTCTATAACCAGACCCCGGCCTACAGCAGAAGACCATATCCTTTCGGCACCAAGGTAACGCTCTACCTCACGCTCAATCATTCAAAGGTGTCCACAGCCCTTCCTGTCCTTGAAGAAGAGGAGCCGGAAGCTGATTCAACGGCTGTTGCCACCGAGCCGAACACGGGAGCAGAGACAGTGGTGACCGAAATCAACAACACATCCAGCACTTCATTCTTTGATGATTGATTCTCAGGATACAGACTGTCTCGAATACGGGGAGCTTGCCTCTGAGGACGAAGAACAGGAAATGTTCGAACATTTCCGTTTCGATGTTGACAAGGGGCAGAGCATGCTCCGCATAGACAAATACCTCACCATACACATGATGCAGACCTCGCGCCACCGCATACAGCTTGCGATTGACGCCGGCTATGTGCGCGTCAATGACAAGGTGGTGAAGGCCAATTACAAGGTCAAGCCTCTGGATGTCATCACCATCATGATGCCTTACGAGAGGCATGGCTTTGAGGTGAGGCCCGAGCCTATCCCATTGGACATAGTATATGAGGATGACGATTTCCTGATAGTCAACAAGCCTGCCGGTCTGGTGGTGCATCCGGGACACGGACATTTCAGCGGAACGCTCATCAATGCCCTCGCATACCATCTCGGTATATCGCAGGATGCCGATGCCGGCGACGAGAGGATGGGCGTGCTGGTGCACCGCATAGACAAGGACACCTCAGGTCTGCTTGTTGTGGCCAAGAATGACGAGGCCCAGCTCAATCTCGCCCAGCAGTTCTTCTATCATACCATCACCCGCAAATACGTCGCTCTGGTGTGGGGCAACATAGCGGAAGAC
Organism: Bacteroidales bacterium; assembly: GCA_024398365.1. Taxonomy (GTDB): domain Bacteria; phylum Bacteroidota; class Bacteroidia; order Bacteroidales; family UBA932; genus Cacconaster. The sequence continues at coordinate 8,614 of JAKSJG010000046.1, read as the reverse complement.
AGCGGCACGATTGAGGGCAACATAGGCCGCGATCCGTCCGACAGGCTGCGCTTCAAGGTGTTCCCGGAGGGAGACCAGGGCAAGCATGCCGTGACACATTACAAGGTGCTGGAGCGCTTCGGCTACGTGACGCTGGTGGAGTGTGTGCTGGAGACCGGCCGCACGCATCAGATACGCGTGCACATGAACCATATCGGCCATCCGCTCTTCAATGATGACCGTTACGGCGGAGACCGTATACTTAAGGGTACTCTCTATACAAAATACAAGCAGTTCATAGACAACTGCTTTGAACTGCTTCCACGTCAGGCGCTTCACGCCAAGACTTTAGGCTTCACTCATCCAACTACGGGAGAGGAGGTATTTTTCGATTCTGAAATTCCTGCCGACATGCAGTCGCTCATAGACAAGTGGCGCAAGTACGTTGGCGTGAGGGAATTGCCTGAGGACGAGCTTTAGAAGCTTCGTCCTCCGCCCATTCCACCACCATAGCCGCCGCCCATTCCGCCACGGCCGCCACGGCCTCGTCCACCGCCCATCTGGGTGCGGTCCATGAATTTGCCGAAACGGTAGGTGAAGCTTACTACTATGTAGCGTCCGAGGCTGTTGCTCCAGGAGTCGCGCATATAGTTGTCAGTAATGGTTCTGCGTACATTCTTGGTCTGGTCGAGCATATCGTATGCCTTGAATGCCAGGGTACCTTTCTTCTTGAACATCTGACGGCTGATCTCCGCATTCCACACGAATGAAGGTTCGCGGTCAGCGCCCATATAGCCGAGGTAGAAGATGTAATTGCAGTCGGACTTGATGTCGCAGATATTAGGGACATTGACTACGAGGCGTGCATTGACGCTGTTGGTCCATGCTGCCGGGGTGTTCTTGGTATTGTCGTAGTACCAGTTGAGGGAGCAGCGTGCATTGCCGCCTGTGTAGAATTCCATCCAGTCGTTGCGGTATGTGAATCGCAGGTTGGCCCTCATGCTTGCGCTTTCATAGTAGTTTGCGACGAAATTGTCGAGGTCCAGATATGAGGCTTCGCTGTCCGGGTCGATCACCTTGGTTGCATCTCCGACGAAGCTTACGCCTTTGCGGAAGCTTCCGTTGAGGGTGCTGGAGAATGAGAACTTGCTCTGCTTGATGGATGTCTGATATGTCACGTATGCTGAAGTGGAGTAGGAGCCTTCGTTGTTGTTGACAGGCACCGTATATTGTACTCCAGCATCGTCATACCATACGGCGTTGACAATGTTGCGGGTGTTGTAGTCGAAGTTGCCGTTGATCACTACAGATGAGAATTTCTCCGGATTGGCGAGGCGGATTCGCATATCCACCTTGTGGGTGAAATATGGGTCGAGGGCCATGTTTCCGAGGGTTACCCTCTGAGGGTTGGAGTTGTTAGGCACAGGCATCAACTGGCTGAGTGAAGGCTGTGATGAGTTGCCGTTGTATGAGAGACGGAACTGCTTCTGTCTGTTCGGACGCCATTCGAAGCGGGCGTTAGGGGACCAGTTGAATACGCGGCGGACAGTGTCACGGGCTACCTGCTCACCTATGATGGTCTTGTTCTCGGTGACCTGAGGCTGGAATGTGATACCTGCAACCATACGGAGCGACTTTGTTCTCTTCTGGATGTTGAAGCCGATGCGCTGGTTGTTGTTGCGGTTGTGGACATTGTTGGAATAACGCGGATCCACGATACAGTAGTTCGCCACCTGGTCAGGAGTGTAAACGTATTTTTCGCTGGTTCTGTTGCTGTAGCTGTAAGAGTATGTGAACTCACCCGTGAGGCTGCTTGTGAACGGCTCGGTGTAGGAGAGACGTCCGCTGAGGCTCATTGACTTCTCCGTGCGGTCAAGTCGCTGGTCAACAACCGCTGTGGAAACGATCTCATCGCCCTCGTATTTGTTGTTGGTGGATCTGTCGAAGCCCTGCATCAGGTTGTTTGAGAATGAGTAGTTGGCGTTGATCGAGAGCGTGCGGCCAGGCTTTGCTGTGACTTTCTGTCTCCAGAGAATGCGTCCGCTTGCGCTGAGATTGTCATTGTCACCCCAGGAGTGGCTTTCTCCCGTATTGACTTTGATCAGATCGCTCCTGTCGTCTGCGGTATACTGATTGGTATAAAACTCTGAATATTCGTCATAGGATCCGTAGCCATAATTGAACTTCGGCTCGAAGAGGAACGATGTCCTGCTGCTGGTTTTCCAGTCAGCGCGCACGCCGGCTGAGTGTCCGAATGCAGTACTGTTGCTCCATTCGTTTTCCACTGCGTCGAGCGTGGAGCCGTCGGTCTTGAATGTGAGCTTCTCTGACCATTCCTCAACGTTCTTGTCGCTGCCGCTGAATATGTAGTTGCCTGTCACTTCGGACTTGTTGCGGAAAAATCTTCCGTAATTGCCACCGAGCATATAGGATGTCACTTCGCCGTTGTTGGTGGTCTGGGCGTTGGAGTTGCGTACGGAAGACATCATGCTGCGCGCGAAATCGTCAAAGCCGCGGTTGTTGGTGTTGTTGGCATTTCCCACAATGGCGATCTGGTCCTTCTTGCCGAATTTTGCGGCCATTCCGGCAGCCTGATATCTCGCTTCATTCTTCTGTTTGTTGCCGTCATTGTCAAGGGAACGGAGGTCCTGGCCGCCGCCGAGCATTGCGTTGCCGAACCATTTGCCCTTGGCGCCCTTGACCATCGTAAGGTCGATGATTGTCTCCTCCTCACCGTCGTCGATGCCGGTGAACTGTGCCTGCTCCGACATGCGGTCGATGATTTTCACCTTCTCGATGGCTTTGGCAGGAAGGTTCTTGGTGGTCATCTGGAGGTCATTGAGGAAGAATGTGCGGTCCTCGATGGTGATCTTCTTGATCTCCTTGCCGTTGGCTGTCACCTTGCCGTTCTCTATCTCGATGCCCGGAAGTCTCTTGAGGAGGTCTTCGAGGGTCTCGTCGGCGGTGGTCTTCATCAGGGTCACGTTGTGCTCTATGGTATCCTGCTTCACTACGATAGGGTTGCCGGAGTCGGTCACCACGGCGCCGTCAAGGTAATTGACCTGCATGTTCATTTCTCCGAGGCCGAGGTCGATGTCCTCGTTCTTGACTGTAACCTTCTCGGTATATTCGTCATAGCCCATCATGCTGCTCTTGAGGGTGTATTTGCCGGCCTTGACGTTCTTGATGACGGCAAATCCCTTGTCATCAGCCTGGGTGTACTTGACTACCGGAGTCTTGGCATCCGAGGTGATGGATACAGTTGCAAATGAGATTGGTTCCTGTGTGCGTGAATCAACGAGTTTGATTTTGAGGCTGACCTGCGCTGAAGCGCTGATGACGGTCAGGGTCATTATGGCAATGACCGCTGCGAACCTCTTTGAAATGGAAAACATATAAAGATGAATTATTTGTCCGAAAAACTAATTATCTGCGCGGGCCGCCCATCATGCCGCCGCCCATGCCGCCTGGGCCACCCATACCGCCACGTCCTCGTCCGCCGCCCATGCCGTTCATCATAGGCATCTGGCTGCCCTTCTCACCGAACTTGCCGAAGCGGTAGGTGAAGGATACTATGAAGTAGCGTCCGAGTGTGTTGTTGGTCTTGTCCTGAACATAGTTGTCAGTCTGTGTTCTGTATGTGCTGCGTGACTGGCCGAGAATGTCGTATGCCCTGAACGCTATTGTCGCGCTGTTGTGGATGATCTGCTTGCTGATCTCGGCGTTCCATACGGTGGACGGGTCGCCGTAGCCCTGGGTGTAGCCTTCGTAGAAGGTATATCTGAGGGTTGATGATATGTCGAATACCTTAGGTATCTTCGCGATGAAGCGGCAGTTGATGTTGTTCACCCATGAAGGGTCAACATTCTTCTCTGCAATCGAATACCATGCGCGTGAGTAGCGTGTGCCGGCACCCGTTGAGATGTCGAATATGTCGTCGCGGTAAACGAGGCGGAGGTTTTCGTTGACGTTGAGTGTCTGGAAGTCATTGAAGGTATAGTTGTTCATGTCCAGTCTTGAGCTTTCATCATCAGGGTTGAGACCCGGCTTGCCTTCCATACTGGTACCGGTTCCGAAGTTGCCGTTGGTGAATGACATGATTGAGAAGTGGCTCTTTCCGATAGGGGTGTTGATCATCATGAAGATGTTGGAGTTTGTGGATCCCTTCGGGTTGTTCATAGGTATGGTATATTGGATACCGCCGTCATTGTACCAGCTGGCGTTGATGATACCGTTGTCGTTGTATGTGAAATTGGCGTTCACGTTGAGTGAAGCGAATGTCTTCATGTTGGTCAGACGGTACTCGGCGCTCATGTTGTGTGAGAATGACGGAGTCAGGTCCGGGTTACCGAGTGTGATGTGCTGAGGGTTGGAGTTATCAGGCACAGGCTGCAGCTGATTGATGCTAGGCTGGCTGCTGTTGCCGCGGTAGCGGATGCGGAGCATATTGTAATCGCTGAAGTTGAGGTCTATGCGTGCGTTAGGTGCCCAGTTGTAAACTGACCTGTCGTAATCCCTCTGTATGCCGCTGGAGATGGTGTGGTTCACCGTGCGTGAAGGCATGTACTGAGCGCCGACAGTGGCATTGTACTTCTTCTCCTGCTTGCGGATGCTGATGCCGGCCCTCTGGTTGGTGTATGTGTTGTTGATGCTGTTGGAGTACTCGATATTGTCAATGGTATAGTTGCCGGCGATGTCCCTGTCCTTGGTGTCCTTGTCGGAGTTGCTTACCTGACGGGTGTAGCCGTATGTGAGTTCGGTGAAGAAGTTCTTGCCGAGTGGCTCGGTGTATGAGAGGCGTCCGCCCAGACTCCAGGAGTTGGAGCTCTGGAGGTAGTGCTGGTCAACTTTGTCCACGGAACTTCCGTCCTGACTGAATACGGTGGTGTTGGACTGGTTGAGACCGTCGATGCTGTTGTCGGAGATGTTGTAGCGGATGTTGAGGGAGATCGTTCTGCCCATCTTTTCGCCAAGTCTGCGGCGGAAGAGGAGGAAGCCGTTTGCGCTCTTGTTGAGGCTGTTTCCGCTGGAAATGGAGTTACCGCTGTTGACGGGGCTGTTGCCGTTGAGGCCGAGGGCTTCTGTAGCGTAAGTGGTGTTCTCGTAGAAATCACCCCATCCGTAATTGAACTGCGGGCTGAAGAAGATGGAGGTCTTCTTGTTGATCTTCCAGTCAATGCGCGCACCTGCACGGTGGCCGTAGCTGTTGCGCAGGTTGGTGGACTCTTCTGTACTGTGGAGGTCGTCGGCATCCTTCTGGAATACGGTCTTGTCAGTGTTTTCCAATACGGCGCGTTCGTTGGCGTTGAAGAGGTAGTTGCCGTTGAATTCTGACTTGTTGTCAGTCTTGATACCGCCGTTGACACCGATCATGTAGGATGTGGAGATACCGTTGTTGCCACCACGTCCGCGTCCGCCGCGCATGCCGCCCATAGCGTTGCCCGTGATATCGTTGAAACCTCGGTTGTTGGTATTGTTGGCGTTGCCTATGACAACCAGTTGGTCATTGTTGGTGAATCTTGCGAGCATACCGCCGCCCTGGTAGCGCGGATCGTTCTTGATCTTGTTGCCGTCCGCGTCAAGACCGCGGAGGTCAGTACCGCCGCCGGCGCTGAGGTTACCCATCCAGCCGTTCATCATGCCTTTCTTGATGTTGAGGTCGAGCACTGTCTCCTCCTCGCCATCTTCGATGCCGGTGAATTCTGCCTGCTCGGACTTCTTCTCAACCACCTTGACTTTGTTGACAATCTTGGCAGGGAGGTTCTTGGTGGCCAGCTGAGGGTCATCGAGGAAGAATGACTTGCCGTCGATGAAGACCTTTGTGATGGTCTTGCCGTTGGCGGTGATGCTTCCGTCGTCACCTACTTCGATACCGGGGAGTCTCTTGAGGAGGTCTTCGAGCATGTCGTTGTCGCTGGTCTTCATGATTGCGACATTGTGCTCGATGGTATCCTTCTTCACCACGATAGGGTTGCCGACATCAGTCACTGTCGCTCCATCGAGGAAGTTGACCTGTACTTTCATCTTCTTCTCGCCGAGGTCAAGGTCCTTGTCGAGGGTGATGTTCTCACTGTAGTCCTCGTATCCGAGGAGAATACCCTTGACGGTATATTTTCCGCCCTTCACCCCTGTCAGGGTGACGTATCCCTTGTCATCGGTCTGCCCGTACTTGTCCACCTTGTCCGTGCCCGGCTTGGACAGGGATACTGTGGCGAAACCGACACCCTCCTTGCTCTTGGAGTCTATGAGCCTGATCTTGAGGCTGTATGTCTGAGCGTTGGCGAATATGAGATTGCAGAAAAGAAGTATTGTCAGAAGTGAGAGTTTCTTGAAAGTATTTGAAGTCATTATGATGGATCTTTTTTAATAATCAAAACAATACAGTTTAGATGTCAGAAATGCGTCAAAGTTAAATCTGCGTGCCGTTTTTTTTATTTGATTCTGTCGGGATGGGCGGCGACGAATTTCTTCCAGTTGGTGGAGGCCGAGACGTCAGCCAGAGGGTTGGTCAGCTGATAGAAGTGGCACATCGCAATGCCGAGCGCGTCGGAGGCGTCAAGGTATTTGTTGTCCATCTCTATCTTGAGGGTGCGGCCCATCATCAGCATGACCTGCTCCTTGGATGCGTTTCCGTTGCCGGTAATGGCCATCTTGACCTTCCTCGGCGCGTATTCGAAGACCGGGATCTGCCTCTGGAGCGCCGCTGCGATGGCTGCGCCCTGGGCCCTGCCCAGCTTGAGCATCACCTGCGGGTTCTTGCCGTAGAACGGCGCCTCGATGGCGAAATCGTCCGGCGTGTATTTCTCTATGAGTTCCCCGACTTCGCGGAATATCCTGTCCAGCTTGATGAAATGTTCCTTCTCCTTGCGGAGGTCGATCACACCCATATCCACGTAGTGGACCTGCTTGCTGTCAACAAGAATGACCCCGTAACCAAGTATGTTGGTTCCGGGGTCTATCCCCATTATGATTCTCTGCTTGTCAGGCGAGGCCTTCATGCCGCTTAGATGATGTCGAAGCCTGTGTATTTGCGGAGCACTTCAGGTACCACGATGTGTCCGTCCGGAGTCTGGTAGTTCTCGATGATGGCTGCGAGGATGCGAGGGAGCGCAAGTGAGCTGCCGTTGAGAGTGTGGGCGAGCTGCATCTTGCCGTTCTCGTCCTTGTATCTGAGGTGCAAGCGGTTGGCCTGGTATGATTCGAAGTTGGATACTGAGCTTACCTCAAGCCACCTCTGCTGCGCTGCGGAGAATACCTCGAAGTCGTAGGTGATGGCGGATGTGAAGCTCATGTCGCCTCCGCAGAGGCGGAGGATGCGGTACGGCAGGCCGAGGCCCTTGACGAGGCTCTCTACGTGCGCCACCATCTCGTCGAGTGCGGCGTAGGAGTTCTCAGGCTCCTCGATGCGGACGATCTCGACTTTGTCGAACTGGTGGAGGCGGTTGAGACCGCGTACGTCTTTGCCGTATGAGCCGGCTTCGCGGCGCCAGCATGGTGTGTATGCGGTCATCTTGACAGGGAAATCCTCTTTCTTGAGGATGACGTCGCGGTAGATGTTGGTGACAGGCACTTCCGCTGTCGGGATCATATAGAATCCGTCAGCTGATGCGAAGTACATCTGGCCCTCCTTGTCAGGCAGCTGGCCTGTGCCGAAGCCGGAAGCTTCGTTGACCATGTAAGGAGGCTGGTATTCCAGGTAGCCTGCGTCGGTGTTCTTCTCGAGGAACCAGGAGATGAGGGCTCTCTGGATGCGTGCGCCCTTGCCCTTATATACAGGGAATCCTGCACCGGTGAGCTTTACGCCGAGGTCGAAGTCGATGATGTCGAGGTTCTTGACGAGTTCCCAGTGAGGGAGAGGGTTCGGACCGAGGTCCGGGATGTTGTCAACGAGTTTGACCACTACGTTATCCTCGGCTGTCTTTCCTTCAGGCACCTGGGCGCAAGGGAGGTTAGGCAGGAGAGGGAGGAGGTCGTTCTGCTCCTTCTCGGCTGCGCTCATCCTGGTTTCGATGTCCTTGGATTTTTCCTTGAGGACTGCAACGGCGGCCTTGGCCTGTTCGGCCTCGTCGCGTTTGCCTTCCTTCATGAGTTTGCCGATCTCGGCGGCCTTGGCTTTCTGTTCTGCCAGGCAGGAGTCGAGTTCGCCCTGGAGGGCGCGGCGAGTCTTGTCTATGTCGATGATCTTGTATACTATTTCTTTGGCATCAAAATGCTTGATGGCGAGGCGTTCAATCACGAATTCAGGTTGCTCCCTGAGAAGTTTAAGTGTCAACATTTTCGAAAGGTTTTCTAAAATCAAGCAAAGTTAATAAAATGGCGGCAAAAATGTCTATCTTGCAGCATATTTAATAGGACATTTTTTTGCCCGTCAGGCGGAGGCGCAGAAAACAAATGCACTCGAGCGAATGCGGCAAGTGCCGTGTTAAAAGGCCGGCAGCGAGCGATAGCGGAGCGCAACCCGCGGAACGCAGGTCTAGTTGCGCGGAGCCGCGAATCTGACGGCCTTTTATCAGGCACGTGAGCCTGAGCGCAGAGGCATTTGTTTTCGCAGACGAAGCATTCGGGCAAAAAAGATAAGTTGACAAATATGAAGGATAATGATAAGGAGCTTCTGCCGAGGGTGGATGAGGCCGGC
>JAKSJG010000045.1 GCA_024398365.1 Bacteroidales bacterium | reverse complement strand
CCGACATTAGCCATGGCCACCAAAAAGTGAATGCAGGACACCGGCATCTAGACGTATCATTCTGTGAATTTGCTTAAGTGAAGCATTGTACTCATAGCGCATAATCTTTGCGATGCCGATTTTTGCATCAGCTGGAATCTGGGACGGATTTGCTGTTCCGAACTCTTGTTTGCATTTTGCACAAATAGCCGCGTACAGTTCTTCCTCTGTATATGAGATGCATTCCCCAATCTCCTTCGCTATTTCTTTATTACATTCAATGTTTTTGCTTAACATATAGAAATAGTGCACCGCATCGCGGAACAGGCTTTCTCCCATATCAATATCACAAAAAGAAAACGGAGAAAACATGCCATCCAAAATCTTCAGTCCCTTGATATCGTCAGATATATGAGAGTGGGTTATTGACCGGCGTTCCTTAATCGTAGATACAACGGCGGATTCCTTGAACCTCTTTCTGGCATCGGGATTGAAATAACATCCGTTCGAGCCCCAGGGATATGAAAATGGTGTATAGTTGTCATTAACCAGGAATCCGTTTCTATTATCGTATATCAGGACATTTCTTGCATCCGAGAGACTCTCCAACTGCCGGATTCCAGGATGGAATGCCGCCCAGTTCATTGTCCTTCCGGCATCCTCTGCCATACGTATCAAGTGCTTTTTGATCTGTTCAAACATCATTCTCAGCCGCTGTTTCTCACCTGTTGCCATTATATGCAGGTGATTCGTCATGAGTTCAAAAGTCAAAACAATAATCTCAGGGAAGCATTTTGCAGCAATCGCTATTATCCCCATTCCCACACGGAATTCCGCATCATTCCTGAATATGATTTCGAAGTTTTCCGGAGTCCAGAGATGGTAGCATGGTCCCATTTTGCTGAAATACTGAATGCATCTGTCTTCTTTATGATAATAGCTGTTCATCTTCGTTTACTTCTTCGCACATTTCTTCCAGCTCCAAATCATGAGCATACCAGTCGTCGTACCATTCCATACAAACTTTTGGTATCCTGATGATTTCTTCTTCCGGGAAATCACCTTCGCGTGGGCCATCATCACATTCCATTCTCATCAGCAGGGAAATGGCACGCGAATACTTATCCACAAGATCTGCCCGTTCACTTTTTGTCAGAGGACGAAGAAGTAGCTCGTCGTCAGAGTCCGGAATGTTCGTGTTCTCAATAAGGTGCCTCCCTCTGTACACTTCTACAACGTATTCCTTTTTCCAGGGGAGTACTATTTCCTCGCTTCCTTCTTCCCGGAATTTTTCCGGATGTAACAATATTTCCAATTTGTCTTCAAGGTCGTAAATCATCACATTCCTTGCGATTCGATTGGCGCCGATACGCTCAATTTTTTTCTTGTATTTTGATGACCACCTGCACTCTTGTGCCATCCATTCTTCCATCTTTGCACTTCCGGCGGCAATGCTCCGGTCCATATTCAGGCCAAGAAGCACTTCGTCAGGCAAGTTTGCGGAATCGGTTGCTTTCAGCCTTTTCCTTTTCTCAACCAGCAAGTCCAAAGCGTCTGCCCAACGGGAATTATCTACATCACAATCGAACAGAGTCCTGGCATAGCTCGAGGAAGCATACACGTGATGCATGATTCCCACAACCATTTCATCATAGTTTCTTGCTCTTGACATAACCCTGAACGAATGAGCAACAACAGCTGTCCTGGATTTGTCCCAATGAAAAGAAGTCAAACTCAAAATGTCAATACACTGATCCAATGCACCCATAGTTATTGATGTATTACGGACTGACCTGACCGGTCGGGGCCATTGTCAGTTCCAGATTAAACAAAAATTACCAGTTATTGATGCACAATAGCGAGGAAAGGGTGTCAGATACCCGGTCAGAACGACCTGCAGAGCTTGCTAATACATAAATCAAAGCTGCTGCGCATCGATATGCCTGCAAGGTAGCTATTATTCACAAATAAGAAAAGAGCGGGGGGAATATATATGAAAAATTCCCCCGTCGGCGGTTCAGTTAAGAACCGGCTCGGGCTCTTTGTATTCGTTGCCATTTCTGTCCTGTGGCCAGCAGAAATAGGTCAACTTGCTGAGGCTGAATGGCGATAGAAGCCGGTTCATTCCGAATTCGTGTGCTATATTGCCGTTTTTATCCCTTAAAGCTATCAGCTGATAATAGTAGGTGTGGGATTTGAAGGTGATTGGCGGATCGATTTGGCCGCTCTTTTGCAGACTTTCCGTCCCGGCCTTGTACTCGCATATTTCTGTGAAGGATATGCGTTTCAGTGAGTTAATCAGGATACCTGTGCTTGACGGAGGAATAGAGTATCCGGAAGCGGCCCATGTATTATAATCTGCTGTAGCAGTTGGCGTCATCGCAAGCAACTCGAATTCGGGGATTTCATAAATTGCAATGCCAACGGTGAAGTCCTGCCCGCTTTTCCCTTTAAGGTCAATGGTGTAATTCAGTGCGGAAACGCCCGTTCTCACATTTGCCAGAAGCGGTGGATTAAAGTCTGTAAAATGATAATACTTCCCGCTCATTTTGTAAACGGGAGACGATGAGCAGGATCCCGCCGGGATGAGATAAGTCTCGTACCATGGGTCCATGTTGAATGACATTGTCAATTCTTCAAAGTTGTGAGCCCATTTGATGCCCAGACAGCCGACAGCGACCCGCGGAGTTATCTCCAATTCCGGTGCAACGGAGAATACAGTGCCTTTTTCATTGATGCCGTCATCAGCATCCTGCGTGATGCCTGCATTTACAAGGAAATCGGTTGACAGCCCTATGCTGAGCAGTCCGTAAACATTCATTGACGTCACGAACTGAAGACCGCCCTTCGCGTAAATGTTTCCAGCTCCGGAAATCTGTGGGTCGGGCATGTCGAAACCGGCTAACGCAGGTTCTTTCAGTTGCTTGGTAATGATTCCGTCGCCTTTGTTGTAGGAGATGCAATAGGTGCCGAGATCCTGCGAACATGAAATCTGGGTGGAGAAGGTCAGTTGACCTCCCAATTCGACAGTGGCATATACTTCAAGGTCAAAGAAAACAATGACGCCCCCGATAGGGATGCCCGTGGTCTTGATACCGAAGAGATATTTGCTGGATCCGACGGACAGCCCGGCCTTGAGAGTGAATTTTGCATCCATTGACAGCGTAGGGGTTATCTTCAGGACGCAATACTGCAATTCGCCGTCGAAGGCGCCGATTGCCGTGTGAATACTGGTTGACATCTGCGGCGAAAAGGATGCCTCGGCATTTTCCCCCTTTACGTTAATCGATAATTTTGGCAGAGAGAAATTGGAAGGCCATTTGTTCACCAGCGCTCTTGTCGTTCCTCCTACCATCTGGTTGACCGCATCATCGCCAAAGACCATCTGACCGTCCTCGTTGAATCTGAAATCTATCGGCTTGCCGTATTCATCCACCACCTCGCTGATAAAGCCGTTCAGGTTGACAGGGACTTCCTCGTCCTGCTTTCCGATCTGAAGGTTCTTGAACGGCGCGAAAGGATTGATTTCAGGGACAGCATTGACATGATAGAAATCATCGTTTGCTTTTACACACGAGATGATACGGAATACGCCACCCTGCGGGAGTTCCTCGGATTGTTCGTTGAAGACCAGCCATCCGTTCTCGACCGGTTTGAGGCCCTTGTGAACCATCAGTTCGAGATTATAGGAATGCAATGGCCTGCCTTTGGCGTCATACAAATGGTTTTTTTCGCTGTCGTAGAGTTCCGTATAGTTCTTGCTCAAGAGCTTGACCTTGTCAAGCTTGCCCTGATCCAGCAATATGGCTTCCGGATACGTCTCCGATGAAATGCCTTCCAGATTCCCGTAATTGGTGATGTCTCCTATCGGATAGACCGAGCCGCACTTAAGACTCTTTCCCATGGAGGCGCCAACCGTCTGTACGATGCGCTCGCCATCGGAGGTCACGAAGCAGAGTTCGAAACCTTTCGGATAGGAACGGGCAGGTACAAGGAGATAAAAGATTTTTGCCTCATCCTTCGCGGCCTTCACGAATTTGCCGCAATCCAGCGTGATGACAGTGCCATCCCCGGAGAATTGCGTTGCCGGCGTGCCGTTCTGGAAACTTGCAGTGAAGGGGCCGCATACAGCCTTGCCGTCAAGGTCCCGGAATTCGACTCTGTCTATCTCAACGTCCTTGTCAAACACCTTTCCGATTTTCAATGCGGCCATCACCGGCTGGAAGAAGAGTCCCGTTCCGCGGGAGCCGCTTGCAATCATGAAGTTGGCCTTGGGGTCAGGCTGAACTACGCCTGACTTGACGTTGTATTCCTGTGTGGACGGAAAATTTAGGACAAGGGCTCCATTTTTCTGAACGGCATCTGGACAATACGGAAAGTATGCGGTCAGAGTCCCTTTGGGCATGGTTCCCGATGTCTCAAAGCTTGCGCTGCGTCCGTTTTCTGAAAGAGACGATGCTGCAAGGACAAATTCCACGTTTGAACCGCCCTCTCCGAAAACACCTATGCGGTCACCTTCCTGCCAGAAGATGTCGATGGAGTATCCGGGATTGTCCTGCATGAGGGCTTTTGTCTGAGGACTGCGCATCCGGTCCACCGAAGCCATGATGGAGTTGCCACTGCCCTGATTGTCAATATCCTGTGGGCTGCATGCGGCCATGAATAATGACGCTGCAACCAATAATGCTGTTTGTATCCTTTTCATGACTTAGTCCCAGTTTGTGTGATTTTCATAGCCGTAATTGTTCGGGGATACCTCCGGGCTGTTTTCCTGTACCTTGAGGTTTATTGCTCCCGAATCGTTCACAATTGAACTTATTACGATATTGGCTGTGCGCGGATTGGAGACATTATCGGGGTGCGGCTGAGTTGTAATCTGCAGCGTGGCCCGGTCGATGAATTCCGCCTTTACCCAGTCGGCGTCCGTGCTTGCGGTCAGGCCTATGCAGTTGGTATCGATGGCCAGGGTTTCAGTCCCGCCGGATGGACTTACATATATCGTTGTCATGTAGTTCGGTGTAACGATAAGCTTTACGTCCGACTCCTGACAGACCGTAACGGTTTTGGTGAATATGGTGCCCCCTTTAATGGTGACAGTGCAACTTCGCGGCGCAGGATATGCATCGTGTCCGTCCTTTTCCGTATCTCTGCCCCAGCTGGATACACGCATATTGACGCTCCCGCCTGAATACTCGATCCGACACCAGTCTTCGGAAGGAGTAATCTGGATTTCACTGTCATCAAGATTGGTGGAATAGCCAAAGTAATGCTCCATACTTGAATCTGTATTGATTAAGTCCGGAATATCGGTGGTGAAATATGGCTTGTCGGAAGGTTCAGTCCCCGGGCCGTCGGGTGTCGTCTCATCACATCCTGCTAATGCAGCAAGAAGGACGGGTATCACAAGCAGTGCGGCAAAGAGATATTTTCGAGGCATACCAGAATATTTAAAAATTGTGTTTACAAATATATAATAAATTTTGCAATTACAATTGCTGTAGTTGCCTATCACATAATGCTTTGCCAATTGGTGTGCTTTCTGCCGTGCGCTCTGTTGAGCGCCTTTTTTCTCGGTTTGATACACCATTTTTAGTATCTTCGCAGGATAACGGATAATTATGAAAGGATTTTGCAGATTCATCGCTTTTGCCGCGGCCGTTGCGCTTGCGGTATCATGCTCGCACAAGCCGGCTCCGCGCACCGTCATCCTGGCGGCGGAGGAGGCGGAGTTCAACAAATGCCGGGAGTGCTTCCCCGATGTGGAATGCATTCTGACCGGTGTCGGTGCAGGAAATGTAATCAGGACCTGCAGCGCGCTGCCGGAGGGTACGCGCGTGATCAGCATAGGATATGCGGGCAGCAACTGCCTTGAGATCGGCACCGTGACACTGGTGAGCGACTCGTACAGGCTCAAGAATGACAGTTATGTGTTCGATGATTATGCCAGCCCGCTCCATCTTTCCGATACGGGCTACCCGGATTATACCAGCAACAGTTTCGTGACTGAGTCGGATATGACTGAGCCGGCGCTCTTCGATATGGAGCTCAATTATATCGCCGCTTTCACCCCGAGGATCGAAATTGTCGCCGCCATCAAGATTGTCAGCGACAATCTGAGCGTCGAGGATTTCCAGAACAACGCCATCCGCGAGAGCGGTATCCTGACCAGCGATGATGTCTGGGCCAGGGTGAAAAGCCTCGCAGGGCAGGCAATGATGAATAACCCGGAAACTAAGTGATGATTGATATCGAAAAAAGGATGATGACCCTGCGCGATGATTCGCAGGTGGCCGGGCTGAGCCGTTTTTTCAAGACGGGCAAGGGACAGTATGGGGAAGGGGATATGTTCCTCGGCATCAAGGTCCCTGTGACGCGCCAGCTGGTGAAGGAGATATGGAAGGACTGTTCACTGGATGATGTCGCGGCTGCGGTATCGAGTCCGTGGCACGAGGTGCGCCTGTGTGCTCTGCTGGTGCTCGTGCAATTATATAAGCATTCGAAGAAGGATGCGGAGCGCCAGAGCCGGTATGTGGATTTCTATCTCGCAAATACGCGGTATATCAATAACTGGGATCTTGTGGATCTGAGCTGCGGGGAGATCATGGGCGACTGGCTGATGAAGCGCGATCGCGGCGTGCTGTATGAGCTGGCCCGCAGCGGAAAGACGATATGGGAGCAGCGCATCGGCATCGTGACGACCATCAGTTTCGCCCGCAAGAGCGATTTCGAAGACGCTCTGGCGATTGCGGACATCCTTCTGCATCACGGGCACGACCTCATCCACAAGGCGACGGGCTGGACCCTGCGCGAGGTGGACAAGCATGACCATCAGCGTCTGCTCGCATACCTTTCTTCAGCAGCCCCGGGCGAATCCGCGCCCCGTTACACGGTTATGCCGCGCACAATGCTCCGCTACGCCATAGAGAAGTTCTCAGACGACGAGCGGGCGCATTATATGGGCAGATAAATACGCTTCTGCTTTTTTTTTGCAAGCCTGATTTAATGTTGAGGTCCGCCGGGGCTCTTATTATGGTAACACATTTGAAAAGCAAAATGATGAAGCATATGTTTATTTGGGGCGTTTTGTGCCTGCTGACAGTGTCTTGTGCAGGTGGCATTGATATCAACGGCCGGGGGCCGGGGGATAACCAGGGGCAGATCCCCGGCTCGGACCCTCACGGATCTACGGATATCCAGCCTCAGGATACGGTGCCCGGCAGTCATGACGTCGTGGTGGTGCCGGGCGGCAATGATACCGAATATGACGGCAGCATTTCTATCAGATATAGCGGCAATGCCGCGGAGGTTTCCGGCAGCGTGGACGGAGTGACCGTCACCACCGAGGGCGCCAGGGTGACTGTCAGCAATTCGGGAGACAAAAAGGTCAGATATGTCCTTTCCGGTTCTGCTTCGGACGGCTTTTTCAAGCTCTACAGTTCGAAGAAGCAGGCCATAGTGCTCAACGGCCTGTCCCTGACCAATACAAAGGGAGCCGCCATCAATAACCAGAGCAAGAAGAGTACTGCCGTAGTGATAGAGGGGACCAATGCCTTGTCGGATGGCGCTGTGGATGCTTCGGGGGCGTACCCTGAAGAGATAGCGGATGAGGATATGAAGGCGTCCTTCTTCAGCGAAGGGCAGCTCATATTCAGCGGAAACGGAAGTCTGGCTGTCTCTGCCACAGGCAAGGCCGGCATCACGAGTGACGATTATGTGCAGTTCAATGAAGGTCCGACAATCTCAGTCGTATCAGCCAGGGGACATGGAGTGAGGGGCAAGGACGCTATTTACGTATCCGGCGGAACAATCAGTGTGACGCTTGAATCCACGGCAATAGGGAAGAAATGTTTCACCACCGACAGCCTGATGTTTATTGACGGCGGCGTCACCACGCTGGTCAACAAAGCGTCGGCCGGGATGGTCGATTCGGAACTGACAGGGGCCGCCGGCATCAAGGCTGACCAGATGTTCGTCATAACCGGAGGCGAGCTGAATATCACTGCGAGCGGCAAGGGTTGCAAGTGCATAAGCGGAGACAAGGACGGCTTCTTTGAAGGCGGCAGGGTAGTAGCCAAAGCCAGCGGAGCCAACTATGGCTCAAGCAATAACAAGTACAGCTCTTCCAGCAGCTCTGTTTCTTCGAAATGCATCAAGTTTGACGGCAATCTGACCTTCTCGGGTGCGGAAGTGACGGCAAGTGCAGCATCTCACGAAGCGATAGAAGCCAAGGGCAATATTGTCATCAGCGGCGGCTGCATCAGCGCCACTTCAAATGACGATGCCATCAATTCCGCCCAGACTATGACAATATCCGGAGGCGTGGTATATGCGTATTCCACAGGCAATGACGGACTGGATGCCAACGGAAATCTGATAATGAAAGGCGGCAGCGTATTCGCCATCTGCAGCGGAAGCCCGGAGGTGGGAATAGATGCGAATACAGAGCAGGGCTATAAATTCTACCTGCAGGGCGGAAATTTGATAGCCTTGGGCGGCATAGAACGCAATTCGTCAGTGACTCAGGCTGTCATAAGCACATCCTGGAATCGCAATACTACCTACAGCCTATGCGACGGGGACAGCACATTGTTCAGCTTCAGGACTCCTTCATCAGGTGGCAGCGGCCTGTTCATATCCGCACCGTCTCTGGTTTCCGGCAACAAATATACGCTGAAGACCTCGGCGACAGTCAGCGATGCATCGTTGTATTTCGACGGCATCCTGTCAACTGGCGGAAAATCATCCGGCGGCAATTCGGCCACTGTCACGGCATCCGGATACACATCTGCCGGCGGAAATACTCCCGGTGTCGGCCCCGGTGGTCCCGGCGGCCCTGGCGGCCCTGGCGGTTGGGGATGGTAAACAGGAGGATTTGTATGAGACGTTCAGCAATGATAATCGCAGCCCTTCTGACGCTGATGCAGTGCAACGCATCAGCTCAGACGATCAGGACGCTTGACAAACGTGACCTTGTCACGAAGGAATGGATCACTGAGGTGAGCTCAAATACCAGATACCTGGACCATGAGACCATCTACAATTCCGATGGACGGAAAATCCAGGAGACTGAATACACCAAATTGGGCAAAGTCTGGACAAAAAAATACGAATATGATGCTTCAGGCAAGATTTCAAGGGAACTGACATATAATGAGAAGGGCCGCCTGGACAGTATCCGGAAATTCGAATATAACGAATTCGGGAAGAAGAAAAGCATATATACTTACGATGCCAGAGGCAAGCTGGTCAAAGTGAAGGTTGTGGAATATACATACCGTGAACATGCGGACTGACTTCGGAATTCTTGATCAGATGCCTCCTGTAGCATTGGAGGAGATGGACGCGATACGTCTGATGAATCGTGTGGATACAAAGTACCTCACGGATCTGGAGACTCTTGACAAAGTATTGGAGAAGGCCCGTGAAAAGGCTTACCTTGTTTTTGAAACGGCAGGCGGACGCATTCATCAGTACCGTTCGCTGTACTACGACACCAGGAACTTGCAGATGTATCTTGACCATCACAACAGACGCCTTGTGCGTCAGAAACTGAGGACGCGCAGTTATGTGTCATCAGGTGTTGTGTTCCTGGAATTGAAGAACAAGGACAACCACGGGAGGACAAAGAAAAAACGCATTGAGATACCGGCGGAGAATTACTGGATGATGTCTCTGAACGATGAATCTGTTTTGAACTGGCTTGAGAGCAGACTGAGATATCCGGCAGCATCCCTTTCCCCGTCCCTTGAGACGGTTTTCTCCAGGATAACGCTGGTCAACCCAGATATGACGGAGCGTTCCACCATTGATTTCGGTCTGCGCTTCAACAACGTCAGGCGTGGGACATCTGCCGATATGGGGCCGCTGGTCATCATCGAAGTGAAGCAGGATGGCAACCGCCCCAGTATCCTGAGGGATATCCTGCTTGACTGCCGGGTGAAGCCGGTGCGCATAAGCAAATACTGCATAGGATCTGCGCTGACGGATAGTGACGTAAAGTCAGGCAGATTCAAGCGGAAACTGATATTGATAAATAAAATGAAGGAACAGATATGACATTATTACAACTCACCGATCTCCCGGAAAGCGAACTCCTGGACATCCAATCATTAGGGGAATGCACAATGACTGCAAGCCAGAGCCTGACGGAACTTGCAGTCAGGTTCCTGCTCAATCTGCTGACCTGTTTTGTCATAACCAGGTTCCTGTATTTTCCCAAGAGCCGCAGGACGGACTACTATTTCACTTTTATGATCTTCTCGTCAGCGATGTTGCTGCTGCTTCACAAGATGGGAAGCGTTGAGATAGGGGTGGGCCTGACTCTTGGACTGTTCGCGATATTCGGCATAATACGTTACAGGACGGAGACCGTGCCGATCAGGGAGATGACATACCTGTTCATTATCATCGCAGTGGCCGCCATCAACGGACTGTCCGCTGTATATAAGGTAATTGGCACTGCCGATGGCATGCCCTGCTATGCTTTCTCCCGTCAGGATGTGGGCATCTCCATCATTACCAATGTCCTGATTGTCGCGCTGCTGTTCTTCCTGGAACACGCATGGTCCCTGCCTCGCACCGCGACGAAGCAGATCCAGTATGACAAAATCAAATTGATAGTCCCGCAAAGGCGTTCCGAACTGATTGCGGACCTGACGGAGAGGACAGGCCTTGATATAAAGGATGTCGAAGTGGGGCAGATAGATTTCCTCAAGGACTCTGCAATGATCAGGATAATATACCGTACTGATATTGTCAAGATACTTCTGCCTCTGCTGCTACTTGTCGGCGTGGATGCCAATGGCCAGCCGAGGGCGGAGGTGTCGCAATATGATCTGAGAGGCAGAGTCTCAGCCGATTTCGACTGGAAGATAAAGAAAGGCCTGCATCTGGATGCCGGTTACGAACTGAGAGCGGAGGATAATTGCAGCGCAGTGGACCGCAATCAGCTGAATTTGGGAATTGCATATTCGCCCGTGTCCTTCCTTGACCTGGGACTGGGATATTACTATATATGGCATTATGACAGTGAAGATGTTTTGAAGCCGAGGCATCGCGTGTATGCCGACGCGGCAGTGTCTCACAAGTACGGATCCTGGAAACTGAGCCTGCGTGAAAGGTTGCAGATGACACACAAGGCATACGATATCAACGTCTATCAGCAGACCCCGAGCCTGCTGGAACTAAAGTCAAGGCTGAAACTGGCATACAAGGGACTTGTGCACCTGGAGCCATACACTTATCTGGAATTGCGCAATTGTCTCAATGGCCCGTCTTTTACAGCTGATTATGACGAGGCCAGTGGGAAGTACATCAATTATTCATTCACGGGTTATTCGGATGCCTATCCCAACCGTTTCAGAGGCGCACTGGGCATGGAATGGAAGATTGACAGACATCAGGACATAGATTTCAGGCTGATGTTTGACAAATGCTGCGACAAGGTGATAGATACCAATGCCGAAGGTACTAAATTGAAATCATTTTCCTGGGATAATTCGATGAATGCCATCATGGCTGTCGAATACAAATATTCATTCTGATTGCTTATTCGCATTGTATGGGGCAGACTGACAGATATGAGACACTGGTGAGGCTTTACAGTGAGCCTCTCTACTGGCATATCCGTCGTATGGTGGTCTGTCACGAGGATGCCCAGGACCTGCTTCAGGATACATTGTCGAGCCTTTACCTCCATTGGTGGCAGATAAGGGACCGGTCAAAGGCGAAGGCCTGGCTTTATGCCGTGGCCACCAACAAGGCCAACAGATTCCTGAAACGGAAGGCGAAGGAACTCAAGTGCGACGATATATCCGAGCACCTCTGCGAATTGCTGGCTGAGAGTGCCTACGTCGATTATGACAAGGCCGCGGCCATAGATCTGCAGAAAGCCGTCTTGCGGCTGCCCCAGGCGCAGCGGCTTGTATTCAACCTGAGATTCTTCGATGAGATGGAATACGAGGAGATAAGCGGTATCACCGGTTCCAGCATAGACACCCTGCGGGTGAATTATCATTTGGCAAAAAAGAAAGTAACACAATACATCAATGAAGAACAACTATAATCCCTACACCGTCCCGGAGAATTTTTTTCCGGACACTTGCAATCAGGCAATGTCTAAATACCTTGCCCGCAAGCGTGCGCTGGGCTATGGTGCCACGGCTGTGCTCATTGCATTATTGCTCTTCGCGGTTCCAGCCATTGTCCGTAATGCGGACAACAGGTTGATGGACAAGGAGGTCAATACTCTTGCAAGTATGTATGATTACGATATTTTCCTTCAAGTAAACTTCTAGAGCCATGAAAAGATTTGTTTTGACTTGCTGCCTGATTCTCATGTCAGTTTACGGTAATGCGCAGCCCGGACCTTTCCGTCCGGAACGCCTGAGTGACGAGGAAATCATCCGTATGCAGATGGATGACATTGTCTCCTGGCTCGGTCTGGAAGGGAAAACTAAGGACAGGTTCGTCAAGGAATATTCATCCTTCAGAAAAGAAATCGATGCAGTCGCCAGATATGCACGTCCGCCAAAGGAAAAAGATGACGAGACGGCCATTGACAAGGCCATACGCAAGAATTTTGAAGTGAGTGAACAGATACTTCAGATCAGGAAGAAATACTATTCGCGCTTTCAGGAATTTCTGAAGCCGAGCCAGATACAGGAGATGTATCATATAGAGAATGAGGCAGGACGCCGCAAGCACGATGGCCCGGGCGGCCCCGGTGGTCCCGGTGGCCCCGGTGGTCCTGAAGGCCCGGGCCGCCCTGACGGACGCCCTGCACCGCGCCAACATGGCGGACGTTACGAGTAGCGCAGGGCGTATGGCTATTTCCAGTTGATCAGGAAGTCGGCTGCCTGGTCGCAGTCGTCGGTGATTGAGAGGATGAGGTGCTGGTATTTGCCGTCCTTCATCAGCTGCTGAAGGAGGGGATAGACAGGGATTTCCTTAGTATAGTAATCCACTCCGAAGAATACCATCGGGCTGGCGTAGCCGAAGGTCTCGTAGTGGTTCTGGGCTCCGTCCTGGAATATTTCCTGCAGGGTGCCGGCGGCGCCCGGAGTGTAGATGATGCCGCCCATGGCGATGGTCAGGATGCCGTCTTCGCGTATGCTGTTGTCGAAGTATTTCGCGATGTCAGTCGCGAACGGAGTGGCAGGCTCGTGGCCGTAGAACCAGGTCGGGACGCCGAGGCTGCGGTATTTGTCCTGCGGATATTTGTCCATTACGGCAAAGGCGCTCGAGAGCCAGCCTTTGTCGCGGAAAGTTGGCGCACAGGCGAGCATTGAAAGCGCATCGCGGAGTTCATCTCCGCTGCGTCCTGCCATCCAGGCTCCGAGGTGCGTGGCCTCCATTGCGCCGGGACCGCCTCCCGATACCATAAGTTTGCCGGCCGCGGTCAGTTTCTTGCTTATGCAGGCTATTTTGGCGTAGCACTCGTCGCTGCGCTTCATGGCGTGGCCGCCCATTATCGCCACTACGTCCTTCTCGTCGTAGCGGGTCAGAAGATCGTGCATCGCATCGCTGATCGAGTGGTCGTGCAGCGTGCGTGCCAGGGTCTCCTTGAAACAGTCGGCGCGCTTGCCTTTGGCTATATAATCCTTGTAAATGCGCGTGTCGAAGCATTCCTCGAATGATTCCTCCCTGGCCGGATCGAAGCCTTCATAAAGCGTTCTGCCGGTGTAGAGTCCGGTCCTGAACGCCACGTATGGCATACCGAGCCTCGGAAAGTCAAGGCATCCGTCGTAGAAGCGGCGGCGCATGTTCGCTGGAATGATGCATCCGGTGAAGAGGCAGTCGCAGAAATGCATCTTTGTGGCATAATCCGGAGCTTTGCGGAAATCAATGTACTGGAAAACGTAATGCTGCACGAGTCCGTCCGCCGGCTGCGGCAGTTCTTCCAGACTCTTGACCTCAATGTATTGCTGTCTGTCCTGTTTCATGTCTTTATATCAAATATGACCTCGGAGTTTTCTGTCTCCGAGGTCATATTGCTTATTGTGAGTCTTATTATCGTTGGCTCAGATTGTTGGCATATTACTTAGCCTGATAAGGGAGTGAGTAGGATACGCCGCCGATTTCCCTGGTCCTCGGAACAACACTCTTGATAGAAACGCTGTTGTACTGAGTATTGGAAGAGAAGGCATTGTTTAAGTAATAACCGCCTGCTATGTAGATGCAGCTGCTTGAGTTGGTAGATGAATAGCATCCTGTACTGTTAGTAGCTGCATAATAGCCGCTGTTGACTGTCAGCTTGGAAGCTTTGTTACCGGTTCCTGAGTAGAATATATATCCGCCGTCCTTGGTATTGGCAGCAGAGACATTGGTGACGGTGCCCTTACCACCAGTATAAAGGTAAAAGCAATAGCTGCCTGCAGCAACGAGTTCACTGTCATCGACGTTTACTGTGCAGTAGCTATCATATATACAGCTGCCCTTGGTGGCCTTGACCTTGGATCCGTTCTTGACATTGATGACACCAGCGCCAGCGCTGCTTGTACCGTAGCCGTACAGACCATAGCCTGTACCAGTGTATGTAAAGTTAGTATTGTCGAGTGTAAGTGTACCGGCTTTGGTCAAATAGATGTTTGTACCATATACTGTACTGTTCACCAGATTGACTGCACCGCCGTCAATGTAAGCAGTGCCGCCGGAACCGGAACCAACGAGGTAGCATCCTGTGATCGTTGAGTTGTCCAAGTTGAAGGTTCCGCCATCGATAGACATACAGCCGCCATACTGTGCGGTGCATTCCTCTATTGTCGAGCCACCCTTGACTGTGACTGTACCGGTAGTCATTTCTCCGAATCCACCTGCATACGAAGCCGAGCAATTCTTTATTGAACATTTGTCAAAAGTAAGGTTTGCACTTCCTGCTGTCTCTCTGAATACACCGCCATTTTTAGCTGTGCAGTTTTCGAATTTACAGTTGCTGAATGTCCAGGTTGAGGTTTGTGAGGCACTGTAACTGTATGCATATATTACGGAAGCGGCGCTGCTGGCCTTACAGTCTGAGAATGTGACATTGGAAATTGTACCCTTGCCGGCATATGAATAGATCGCACCGCCGTTGATGGCTTCACAACCCTTTATGGTACCGCCTGTGATGGTGGCTGTACCGATTGACTTTGCCGCATCTGTCATGTAGGTGCTGTAGAAGAAACCACCACGGATGGTGCCTTCACCTATGCACTTGCAGTTTTCAATGGTACCTGCATCCATAGCGATGTGACCGCCATAGTTGGCAATCAGACCGCCGCTTACTGTGCCTGTTGACATTGAAGCGCAGTCGTGGATATATGCTCCGTTGATATTCAGGGTCGCACCGATATAGTTGTAGATGACACCGCATGCGCCTGAGCTAGGGTTGTTGAATATTACGTTCTTGACTTCTGTACCAAGTCCGAAGCTGACAGTACCGTTGTTGTTGATGAAACGGAAGCCGTTTTCAGCGTCCTTACCGTCAATTATGAGGGATTCGAACTTTACGTCAGTGACTTCGTCAGTGGCGATCTCTTTGGTGCGCTCTGAGATGTCCCATATCTTGCCGTTGCCTACAACGGTCAGCTTCTTGCCGCTGAGGTCAGGGAGCTCGTTTTCACCGAGTTCGCTGTCTTCGAGGACTTCGATGATGCTTCTGCTCTTGTTCTTGCC